>NZ_CP029347.1:0-321494 GCF_003143555.1 Saliniradius amylolyticus
ATGGCTTTGTGGGAGCAGTGTCTTAGACGGTTGCAACAGGAGTTGCCAACACAGCAGTTCAGCATGTGGATAAGACCGCTGCAGGCTCAGCAAGATGAGCAAACTCTGACTCTGCTGGCACCGAATCGTTTCGTTCTCGATTGGGTACGGGATAAGTACATCAATAGAATCAATGAATTATGTGTTGATATTTGTGATGGACAGGCTCCCAGCCTCCGGTTTGAAGTGTCCGGCACGCCAGCGGCGGCGATTCCCAGGCCTTCGACTCATCAGGCTACTGGCCAGGCTAACGGGAGTAGGGTGGCGCCGTCATTTGTGCCACGCCAACAACAGAATTCTTCGCCTCAAGGGCCAGTCGTCAATGCGCCGGCGGATCATAAGAGCAACATTAATCGCACCTACCGATTTGAGAACTTTGTCGAAGGTAAGTCCAACCAGCTCGCTCGGGCGGCCGCCAGCCAGGTGGCAGACAACCCAGGGGGCGCGTACAACCCCTTGTTTATTTATGGGGGAACCGGCCTGGGTAAGACCCATTTGTTACACGCCGTAGGCAATGGGCTGATGGATAAAAAGCCCGATGCTAAAGTGGTTTACATGCACTCTGAGCGGTTTGTGCAGGATATGGTTAAGGCGCTGCAAAATAATGCCATCGAGGAGTTCAAACGTTATTACCGCTCTGTGGATGCGTTGTTGATCGATGACATTCAGTTTTTTGCAAAGAAGGATCGTTCCCAGGAAGAGTTCTTTCACACGTTTAATGCCTTGTTGGAGGGGAATCAACAGATTATTTTGACGTCGGATCGCTACCCAAAAGAAATCGACGGTGTTGAGGATCGACTGAAATCACGTTTTGGTTGGGGACTGACGATTGCCATCGAGCCACCAGAGCTGGAAACCCGGGTGGCGATTTTAATGCGTAAGGCAACAGAAAACCGTATCCATCTTCCTGATGAAGTAGCGTTCTTCATCGCTAAGCGGTTGCGTTCCAATGTGCGTGAACTGGAAGGCGCGCTGAATAGGGTGATCGCCAATGCTAACTTCACTGGCCGTCCCATTACCATCGATTTTGTTCGTGAAGCCTTGCGGGATCTGCTGGCGTTGCAGGAAAAACTGGTTACTATAGACAATATACAAAAAACGGTTGCCGAGTATTATAAAATCAAGGTGGCGGATATTTTGTCTAAGCGACGCAGTCGCAGTGTGGCCAGACCCAGACAATTGGCCATGTCTCTGGCAAAGGAACTGACCAACCATAGTTTACCGGAGATTGGCGATGCCTTCGGCGGAAGGGACCATACAACCGTATTGCATGCTTGCCGAAAGGTTGCGCAATTGCGTGAAGAGAGTCACGATATAAAAGAAGATTATCAAAATCTGATTCGCACACTGTCATCATAAAAATAAAGACGAGTCGCTCATGAAATTTACCATCAGCAGGGAAAACTTTTTACAACCACTTCAATTGGTCGCCGGTGCCGTTGAGCGTCGTCATACCTTACCCATTTTATCTAATGTGCTCATTAAGGTCAGTGAGGGCAAACTATGGCTGACAGGTACGGATTTAGAGGTAGAGCTGATTTCTAATGTGAGCTTGACCGGGGACTTTGAGGAAGGTGAAATCACGGTACCTGCCAAGAAGTTGCTGGATATCTGTAAAGGGTTTACCGGTAACAGCGATATTCAGTTTACCATCGATGGCAGTAAAGCCATTCTCAAGTGCGGACGCAGTAAGTATTCTCTTTCGACGCTGTCTGCCAGTGATTATCCAAACCTGGAAGACTGGCAGGGTGAAGTGGAATTTGAAATCACCCAATCGGATATGAAAAAGCTGATCGACACGACCCACTTCTCAATGGCTCAGCAGGATGTGCGTTACTACCTTAATGGTATGTCTTTCGAGACAGAGGACAATGTGATTCGCTCCGTCGCTACCGATGGGCATCGTCTGGCTATGTGTCGGCTTAACTATGAGCAGGGTGGTTTGCCTGAGCGCCAGGTCATCGTCCCGAGAAAGGGCGTACTGGAGATCTCCCGGTTGATAGAGAACGAAGATAAGCCGCTAAAGATTCAAATCGGTGCTAATCATATTCGCATCTTCTCAAACGAGTTTATATTTACCAGCAAACTGGTGGACGGCCGTTTCCCGGATTACCGACGAGTATTACCTAAGGATGGTGATAAGTTGGTAGAGGCCACAAACGAGTCTCTGAAGCAGGCATTTACCCGTGCTGCCATTCTTTCTAACGAGAAGTTTCGTGGTGTCAGGCTCAATCTGGCCAGTGGTGAATTGAAGATCACTGCCAACAACCCAGAGCAGGAAGAAGCAGAAGAGCTGGTCGATGTGGACTACCAGGGTGATGAGCTGGAAATTGGCTTTAACGTGGCTTATTTGATTGACGTACTGAATGCCTTGGTCTCCGACACGGTAAAAATTTCCCTGTCCGACTCCAACTCCAGTGCTTTGATAGAAGATGGAGCCGATGACGCGGCACTCTATGTAGTGATGCCAATGCGCTTGTAGTCTCATTGAATTTGTTCCCCGCCCTTTTATGAAACTGGACCACGTCCAGATAAAGCAGTTTCGGAATTTGACGGATGTAAGCCTGCATCCGTCCACCTCCTTAAACGTGATCTACGGTGCCAATGGTAGCGGCAAATCATCGCTGGTCGAAGCCATTCACTATCTTGGATTCGGCCGCTCTTTTCGTACCCACCGTCATGACCATGCGATTCAGCACGGCGAAGAGGCCTTCGTCGTTTT
This sequence comes from Saliniradius amylolyticus, assembly GCF_003143555.1. Taxonomy (NCBI): domain Bacteria; kingdom Pseudomonadati; phylum Pseudomonadota; class Gammaproteobacteria; order Alteromonadales; family Alteromonadaceae; genus Saliniradius; species Saliniradius amylolyticus. The sequence continues at coordinate 2,762 of NZ_CP029347.1, forward strand.
CTGCCAGATCACGTCTGATCAGCCTGATGATGAGAGTGTTATTAAGTTGGGTTACCAGCGTGACCGAAAAGGAAACGTTCAGATTCGGCGTAATGGCGAAACCTTACAGCGCGTGTCTGAGTTAGTGCGACATCTACCCGTTCAGCTGTTCACACCGCAAAGTGCCGATATTGTTTCAGGTGGCCCTGGGGGTCGTCGTCGATTCTTAGATTGGGCACTGTTCCACGTGGAACAGTCGTTCCATAGTGTGAGTGCTTGCTATCAAAAAACATTGAAACACAGGAACGCATTGCTTAAGCAAAACTCATCAGAATTAAAGGCAGATGGTAGCGACTACTGGACCCAACAGATGGTTCGTTACGGTGAGCAGCTCAATGATCTCAGAGAGGCGCTAGTATCGGCGTTACAACCCTATATCAATGATAATCTAAAGCAATTTCTAACGGATTTTTGCTTCGAAATTTCGTATCATAGGGGATGGGAAAAAGGTCGTTCATTAGCGGCGGTTTTACAGCAAAACTTTGAGCGAGACCAACGGCTCGGCTTTACCCATAGTGGTCCCCACAAGGCTGATTTAAGAATAAAAACAGAGGGTGTGTTAGCCGCAGAGAGGCTTTCTCGTGGGCAGGCTCGTATGCTGGTTGCCGCGTTATTGTTGTCTGAATCCGAGTATTTGCATCGGGTCCAGGGCCGACAGTCTTTGTTTCTATTAGATGACATCGGGGCTGAGTTGGATGCTGCCATGCGTGAGAAGTTTCTCACGAAGTTGCTGGCATCATCTGCACAGGTTTTTGTTACAGCCATAGAGCAACAGCAGGTTGCGTTTATGGACGATTATAAAGATAAAAAAGTGTTTCACGTGGAACATGGCCAGGTGAAAGAGGAGTTAAAGTAAATGTCAGAAGAGCAGAATTACGACTCGTCCAGCATCAAGGTCCTAAAAGGACTGGATGCGGTGAGAAAGAGACCCGGTATGTATATCGGCGATACCGATGACGGCACGGGTCTTCACCATATGGTGTTTGAGGTTGTAGATAACTCCATCGATGAAGCCTTAGCCGGTCACTGTGCCGATATTGAAGTGACTATCCATAACGATGGCTCGGTATCCGTTCGGGACGATGGCCGTGGTATTCCAACGGAGATTCACGAAGAAGAGGGAGTATCTGCAGCAGAGGTAATAATGACGGTGCTGCACGCGGGCGGCAAGTTCGACGATAACTCTTATAAGGTATCTGGGGGCTTGCACGGTGTGGGTGTTTCTGTGGTTAATGCGCTTTCAGAGAAGCTGGTACTGCGCATTAAGCGAAACGGTGAGATCTTTGAGCAGGAGTATCAGCATGGTGTGCCGCAGTCTCCTCTGGCTGCAGTGGGTAAGACGGATGAGTCTGGCACCCAACTTCGTTTCTGGCCTTCGGATGAGACATTCAGTAATACGGAATTCCATTACGATATTCTGGCTAAGCGTTTACGAGAGTTGTCTTTCTTAAACTCTGGTGTATCCATTATTCTTCAGGACGAACGCGACGGAAAGCGTGATCACTTTAAATACGAGGGTGGAATTCAAGCCTTCGTTGAATACCTTAATGATAAAAAAACGCCCATTCACGACAAGGTGTTCCACTTCGCGACTGAGCGGGAAGATGGTATCAGCGTGGAAGTATCCATGCAGTGGAATGACAGTTTCCAGGAGAATATCTTCTGCTTCACCAACAACATTCCGCAGCGGGATGGTGGTACCCATCTGGCGGGTTTCCGAGGTGCGTTGACCCGAACCCTGAACAATTACATTGAACATGAAGGGCTGAATAAGAAAGCCAAGACCAATACCAGCGGTGATGACGCCCGTGAGGGACTGACCGCCGTTATATCGGTCAAGGTACCGGATCCGAAGTTCTCATCTCAGACTAAAGATAAACTGGTGTCTTCAGAGGTGAAGTCGGCCGTTGAAACCACCATGGGCGAGAAGCTAGGGGACTACCTGCTAGAGAATCCTAACGAAGCCAAGATTATTGCGGGGAAGATCATCGATGCTGCCAGAGCCCGTGAGGCGGCCCGGAAAGCACGGGAAATGACCCGACGCAAGGGTGCCTTAGACCTGGCAGGGTTGCCTGGTAAACTGGCCGACTGCCAGGAAAAAGACCCTGCGCTTTCTGAACTCTATATTGTGGAGGGTGACTCTGCCGGCGGTTCCGCAAAGCAGGGACGAAATCGACGTAACCAAGCCATTCTACCGCTCAAGGGTAAGATCCTGAACGTAGAAAAGGCACGCTTCGACAAGATGCTTTCCTCTCAGGAAGTGGCCACCATGATAACGGCTTTGGGGTGCGGTATTGGTCGTGACGAGTATGATCCCGACAAGTTGCGCTATCACGAAATCATCATCATGACCGATGCTGACGTAGATGGCTCGCATATCCGCACACTGCTGTTGACCTTCTTTTATCGTCAAATGCCGGAAATCATCGAACGGGGTCACGTTTATATTGCCCAGCCGCCGTTGTACAAGGTGAAAAAAGGTAAACAGGAGCACTATATTAAGGATGAGCCTGCTTTGACCGCTTATCTGACCTCGATGGCCCTGGATAACGCTGCCTTATATGTGAATGCTGATGCTCCGGCGATTTCCGGCACAGCATTAGAAGCTATCGTGAAGCAGTACCAGACCACTATGGAAATGATCGACCGTATCAGTCGCATGATGCCTTATTCGATCCTGACCCGTTTGGTTTACAGTGACCGCCTTCAACCCAGCGATTTAAATGATAAGGGTAAGCTGGATGCCTTTGCTAAGGATTTCGTGGCTGCCATAGAAGAGAAAGAAGCCGACGGCGCGCTGTACAAGTATGAAGTGCGTGCCGACGAAGAACGTAATGCCTGGTACATCGCTATCGTGGTACGCCAGCATGGTATCGATACCGAATACCGCATTGACCACGACTTTGTCGAGTCGACGGAATATAAGCGCATTCGCGCCCTTAATGAGCAAATCAACAATATGATCGAGCCTGGTGGCTATGTGGCCCGAGGCGAGAAGAAACACGAAATCCAATACTTTGAAGAGGCATTGGAATGGTTGTTGAATGAGTCTAAGCGCGGCATTTACGTGCAGCGTTATAAGGGACTGGGTGAGATGAACCCAGAGCAGCTTTGGGAAACCACCATGGACCCAGACAGCCGCCGTATGCTGCAGGTGACCATCGAAGACGCCATCGGTGCCGACCAACTGTTCACCACGCTGATGGGTGACCAGGTCGAACCTCGTCGCGCCTTTATCGAACAAAACGCGCTTAATGTGGCGAACCTCGATGTGTAGTGACAATCTGCTCTGGCGTTAAATCATGCCGTAAAAAAAGCCATCCGTGCGGATGGCTTTTTTATTACTTAGAGAAAACTAATTCTCCTTTAAAAACGGGTTGTCTAAGCCTTAGTGACTGTCACCTTGGGCTGACTCGGCTCAGAAAAATCGATACTGAAACGGTAAGTATCGGTTTTTGGGGGGGTAAATTGAAAATGATTATTCTCGCTATCACAGTCGGCGATGACTACCTGGTTCAAAGAAATGCTCTGATCAGTGGCGTTCTCGTACCCGCAGTTCGCGCCCGGTGACCAATCTTTGTCGGCAAAACGAAAATCGTAAGGCTGTCCGTCGGCGATCAGCTCGGCGGTGGTGCTGAATATCGCCTTGTCAGAGGCGCTCAATCTATACGCTTCATCGGCTTCCCACCAGTTAAACACTCCCCGTAGGTACAGATCTTCCGGGACGGACTGCTGAGGAAGTATGTCCCTAGTTACGGAGCAACCGGCTAACAGCGTAGCCAGCGCTATGGTGGATGAGATAAAAGCGTATTTCATAATACTTCTAACCTTTAGAGATGTTTTTAATGGGGGCGACCCAATACCCTTATAGCAACCCCGGGCTGGTAATGAAAGCACTAGCCCGGTAAAGGGCTCTTAGTTAAGCACCGATATGTCGGCCACTTTAAGGAACAATTGGCGCAACTGTCCCAGTATTGCCAGTCGATTGGTACGAATGGCCGGATCGTCATGCATTACCATCACGCTATCGAAGAAAGCATCCACGGTATCCCGCAACTCGGACAGGCGGTAAAGAGCGGTTTTATAATCTAATTCCGCTACCGCTGTATTAACATCGACGGCAGCCTGACTGACCTGTTCAGCTAGCTGAGTTTCAGCTGCCTCGCTAAGCAAGGCGTGGTCGACGTTAAGTTCGTCAATATTTACTTCGCTCTTGGCCAGAATATTGGCCACGCGCTTATTGGCTGCTGCCAATGATTCGGCGGCTTCCAGTGAACGGAAAGCCTTAACAGCCTGAATGCGGGCGTCGAAATCCACCGGACTGGTGGGGCGACGTTCTAGCACCGCCTGCACGGTGTTAGCATCTACGCCTTGCTCCTGATACCAGGCGCGGAAGCGGCCCAGTACAAAGTCCAGTACTTGCTTTTCCGTTTCCTTAGCGGTGAGTTTGTCGCCGAACAGGGTTGTGGCCTTTTCCAGCAGTGGCAACAAGTCCAGCTGATACTGGCCCTCAACCATAATGCGGATCAGTCCGATGGCCGCGCGACGCAGAGCAAAGGGATCTTTATCGCCTTTAGGCGACTGACCAATACCAAAAATGCCCACCAGTGTGTCCACTTTATCGGCAATCGCTACCGCCGCGCTTTCTGGTTCACTTGGCAGGATATCGCCGGAAAAGCGGGGCAGATACTGTTCAAACAGCGCCTTGGCCACCACCTCAGGCTCACCATCAAAGCGGGCGTAGTGCATGCCCATAACTCCCTGGACGTCGGGGAATTCCATGACCATCTGGGTCATCAGGTCAGTCTTACTGAGTAACCCGGCACGATGAGCGTAGGCCTGGTTGACCTCGAGCTGAGAAGCAACAAACGCAGCCAGCTCGGCAATGCGCTTAGATTTATCGGCGAGTGTTCCTAACTGCTTCTGGAACAGTACAGAACCCAGTGAGTCCAGCCGGGACTCGAGACTCTGTTTGCGGTCGGTGTTAAAGAAAAACTCGGCATCGGCCAGGCGGGGACGGATCACCCGCTCGTTACCCTTGATGACCTGCTGGGGATCTTTACTGTCGATATTAGCCACAAAGGCAAAACGAGGTAGTAACTGACCGTCTTGGCTCAGCAGCGGGAAGTACTTCTGGTCATCCTTCATGGTGTAGATGAGCGCTTCTTTGGGGACATCCAAAAAGCGTTGGTCAAAAGACGCTACCAGTACCTCAGGCCACTCGACCAGAGCAGTGACTTCATTCAGTAAATCATCGTCCATATCAACGACGGCTTGCTGATGTTTGGCCGCGTCTTCAAGTTGCTGTCGAATGCGGGCCTTACGCTGATCAAAATCGGCGATAACATAGGCCTTATGCAGCGCCTCCTGATAATCATTGGCGTGGGCTAACTCGATAGCTCCAGAGCTATGGAAGCGATGGCCATTGATATTGCGGCCTGAGTTAATGCCTAAGATTTGTGCATCGATAACTTTTGCTCCGTAAAGCAGGGTCACCGTATGAACCGGACGAATAAACTGAGTCTGGCTGCTTCCCCAGCGCATCGGCTTGGGAATAGGTAAGCCATTGAGTGCGGCAGAGACAATCTCTGGCAATAGGGCGTCCAGGGCTTGGCCTTTCACCTCGGCCTTATGCAGTAACCATTCACCTTTATCGGTTTTGAGACGTTGAGCATCGTCCAGTTCGATCCCCTGACCCCTTGCCCATCCCAGGGCGGCCTTAGTAGGCTCACCGGTTCCGTCGAAGGCGGCACTAATCGCGGGGCCGCGCTTTTCCACCACCTTGTCGGCTTGCTGAGCGGATAAGTCAGAAACCAACACACCCAATCGACGTGGGGCGGCAAAGGTATCTAATTTAGAGAATGAAAGTTCTGCTTTCTCGAGGCCTGCCTCTATTCCATCGGCAAAGGCGATGGACAGGCTCTGCAGTGCCTTAGGTGGCAACTCCTCGGTGCCAATTTCAATAAGTAATGACTCTGTGTGCATTAACGGCTCTCCTTTTGGCACAGGGGAAATCCAAGAGCTTCGCGCGATTCGTAATAACGCTGGGCCACGGCTTTGGCCAGGGTGCGTACCCGCAGGATATAGCGCTGACGCTCGGTGACGGAAATGGCATGGCGTGCGTCGAGCATATTGAAGGCATGAGAGGCTTTCATGACCTGCTCATAGGCGGGCAGCGCCAGGCCTTGTTCAATCAGATACTGGCTGTCTTTTTCACACTGATCAAACTGACGAAACAGGGCGTCTACATCGGCGTGCTCAAAATTATAGGCTGACTGCTCCACCTCGTTTTGATGGAATACATCGCCATAGGTGACCTTACCCATGGGACCGTCGGTCCAAACCAGATCGTAGATGCTGTCGACACCCTGGATGTACATGGCCAGACGTTCAAGACCATAGGTGATCTCGCCAGTTACCGGTGCGCACTCCAGGCCACCTGCCTGCTGGAAGTAGGTAAACTGGGTCACTTCCATGCCGTTAAGCCAGACTTCCCAACCCAGGCCCCAGGCGCCCAGTGTAGGGGATTCCCAGTTATCTTCCACAAAGCGAATGTCGTGCACCAGGGGATCGAAGCCCAACTCTTTCAGTGAGCCCAAATACAGCTCCTGAATATTGTCCGGGGAGGGCTTAAGCATAACCTGAAACTGATAATAGTGTTGCAGTCGATTCGGGTTTTCGCCGTAGCGACCGTCAGTAGGGCGGCGGCAAGGCTGAACATAGGCACTGTTAATAGGTTCAGGGCCAATGGACTTCAGGAACGTCATAGGGTGAAAGGTACCGGCACCGACTTCCATATCCAGCGGCTGGATAATGACACAGCCCTGGCGTGCCCAGTAATCCTGAAGCGCCAGGATCAGCCCCTGGAAGGTATTAATATCGAACTTCTGCATATGGCTTGCTTAATGGTCTGAAAAATGCCGCCAAGTATACCTTTTGAGCGCTTTTGAATGTAGGCTAAATTTAACTTTCTTTTGTTGGAACGGAGCGGTTTATGGTGTCGTTAACACGTTGCGGGTGGGTCAGCGATGACCCCGTTTATCAACACTACCATGACAACGTATGGGGACGCCCTGAATACGATAGTCAGCAGTTGTTTGCCAAGTTATGCCTGGATGGACAACAGGCGGGATTAAGCTGGATCACCATCTTAAAGAAGCAGGCTAACTACGAAGCGGCGTTTTATAACTTTGACCCAGACAAGGTCGCGGCCATGACCGAGGCCGATGTTGAACGTCTGATGACTAATCCGGGTATTGTTCGCAATCGATTAAAGATAAAGTCAATAATAAAGAATGCTAAGTCTTATATTGCTATGCGGCAGCAGGGTGAGGGCTTTGCCGATTTCCTGTGGGGCTTTGTGGGAGGAAGTCCGGTGCAGAATCAGTGGGCATCTTTTGAGCAGGTTCCGGTGAGTACGCCTGAGTCGGATGCCATGGCCAAGGCCTTAAAAAAGCGAGGCTTTAGCTTTGTAGGGAGTACCATCTGCTATGCCTTTATGCAGGCGGTGGGGATGGTTAACGACCATACCACCGACTGTCATTGTTATGAGGCTGTTCGTGCCCTGGGCCATAAAGAAAGTCAGAAGCGCTGACGCAGTTGCTCGGCTTCCTTCAAAATAGCGGTTTCCAGTTCGGCCTCGAACTGGCCTTGCTGTAACTCCATTTTCCGGCGTTCTTTTTTAGGTAAAGCCTTCCAGGCATCGTGGGTTGGCATATGTTTTATTCGATCATAGAGGTCGTGCAGGGCGGGGAACTGCCGGGCATAATCCTGCTCCTCACGGTCGGGCAGGTTGTCGAGCAGCACGCACAGGCGAATGCTGGCCTCGGACAGACCGCACTGTTGCTGCTCTACCGCTTTAGCAATAGTCTGAATACTCTGATGCACATAGGCCTTACGCTTTTCCTCGGCTTGTTGCCGCTGCTGTTGTTGATGGCGCAGCTGACATAACAATTTGCCAGCATAAAAGCCCAGCCCCAACACGATCAGAGCAGCGCTGGTGATCAAAATGGTGATTAGCATAAGTTACTCAGGCTTAAAGTCATCCAGGTGGCGCGGGTCCAGCTTATCGAGCAGATCTTCATCGTTCTTATCGTTACTGTCTTCTTCGGCTTCCAGATCAATGCCCAGCAGTTGACAAAGTTTTGCATGCCTTTGCAGTTGCTTGTCCATGTAGGCCTGTTCATCGGCGGCCAGACTTTGACCCTGTTCTTCTTTATCCAATAGCTGCTCAAGACGCTGGTCGTTTTCGATGGCGGCCAGTTCTTCTTTGGGGCTGTAAAAACGAGCGGGGGCTTCTGCCTTCGGCTCAGGCGTCGGATTAAGCGGGATCGGCTTTTTACTGCCAAGTCTCGGATCAGCCTTAGTCTTGGCAGAGCCTGATGGCTTTGCGCCAGACTCAGGGGCATTACGCTTGCCTGCGGGGCGTCCTTTGGGGTGTTTGGTCTTGCCGGAGCTGGTCTGGCTCAGTTTTCCCTTGGGAGCAGGCTGGCGATGTTTTCTTTTGTACTCTTTGGATAGACGGGTTTTGCTCACGTTATCGATCTCCGCTTAGGGTTAAGGGCGTGTCAGGACGACCACATCCGGACCCAACAGGCTAAGTTGTAGTTGGTGTCTTTCGGCAAACCAGTGGAAGCTAGCATCGCTGAAAAAACACACATGGGTAGGATCGTTCTTATAATGCCAATGTTGAAACCGGCTATGATCGATCACCCTCTTGGTCATAATAAACAGTTGTCCTCTCGGCCTCAGGCAATCCAGTAACCGGGCCAGCTCCTTGCCGGGTTCAAATAAATGCTCCACCACCTCGGTGCTGGTAATAAAATCGTAGCGCCGCTTGAGTGCCTGAGTCTCTGGCGCATAGAAAGGATCATAGCACGTCATGTCAAACCCTTGCTCAGTTAGCATCATGGCCAGAACCGGACAAGGGCCGCTACCGAAGTCCAGCCCGCGGCTGGCGGGTGTGACTCGCTGGCAGACTGGGACGGTAATGCGACTCAGAAAGCGACGATAGCCAGGGTCATCAGGCTGGTTATTGTGCAGATCATATTCAGCTTTCTCGGCGTGTGCATCAAGGCGTTGCTCATCGGGTACGTACACCAGTTGGCAAGACTGGCACTGATAATAGTCCCGACGCGGGTCGCTGTGATAATGCTGATAATTGTTTGAGCGGCACAGGGGGCACTGCATGTTCTATTCGGGCATAAAGAAAAGGCGATAGTCTACCTATCGCCTTTCATTTAACCAAGTGCCGAGCGACACTTCTCCCATTATCGTCTTTCCCGGACGTTACTCCTTCCTCTCGGAAGGCCTTCACTTTTTATTATTGTTAACGAAGTCGTTGTTATTATTATTGGTCATCCTGACACTTTATTCTTCTTGTGATGCGGCATGCGTTATTATTTTTAGTTGCGCTGCATCAAAGTGTCCCAAAGCTTACCGGCTTTAAATTTTTTTACAATATCTTTACAAGATATTTTTTGTACTTTTTTTGTGTTCCGGCTTTGGACACAAAAAAGGCGGCTCGTAAACCGCCTTGTGAATCAGTAAAGACCGCTGATGTATTTTGACAGGATTTCAATGTCCTCGTCGGTCAGTTTCATGGCGATGTCGCGCATCATGCCATTGTGGTCGTTGTTACGGTCGCCAGAACGGAATTTTTCCAGCTGAGCCTTCAGGTAAGTGCTGTGTTGGCCACTGATATCGGGGAAATTCGCCAGGCCCATGCCGTCGCCGCGAGGGCCGTGGCAAGCAATACAAGCGGTTACCTTACGCTCGGTGTCACCACCGCGGTACAGAGCTTCACCCTGAGCGATAACGTCTTCCGGCGTGCTGCCCTGCATCGGTTCCTGTGAAGCATAGAATGCCGCTAGATCGTGCATATCCTGCTCGGATAGCGGCATGGCCTGACTGGACATCACCGGGTCATAACGGCCTTCATCGCCATTGGTCTGGGCACCCAGCTTAAACTCGCGCAATTGTTTTAACAGATAATCATAGTGCTGACCGGCCAGCTTGGGGTACATGTCGACGGCGCTGTTACCGTCGGGGCCATGACAGGCGGCACAGGTCTGGGACTTGGTCTTACCTGCTTCGGCATCGCCTTGGGCCAGAGTGGGCAGGGCGAATGTCAGGCAAAGCATCAAACATATTCTTTTCATAACTTCGATCTCGTTGCGCTTTCGTTAGCTGGCATCAAATACTTTGTCGTATTTTACACAATTAGCGCCTGAGTAAAATATTTTCCCCGTTAAAGGCGGGGTTTTATTGTTAATTCGGCATTATTCCGTACTTTCAATCCAGCAATGATACACTATGAGGCTCGTTAACCTTCAACCATCTGCGGAGTATGCAGTGAGCCGTTATAGCCAAGCCCACTTTGTTTTGAGCGCCCCGGACATCCGTCACCTTGGCAGGGACGCCGGTACTGAAATTGCTTTTGCTGGTCGCTCCAACGCGGGCAAATCCAGTGCTTTGAATCGCTTAACACGACAAAAAAACTTAGCGCGGACCAGTAAAACGCCGGGCCGCACTCAGCTCATCAACGTGTTTGAACTGGATGAGCAGCGTCGGCTGATCGACTTGCCGGGCTATGGCTTTGCCAAGGTGCCCGAACAGGTTAAGTTGAAATGGCAGCGCTCGTTAACCGAGTACCTTAATTACCGGGAGAGTCTTAAGGGCATCGTGGTACTGATGGATATCCGGCACCCTTTTAAAGACCTGGACCAACAGGTCATCCAATGGGCTGTCGACAGCGAGATTCCCGTGCTGGCTCTATTGACTAAGGCGGATAAGCTAAAAAGTGGTAAGCGCAAGGCGCAGCTATTGATGGCCAGAGAAGCAGCTATTGCTTTTAACGGCGATGTGACCGTGCATGCCTTTTCGGCGCTTACTGGCATTGGCATGAATGAGGTGGAGCAGATAATGGACCAGTGGTTCGGTTATATCAGCAATCAGGAGTCAACGTCAGACTAAGCTTGTCGTAAGACCACCTGCCAGCCCCCTACAGCCTTAAACACTGTACCTCCACAAAGAAAAGGCCCTGCAATGTATCAGACTGCAGGGCCATCACGGGACACACACAAATAAACCGTTAATTGAGACGCGGCCAGTACGGAGAAGTTCAAAAGAAACTTAATTTCTTTTCTGTAATTAGTTTTCTTCGTGGCAAAGGGCAGGCAATGTCGTTTATATCGCTGTAGGCATAAAAAAACCCCGGCAAACTGCCGGGGCTAAAGCAAAGGTCTGAAAGATAGAACATCTTACCTCTGTACCCTACGCGACTAATAGTAGCGTTTCGGACTCAGAAATCAAGCGTTTTTTGTAATTTAATTACATAAAGTTAGTGCGCCTGATCCCAGTTATCACCCACTCCAGCCTCCACAATAAGAGGGACATCAAGCTCTACAGCGTTCTGCATCAGGTCTTTTATACGTTCGCAACAGGGCGATAGGTTCTGTTCTTTTATTTCAAAAACCAACTCATCATGCACCTGCATGATCATACGCACCTCATCGTTCACCTCATGATCGACCCAGTGGGCCACATCCAACATGGCCTTTTTGATGATATCGGCGGCGGTGCCCTGCATGGGGGCATTGATGGCTGCGCGCTCCGCGCCTTTACGGCGGGCACCGTTACGGCTGTTGATTTCTGGCAAATACAGACGGCGACCAAACACCGTGGAGACATAGCCTTGCTCTTTGGCTTGTTCGCGGGTGCGCTCCATATAAGCCAATACGCCGGGATAGCGTTCGAAATAAAGATTCATGTACTTTTGAGCATCGGCACGGGAAATATTGAGCTGTTGCGATAACCCATAGGCGGACATACCGTAGATCAAACCGAAGTTAATCGCCTTGGCACTTCGACGTTGCTCGGCACTGACCTTATCCAGTTCTACTCCGAACACTTCAGAAGCTGTAGCACGGTGAATGTCCTGATTATCTTTAAAAGCCTGTAACAGACCTTTGTCACCGGATAGGTGTGCCATGATGCGAAGTTCTATCTGAGAATAGTCGGCCGCTACGATTTTACAGCCGGGTTCGGCGATAAAAGCCTGGCGCACCCGGCGGCCCTCTTCGGTACGGATAGGAATATTCTGCAGATTAGGCTCGGTTGAGGACAGTCGTCCCGTGGCTGCGACAGCCTGGTGATAGGACGTATGCACCCGTCCGGTACGGTGGTGGATCATCTTGGGCAGCTTGTCCAGATAGGTGTTTTTTAGTTTGGTCAGGCCGCGATATTCCATGATCTTGCTGGGCAAACTGTAACTGTTGGCCAGTTGCTGTAAGACGTCTTCGGAGGTAGAAGGGGCCCCTTTGGGGGTTTTCTTGACGACTGGCAAGTCCATATCCTCAAACAACACCTGCTGTAACTGCTTGGTTGAGCCCAGGTTAAATTCTCGGCCCGCTTCCTCATACACCGATTGCTCCACTTCCATGATGCGCTTGGCCACATCCTGACTTTGCTGGCTCAGCTTCTGGCTGTCGATGAGTACACCGGTGGTTTCCATCTTAGACAGTACCGATGCAAGGGGAACCTCTATTTCGGTCAGTACCTGTTGCAGCTCTTTAATTTCGGCGAGTTGAGGCCAGAGCTTGTTGTGCAGGCGCAGGGTAACATCGGCGTCTTCAGCCGCGTAAGGAGCGGCTTGCTCCAGCGGAATCTGATTAAAAGTAAGCTGCTTGGCCCCTTTACCGGCAATGTCCTCAAAATGGATGGTCTTGTGATCCAGATACCGCTCGGCCAGGCTGTCCATATCATGACGGCCGCTGGTGCTATTCAGCACATAAGACTCCAGCATGGTGTCGAAGGCGATGCCGTTTAGCTCAACACCATACTGACGCAAGACATTCTTATCGTATTTGAGGTGCTGGCCCACTTTAAGCGCCTTAGGATCTTCCAAAAGGGGCTTAAACTGCTCAAGCACCTCTTTCAGGTCAAGCTGTTCGGGGGCGTCATTATAGTCGTGGCCCAGAGGCAGATAGGCCGCTTCACCTTCGGCGATCGCAAAGCTAAAACCGACGATTTGAGCGTTCATGTAATTCAGGCTGGTGGTTTCGATGTCGAAAGCGAACAGGCTGGCTTGCTGTAAGCGTTCCAGCCAGTGCTGCCAGTTTTCTTCCGTGAGAATAGTGTGATACTGGTCCTGGCCGATGGTCTGGCTTTGTTCCGCAGCGACAAGTTCTGGGGCGGTACCACCATTGTCTTTCGCCTCCTCAAGCCAACGTTTGAAGTCCATAGCCTGAAACAGGTCGACCAATTGGTCGTGGTCGGCGTCCTGGATCAGCAGCTCAATGGGAGGTTGGGGCAGATTTACGTCGGTCTTAATGGTGGCAAGCTCGTAGGACAATCGGGCGTTGTCTTCGTTGTCCTGCATCTTTTTCGCCATACTCTTAGCGCCACGAAATTCCAGCGAGGCAATGGCATCAAGATTGGCGTAGATTTTATCCAGACCTCCAATACCATTTAGCATGGCCAGAGCACTTTTGTCTCCTACGCCTGCAACACCGGGAATGTTATCCGAAGAGTCACCTTTAAGGGCCAGATAGTCGATCACCAATTCTGGTGGGATGCCGAATTTATCGATCACTCCTTGCCGGTCGAGCTTGGTATTGGTCATGGTGTTGATGAGAGTGACATGTTCGTCCACTAATTGGGCAAGGTCTTTATCGCCGGTACTGATCAGGGTGGCAAGTCCTTGCTCACTCGCTTGCCGGGCCAGAGTCCCGATGACGTCATCCGCTTCAACACCATCTATCACCAGCATCGGCAGGCCCATGGCCTGTACAATATTGTGTAGGGGCTCGATTTGTTGGCGCAAGTCATCGGGCATCGGTGGGCGATGGGCCTTATACTCGCTGTAGATGTCATCCCGAAACGTTTTGCCCTTGGCGTCAAATACCACGGCCATATGACTGGGCTGGTACTCTTTGATCAGAGAACGGAGCATATTAACTACGCCATAGACGGCACCGGTGGGCTCTCCGTCCTTATTGGTCAGGTTAGGCATGGCATGGTAGGCGCGAAATAAATATGACGAGCCATCGACCAGGATCAGGGGTTTATCCATTACTTGAGTCATAATCGGAAATCTTGTCAGGATGATGGCGCATAGGATGCCACAAGGGGGCGCTCAGAGCCATGTGCGTGCTGAAACGGTGCTTGTGGATAAGTCTGTGCAAGACTGTTTTTTGAGCAGGCACAGTAATGCTCCGCCAGGACGGTCTCATAGCGTTAGATTTCTTGGATACTGCGGCTTATGGATAAATAAGAGGGTAAGCCATCCGTCGGTATTATTGTTGTTATTCCTTGTGGATAACTCTCTGGGTAAGAATTGCACTTGGCCCGAGAGGGAAGCTACTCTACCATAACTTGTGTCGATGGAAAGTGAAGATTGTGTGGATTCTTAGAACAAAACGCTATGTTAATAAAAAGTAAAAAGCATAAGTAAGCGTTACAGCGAGTTGGAGGACAGAATGCAAAAAGCGGCGATAATTTTAAGCGGATGTGGTGTGTTTGACGGGGCCGAAATTAACGAGTCGGTTCTGACCTTATTAGCCCTTGAACGCAAAGAAGTTCAATATCAGTGCTTTGCACCGGATATTGAACAGCATCATGTCGTTAATCACCTCACCGGAGAGGAAATGCCGGAGAGCCGCAATGTGCTGGTGGAATCCGCCCGCATTACCCGTGGTGAGGTTAAACCACTGGAGCAGCTTGATGCGGAGCAGTTCGACTTTCTTCTGATACCCGGAGGTTTCGGCGTCGCTAAGAATTTGTGCGATTTCGCTGTGAGAGGCGCCGATTGCGAGGTCAATGCTCAGGTGCTGGGTAAGTGTCGTGATTTCGCGCAGGCTGGCAAGGCGGCAGGCTATATGTGTATTGCCCCGGCGCTTTTGGCACAGGTCTACGGCAAAGGAGTGAAGGGCACGATAGGGCATGACAAGGATACGGCTGAAGGACTGACCCAAATGGGCGTAGAGCATATAGAGTGTGACGTGGAAAACATCGTCGTGGATGAGGTAAATAAAGTGGTGACCACTCCGGCGTACATGTTGGCTGAGCGCATCATTGAGGCTGCCACAGGTATAGACAAGTTGGTGGATAAGGTAGTGGACCTGGCTCGTGGCTGATAGTCAGACCAACAGCGATAAGATTCTTTACCTGCTGAAAACAGGCGGCGAGCAGACGGCTCGCCAACTCGCCGATGCGTTGGGGATGACCCCGATGGGCGCGCGTCAGCACTTGTTGCAGTTGCAGCAAAACGAGTACGTCACGAGCCGTAATAAGGCTGAGAAAGTAGGCCGTCCTGCTCAGTATTGGAGTTTAACACCGAAGGCGTCCGAGCGGTTTCCGGATACGCACAGTTCGCTGACTTTAAGCCTGCTCGACTCTGCTAAGGACTTGTACGGAGAGCAGGGGTTGGTGGCATTGCTGAAAAACCGCGAACAACAGATGCGGCAGCACTACTTACAAGCCCTGAAAGGTCAGGATTCGCTGGAGCAACAGTTGCAGACACTGGCCACTTTACGCACACAAGAGGGCTACATGGCGGAGTGGCATCAAGCTGAGGCTGGTTATGTGTTTATTGAAAACCATTGCCCCATTTGTGCTGCTGCCAGTCACTGCCAGCAGCTTTGCGATTCTGAATTGGCTCTGTTTCAGGCTTGCCTGGGACCAGAGGTGAACATTCGCCGGGATGAACATATCCTGAAAGGGCAGCGCCGCTGCTGTTATCGCATCGAGCCGATCTCTGATGGGCGCTGACAGTGGTCAATTCATCGGGCCTGTATCATAATGCGCCTAACTCAATGCCGCCGACTGGAGTGTTAGTCGGTATAAAACAACAATAAGGATGCCCGCTTTCCTATGCAGTATCGCACCATAATTCGGATTCTGGGGCTATTGGTGGCTTTGTTCAGTGTGACCATGGCTCCGCCTGCCCTGGTGTCGTTGATCTATCAGGATGGCGGCGGATTACCGTTCTTATTGGCATTTTTTCTGAGCCTGGGGACCGGTTTGCTGGCCTGGTACCCGAATCGCTCTCATCGGCGGGAGCTCAGGGCGAAGGAAGGTTTTGTTATTGTGGCATTGTTCTGGACCGTACTCGCCAGCTTCGGGGCTTTACCCTTTGTGCTGATGGAACAGCCCCAAATGAGCTTTACTGATGCCTTTTTCGAAGCTTTCTCCGGGCTGACAACCACAGGAGCCACGGTGATCGAGGGCATCGAGTATTTGCCTAAAGCGGTACAGTTTTATCGTCAGCAACTCCAATGGCTAGGGGGTATGGGAATCATCGTGTTGGCGGTGGCGATTCTGCCAATTCTTGGGGTGGGGGGAATGCAGTTGTATCGGGCTGAAATTCCCGGCCCGGTGAAAGACTCCAAGATGACGCCCAGAATTGCCGATACAGCTAAACACCTGTGGTATATCTATTTGACTCTGACCTCTGCCTGCACCGTCGCTTATCGGATAGCCGGAATGGGGTGGTTCGATGCCATTTGCCATGCCTTCTCGACAGTCGCTATCGGTGGTTTTTCCACCTATGACGCCAGCATCGGTCACTTTGACAGTAGCGCCATTAACACGGTGTGTGTGATCTTCTTATGGATCTCCTCTCTGAACTTTGCGCTGCACTACCATGCGGTGAATAATCGAAGCATTAAGTCATACTTAAATGACCCCGAACTCAGGGCGTTTTTCTTTATCCAGGCGGTGCTGGTGGCATTGTGTTTTGCCGTGCTTACCGCTCACCAATGGTACGCCAGTGTAGAGCAAACCTTCGATCAGGCGCTGTTCCATGCCGTGTCCATCAGCACAACTGCGGGCTTTGCCACCGACGCCTTTGCAGACTGGCCGGTGTTTTTACCTATCCTGTTATTGTTTGCCAGCTTTATCGGGGGGTGCGCCAGTTCAACCGGCGGAGGCCTGAAAGTGGTGCGTGTATTGCTTTTGTATTTGCAGGGCAAACGGGAGGTGGATCGTTTAATTCACCCCAAGGCGGTCTATGCGGTTAAATTAGGCCAGCGAGCCCTGCCCGATAGGGTCGTGGAAGCGGTATGGGGCTTTTTCTCGGCCTATACGGTGGTGTTTATTGTTATCATGATTGCCCTGGTAGGCACGGGAATGGATGACTTAACCGCCTTTTCTGCTACCGCCGCATGCTTAAACAATTTGGGGCCGGGGCTGGGTGCTGTGGCCGCCAATTTTGCCGATGTCACCGACCCCGGCAAGTGGCTGTTGGTGGTAGCCATGTTGTTTGGCCGTTTGGAAGTATTCTCCCTGTTGGTGTTATTCTCGCCGACATTCTGGCGAAGCTAATACCAAATTGCTGGTCTTTTAGACATCTGCGCGGCTTTTTGTAAAAAAGCGCGATATTTTGTTGACAATACCCCGTCAGGCCGGTAAATTTCGCGCCTCAGATGCCCAGGTGGTGAAATTGGTAGACACGCTAGCTTCAGGTGCTAGTGGCCTCACGGCCGTGGCGGTTCAAGTCCGCCCCTGGGCACCATCTCTTCTTATCTCCCTTGTTTTTCATATTCCAATATCGCGACTATTTTTCAATTGTCGTTGTAAGAAGCTTACTGGAATCCAGTTGCGTCAGCCAATAATGCTGATTGCGTCCGACTAAGTTAGACTGCTGAAGACTTTGCTCCAACGACTTCGCCATGACATTGGCAAATAAGCGTGGGTAGAAGGGCAGATGCCCGGCAAAGTAAGGCAGACCCTGCTCCAAGCTTTGACTGGCTGAGAGTCGCTCTTCAAAGCCTTTTAAAAAGCTATCTAGTATCCGCACCACGCTCTTATCTTTAGGATCGAACAGTGTCCCGCCTATGTGCCAGGTCATATCGTTATTAAGCTGACAGCGGGCAATCGGTTTGCCCATTGACTCAGGCCAGGCCTCCGGCTCTATCAAACTCAGCCCCAAATTGTATTGTTTTAAATAGAGCGTATAGGTTTGCCCGGGGCTGGGTTTGAATTGAAAACGCGCCGACAATACCAACAATGAAATGGCGTAGTCGGTTAGGATTTGTGAGGCGGACTTATCCGGTATAGCGCTTGCCAGCAGCTCCTGACGCTGTTGTACCACGGGCGTCAGGCCCTTGCCTTGAGGGTTGGGGTTCTTCTTTGCCATAGCCTTTATGATAGCCAGCCAGAGTATGAATTAAAGGCTGTTTACCCGATGGCAAGTCACGAAGATCACTACGGGCGTTATTTACCTTTCTACCCAGGCGGGTTGGGAAGACAAACCGAGACTAACCAAAGAAGAAGGCGCTGGGCTGGAACAGGCGTTCCACGTCACCAATAAACTTCTTATCGACCAGGAACAGGATTACATGGTCATCGGCTTCGATCTGTGTATCACTGTGGGCGATGATCACCTCTTCGTTGCGCACTACGGCACCAATGGTTGTGCCTGGAGGGAGCTTGATCTCGCTGATGGTTCGGCCCACGACTTTGGAGGTGTTCTCATCACCATGAGCGATTGCTTCAATAGCTTCAGCAGCGCCTCTTCGAAGTGAGTGAACATTCACTACGTCACCGCGGCGGACATGGGTCAGCAGCGCCGAGATAGTGGCTTGTTGAGGCGAAATGGCGATATCGATTTCGCCCCCTTGTACTAAGTCTACATAGGCACTGCGCTGGATCAGCACCATGGTTTTCTGAGCGCCCAGCCGTTTGGCCAACATGGCCGCCATGATATTGGCCTCGTCATCGTTGGTGACGGCAATAAATACATCGATGTCTTCGATATGCTCTTCGGTGAGCAGTTCATGGTCAGAGGCATCGCCGCGAAAGACAATGGTCTTTTTAAGCTCGGTGGAGAGCTGTTGAGCCCGCTCGTGGTTAAACTCCACTAGCTTCACATTGTGTTTTTCTTCGAGCTGCTTGGCCAGTCCAGCGCCCACCAGACCGCCGCCGGCAATCATAATGCGTTTATAGGAGGCTTCCAGCTTTTGCAGCTCACTCATTACCGCGCGGATGTGCTTGGTAGCGGCGATAAAAAACACCTCGTCATCGGCTTCGATAACTGTGGTACCCAGAGGACGAATGGGGCGTCCGCGGCGGTAGATGGCCGCGACCCGGGTCTCAACATTGGGCATATGTTCCTTTAAGGCGGACAGCGCGTGGCCCACCAGCAAGCCTCCGTAATAGGCCTTAACGGCAACCAGACTGACCTTGCCCTGGGCGAACTCCACCACTTGCAGAGCTCCGGGATAGTCAATCAGGCGCTTGATTGAACGGGTGACTAACTGTTCGGGAGCGATCAGATGATTGACCGGAATGTCCGAGTGCTTGAAAAGTTCGTCTTGGTACAGCAAGTATTGTTCAGACCGAATGCGCGCGATTTTAGTAGGCGTCTTATACAGGGTATGGGCCACCTGACAGGACATCATGTTGCTCTCGTCACTGTTGGTGACTGCGATGATCATGTCTGCATCTTCCGCCCCGGCCTGAAGTAAGGTATCCGGGTGTGACCCCAGGCCGGTAATAACCTGCAGATCCAAACGATCTTGCAGGCTTCGAAGCTTTTGGCCGTCGGAGTCGATAACGGTGATTTCGTTTTTCTCGCCAACCAGATTCTCGGCCAGCGTTCCGCCTACCTGTCCGGCACCCACGATAATGATCTTCATGGCTTGCTGTTATTGTGTTGTTGTTTGAGCGTGGTAGCTAGCACTTTATCAGCCTAGCATAATAGAAACCATCCATATCCTGATCCCCCGGCAGTATTTGCCAGCCGGGATGCGCATCGGTTTCTTCGGGTTGAATTTTACTGAGTTTCGCGTCGCTCTGCTGGGCCAAAAATGCCGACACTTGTTGATGATTTTCCTGGGGCAACAATGAACAAGTGGCATAAAGTAAGGTTCCGCCTGGTTTCAGTATGGACCAGGCCCGCTGCAATAACTGTTCTTGCAGCTTTGTGAGAGCTGTTATATCGGCGCCCTTTCTCAGCCATTTGATATCAGGGTGGCGACGAATTACACCGGTTGCTGAGCAGGGGGCATCCAGCAGAATCCGGTCAAAGAGCTGGCCATCCCACCAGCTTTCTGGTGCAAGTCCATCTCCACAGACCACTTCGGCATCCAGATGCAGCCGCTCGAAATTTTGCCTGAGGCGTTCAAGGCGGGGCGCTTCCGAATCCAGAGCCACACAGTGAATACTGGGTTGTGACTCCACCAGGTGAGCGGTTTTACCTCCGGGAGCGGCACACATATCCAGCACGCGCTCGCTTGAATCGGGGCTCAGCAACCGGGCCGCTTGTTGTGCCGCACCATCCTGGACGCTAAACCAACCCTCATCGTAGCCGGGTAATTGAGTGATCTCGCAGGCCTTTCTCAGAATCAGCCCATCCGGGCAGAGCGGCGAGGTGTCGAACGGAATGCCTTGATCGGCCAGCGTCTGGGCGTAATTGGCAGCCGTTATTTGTTGTTGGTTAACCCTGAGCCAAAGGGGGGCTTGTCGGTGCATCTGAGCGCTAATGCTCAGATAGTTGTCTGGATAGGCCTGCTTGAGCTCCCGGTATAGCCATTTGGGTAAAGTGAGTCGGACTTGCTCGCTTTCTGGAGCGTGCTCGAACACATTTTGACGCTGCGCATTACGTAAGCAAGCGTTTACTAGACCTTTCAGCTTGCCATGACCTAACACATCACAGGCGGCGACGGTTTCGCTGACAGCAGCGTGAGGGGCCACCCGGGAGTAACCCAATTGGTAGAGGCCCACTAACAGCAGGGACTCAACGATTTTTTGCTGTTTGTTTAGGGGTTTATGCAACAGGGGACGCAACCAGAATTGTAAGATCGGTAATTGACGCAAGCTGCCGTACACCATTTCCTGTAACCAGGCGCGGTCACGACTCTCATGGGACTGTTGTAATGGTGGTAGGCATTCGCGCAGGGACTGGCCCTGTTCTAGGACCGCAAATAAAGCCTTGGCCGCATCGCTGCGTAACTGAGCGCCGTTCACGACAACTGAGTCCCGGGCTTAAACCAGTCACCACGGGCGTTCAGTACATCAGAGACCGGCATGGCTTTTTTACCGGGAAGCTGGATCACCTCCAGACGCAATGCCTTATCTTTGGTGGCCACCAGGATTCCGGACTTGTCGGCGCTGATAATTTCCCCGGGCTTTCCTTGCTGATCGATCACGCTGGCCTGCCAGATTTTAATGTTATTGTCCTGGTGGC
Source organism: Saliniradius amylolyticus (assembly GCF_003143555.1). Lineage (NCBI taxonomy): Bacteria > Pseudomonadati > Pseudomonadota > Gammaproteobacteria > Alteromonadales > Alteromonadaceae > Saliniradius > Saliniradius amylolyticus. Next base: position 23,991 of record NZ_CP029347.1, read on the forward strand.
GGAAAAACGCCACTGGCCAGGGGTTGAAGGCGCGGCTATTGCGCTCGATCTGTTCGGCGCTAAGTTGCCAGTCGATGCGGGCTTCGTCCTTGGACAGTTTCTGGGCGTAACTGGCTTGTTGCTCGTCTTGTGGCTCGGGGATTAATTCACTGAGACGATCCAGGCAGTCGATTAAGGCCTTAGGCCCCACCTCTGCCAGTTTCTCGTAAAGTGAGGCACTGGTATCCGTCGTTTTAATGGGCAGGCTGGCCTTATGTAGCATGGCACCGGTATCCAGCCCCGCATCCATCTGCATGATGGTCACCCCCGTTTCTGGATCTCCTGCCCAGATAGCGCGCTGGATGGGAGCGGCACCGCGCCAGCGTGGCAACAACGAGCCATGCACATTCAGACAACCGTGTTTGGGGGTGTCCAGAATCGATTGAGGTAAAATCTGACCATAGGCCACGACTACCATCACATCGGCATTAAGCTCGGCCAGTTGCTGCTGGACGTCGTCGGTTTTCATGCTTTGCGGCTGATAAACGGGTAAGTCATGCTCTTCAGCCAGGCATTTAACGGCGCTTGGAGTGAGCTTCTTGCCCCGGCCTGCAGGTTTGTCCGGTTGGGTGTAGACACCCACCAGGTGATGGTCTGAGTCGATCAGCGCCTGAAGGTGGCGTGCGGCAAAATCCGGCGTCCCGGCAAAAACAATACGCAGAGCTTGGCTCATCCAATATCCCTTAGGCTTTGGCCAATAGGCGGGCTTCTTTTTCCAGTTTCTTGCGAATGCGCTGGCGCTTCAGGGGCGATAGGTAATCCACAAACAACACGCCCTTGAGGTGGTCAAGTTCGTGCTGGATGCAGATGGCTAACAGACCCTCCGCATCCAGAGTGAAGGCTTCACCCTGTTCATTTAAGGCCTCCACGGTAACTTTTTCAGCGCGATCCACTTTAGCGTAGTTGTTGGGCACCGACAGACAGCCTTCTTCGCTGATGGTGCTCCCATCTTTATGGGTGATCTTTGGGTTGATGAACACGCGGGGTTCATCCTGCTCTTCGGAGACATCCATAACCACCACTCGTTTATGCACATCTACCTGAGTAGCCGCCAAACCAATGCCGCTTTCTTCGCGCATGGTTTCAAACATGTCACTGACTAATTGTCGGATGTTGTCATCCACTTTTTCCACATCTTTTGCGACGGTACGCAGGCGCTCGTCAGGAAAACGTAATACTTCTAATTTCGCCATGGCAATCTTCAACTAAACTAGGGTAACTGGCTCGTATTAAAAGCCATACGATTGGACTCGTATAAGCTATTTAATGTTCACTAATAAAGGCTATTCTAACCTATTCCAAGGTTAAAACATAATAACTGGCGTATTGTTAAGAGGACTCTATGGGCACACTCCGATGGCTAATTTCAGGGCTTTTTGCCACTTTATCTCTGTCACTGGCGGCGGTGGAGGTTAAACCCGATGCCCCTGAAACCTATGTGGTGAAAAAAGGGGATACCCTTTGGGACATCTCGGGAATGTATTTGGACAATCCCTGGTTCTGGCCTGAGCTGTGGCGACACAACACGACGATTGAGAACCCTCACCTTATCTACCCCGGCGATGTACTGAGGCTTAAATTTGATGACGCCGGTGAGCCGGTATTGCTGGTGGAGTCAAAGCCTGAGCTGATTCTGAGCCCCCAGGGGCACAAGACCCGAAAGACTCAGCCAATCCCGACCATTTCGCCCGATGTGCTCGCTCCGTTTGTGGAGGAAATGCTGGTGGTGGACGTGCTGGCTTATCAGAATCAGCCCAGAGTCCTGGGGGATTATCATGGGCAAGTGATGTACGCCTCCGATGACATACTGATGACCGAAGCCTACGGCGAACCAGCAGCACGGGTTGTGGTACGTAAGCAGGGTGAGCTTAAAGATATGCGAGGCAATGTTTTGGGCGTTCAGGGTCGGAAGGTGGCCGATGTCGAGAAGCTGGACGATAGCTCCGGTAAGCACCACCTGATCCGAGTTGATAACACTAACTATGAAACGGTTCAGGGGGATCGGTTGTTGCCCAAGACCTGGTTACCGGTTCAGAAACCCTTGCCCTTGGTACCCGCTCCTGCCGGAGTGACCGGGTTTGTGATCGATAATTTCCAGAGCCACAAACTGATGGGTAAATATGATGTAGTTGTGGTGGACCTTGGACGTGAACAAGCGGCGCCAGGTATGGTGATGGGGCTGTACAATGAAGGTGAGACGGTAGATGCCAGTGAGGAGAAACCTCGCTACACCCAAGAAGGTCAAACCTGGCTTACCGGAGAGGACAACATCCACAGAGGCCCAGCCATCAAAGTGGGAGAATTGATTCTGTTTCAGGTTTTTGACCGGGTTAGCTATGGTTTAATCGTCGAGGCTGAAGACTTTATACAACGGGGAACTCGGGTCGGTCACCCATAGGTGGAGACTATAAGCTTTAGGAGTATGAGGCATGTCAAAGGAACTGACATTGGAACATTGGCTAATTCTGGACCAGATGCCGGGCTTAAGCTCTTCGTTATTCCAACGGCTCATCGAGGGACTTGGGCCGGACCTGGCCCGACTGGCAAGGCTTCATAAGGGTAACTTGAGTCAATGGGGCTTATCTAAAGAACAAGTCAATATTCTGCTCCAGCCCAATCAGCTATGGCTTAGGCAAGGGCTTGAATGGTTGGACTCAGAACCTTCGCACTTCATACTGACTTTTTGTGATGAGGCCTACCCTGAACATTTACGGGAGTTGGCCCGGCCACCGCTGTTGTTATTTGGTATCGGTGATCCTTCCGTTATTTCACGGCCTCAGATTGCCATGGTCGGCAGCCGTAATCCGGATACCTATGGTCGCGAACAGGCCTATGCCTTATCCAGAGGATTAGCCGAAAAGGGTATGGTGGTGACTTCGGGACTGGCACTGGGTATTGATGGCTGGTCCCATAAAGGCGCGCTGGCCGGGAAAGGTAAAACCATTGGTGTACTTGGCTGCGGTATCGATCAGGTCTATCCCCGACGACATAAAGAGCTGGCCAGCAAAATCATTGAACAAGGCGGCTGTATCCTATCGGAGTTTGCTCCCGGCGTTCCGACACTGGCGAAGAACTTTCCCCGACGCAATCGCATTATCAGTGGCTTGTCCTTGGGTACAGTAGTGATAGAAGCGGCGATAAAGAGCGGCTCCTTAATTACCGCCCGTTATGCCATCGAGCAGGGGAAGGATGTGTTCGCATTGCCCGGGCATATTCATAACCCTATGGCTCAGGGGTGTCACTTTCTGATCAAACAGGGTGCAAAATTAATTGAATCGGCCGATGAAATACTTGAGGAGTATCCCCATGTTAGGCTCGAAACCTCGTTTGAGGCGATACCCAATGAACAAAAAAGTGAGGCTGAAAGCTTGGCAAGGGATCCATTGTTAGATAGTGTAGACTATGAAGTGACCCCCATAGACGTGGTGGCACAGCGCAGTAATCGGCCAGTGACGGCGGTACTCTCTCAGTTGGTAGAGTATGAACTGCGCGGTCTGGTAGCAGCCGTCCCCGGTGGCTACATCAAACTGAGGGGAAGATAGTATGTTTGACATCCTCATGTATCTTTTCGAAAACTTCATCCACAGTGAAACGGAAATCCGTGTCGATCAGGACGAACTGACCGATGAGCTGGTGCGTGCCGGCTTCCACCATGACGAGATTTACAAGGCGTTAGCGTGGTTAGAAAAGTTGGCTCAGTTGCAGGAATCGGATCAGCATCCCTATCTGGGCCAGGTGTCCACCTCGGCAGTAAACCGGATTTACACCCAGCAGGAGCAGATGCGCCTGGACGTTGAGTCCAGAGGCTTTTTGATGTTCCTGGAGCAAATCAATGTGCTGGATGCCAATACCCGGGAAATGGTTATTGATCGGGTAATGGAGCTGGATGCCAAGGAGTTTTGCCTGGAAGATCTGAAGTGGGTGGTGTTGATGGTGCTCTTCAATGTGCCTGGCAAGGAAAATGCCTACGCCCAGATGGAAGAACTACTGTTCTTGGAGCCCGACGGCCAGCTACATTAGCCTGCCCGTAATAACAGCGCTTAGATATTAAGCGCCTTCCCTTTATGGCATAATCGGCCTATGTCGAAGATTGATCACTCTTTGTTTAATGCCGACGAGCATGCTTTACACCATGCTTATGGTGAGTGCCCCGAATGCGCCGCTAACCTGCAAATTCGGTCGGGACGTTCTGGCTTATTTTTAGGGTGCAGCCGTTATCCTGATTGTCACTTCAGTAAACCGCTGCACGAACAACAGCACTACCAGCTTAAGGTGATCGAGGGCAGTGCCTGTCCGGAGTGTGGCTCTGAACTGGCGGTAAAAAAAGGCCGTTACGGTTTGTTTATTGGCTGCACTCATTTTCCCGAATGCCATCATATTGAGAAATTAGATGATTCCGAACCGCAGGAGGATAGTCCTGTTGACTGTCCGAGTTGCGCTAAGGGAAAGCTTCATCAAAAGACCAATCGTTACGGTAAGCACTTTTACGCTTGTGACCAATATCCCGAATGTCGCTATATCCTGAATCACTCTCCTGTGGAAAGAGCCTGTCCGGAGTGTGGTTGGCCGATTATGGTTGAGCGGCAGCTCAACGGTGAGCAGGTATGGCAGTGCCCGCAAAAGCAATGCCAGGCTAAAGTTATAGCAGACGGCTAGGAGGATTGACTCCGCTGAGTGGTTAAAAGTCTATCCGGATTGGTATAAGATGCCGCTCTACAAACCATGGATAACCTAAGCCCGTGAACACAACATCCACAGAGAGTTTAACGCCTCTGCAACAAGCCTATGCTGAGGGGCAGTTGATCGCGTACCCCACCGAAGCCGTCTTTGGTCTCGGTTGCGACCCTGAACAGCAAGCGGCCGTAGAGCGTTTGTTGCAGATAAAACAGCGGCCCGTTTCCAAGGGGCTGATATTAGTTGGTGCTACCTTCTCTCAGCTGTTTCCCTATATCAACGATGCAGCGATTCCCATGGACCGCCGAGCGGAGATAGTGTCCAGCTGGCCAGGTCCCTACACCTGGCTGCTGCCTAAGTCGGCTAAAGCCCCGGACTGGATCACTGGAGGGTCGGAACTGATAGCGGTACGTGTATCGGCTCACCCGATAGTACAGTCCCTGTGTCATGAGCTTGATAAGCCTATTGTCTCCACCAGTGCTAACCCTTCGGGTCACGAACCGGCGCGCAGTGCCGCTGAGGTGAAAGCCTACTTTGATGAGCAGGTCTACCTGGTGGATGGAGAGGTGGGAGGCAATGCAGCGCCCACTCAAATTAGAAATGGTATGACCGGTCAGGTCATTAGAAGTAGCTGATTATGTCTGAAGTTAATATAGCATCGGTAAAGCAGTTCCTGTTGGGGCTGCAGGACAACATTTGCCAGACCTTGGAGCTGGTGGATGGGCGCGGGAATTTTCACGAAGATGCCTGGACCCGCGAAGAGGGCGGGGGCGGTCGTACTCGCGTGATGCGAGGAGGCAAGGTGATCGAGCAGGGCGGAGTGAACTTTTCCCATGTTCATGGTGAGACCTTGCCACCATCGGCTACCGCCTCACGACCCGAGTTAGCCGGACGCCGGTTTCAGGCTCTCGGCGTTTCTTTAGTCATTCATCCCCGTAGCCCCTACGTGCCGACATCCCACGCCAATGTGCGCTTCTTTATAGCTGAAAAAGATGGCGAGGCGCCGGTATGGTGGTTCGGCGGTGGTTTCGACCTTACGCCCTTTTATCCCTTTGACGAGGACGTCCGCCATTGGCACAAGACCGCTCATGACCTCTGTTCGCCATTTGGCGAAAAAGTGTACCCGGACTATAAAAAATGGTGCGATGACTATTTTTACCTGAAACACCGTGATGAGACTCGGGGTGTTGGGGGGCTGTTTTTCGACGATCTGAATCAGTGGGGCTTCGATCAAAGCTTTGCCTTCATGCAGGCGGTGGGTAACGGCTACCTGGATGCTTATGTGCCCATCGTTGAAGCGCGTAAAGAGCTGGCTTACAGTGATCGGGAGCGGGACTTTCAGCTTTACCGTCGTGGGCGCTATGTGGAATTCAATCTGGTTTATGATCGCGGAACTTTATTTGGTCTGCAATCCGGCGGGAGAACCGAGTCGATACTAATGTCTATGCCTCCTTTGGCCCGCTGGGAATATGACTACCAGCCTCTTCCAGGTAGCCCAGAGGAAAAGCTCACCAAAGACTACCTTTATCCGCGCGACTGGCTATCGGAACTGCCGGAGTCCTGATTCTTCATATGCCAGGCCAAGGGTTGAATGTTCGACCAGATTAACTCCTGATGCTGGCGCTCGGGCAGGGTCTGCTTCAGCGCCCGCTGCATACAATACAGCCACTGAGTCACCATGGTGTCGTCGATGGCCACATGCAGGTGGCGGGCCCTGAGACGGGGGTGACCGTACTTCTCGACAAAGAGTTGAGGGCCTCCCAACCAGCCGCTCATAAACTCAAAAAACTTCTGCCGGGTGAGAGACATGTCTTCTTGGTGAATGGCCAGCAGTTCGGCGGCGTTAGGGTCGTTCTCCATAACATCGTAAAACGTTTCACAGAGCTGGCGAGTGACGCCCTCACCGCCAATTATGTCATATAAGCTTTTTGGTTTTGCTTCTGTGGAGGACTGCGTTAGTCTCGAAGTAAGTTTTTTAAGCCGCTTCATGATCATGGATAAGTACGCCGTTATTGGAAATCCCATCGCACACAGTATGTCGCCGCTGATTCATCGGCAGTTTGCCGAGCAGACGGGGCAAGAACTGAGTTACGAAAAGATCCTATCACCTCTGGAACACTTTTCGGAAACCGTGCAGGACTTTATTCGCTCAGGGGGTATGGGGTGCAATGTTACGTTGCCATTTAAAGAACAGGCATTCCAGTTGGCCACAAGGCACTCTGAAGATGCCGAACTGGCGGGGGCAGTGAATACCTTGTCCTGTGAAGAAGAGGGCATTTTCGGTGATAACACCGATGGTGAGGGGCTGATCAATGATCTGAAGTACCACCAGGTTCCGCTGACCAAGGCGCGAGTATTGTTGATCGGTGCCGGCGGTGCAGCACGCGGGGTGCTGTTACCATTGCTGCGAGCGGGTGTCGATGCGCTGCACATTGCCAATCGCACGCCTTCCAAAGCTCAGGACCTGGAAAAGCTGGTGTTTAAAAAGGGCAACGTCAGTGCCAGTGGTCTGGACAACAAGTGGAGTCAGCCGTTTGATATTATTATTAACGCGTCCTCCAGTGGCTTGTCAGGTGAGCGTCCGGATATAAGCTCAGAGATCATCGGCCAGGAAACCTATGTGTATGACATGGTGTATGGGCAGCAGCAAACCCCCTTTAACCAATGGGCCGAACAACAAGGGGCGGTGAAGGTTATCGATGGTCTGGGCATGCTGGTGGAACAGGCAGCCTTAAGTTTCTCCATCTGGCGAGGGGTGATGCCTGATACACAGAGTGTGCGTCAGGCACTGCGGAATAACCTTTCGGCTTAATCTTTACTCAATGTAATCCTGTTTAAGAGTGACATAGTTATCCGCCGACTGTTTTAAAAAGGCACGTTCGCTGTCTTTTAATGGGCGGGCCTGCTTCGCAGGGCTGCCAACATAGAGATAACCACTCTCAAGACGTTTATTCGGTGGCACCAAACAGCCCGCTCCAACAAATACATCGTCTTCAACTATCGCGCCGTCCATAATAATAGCGCCCATACCAACTAAAATACGGTTACCCAGAGTGCATCCGTGCAACATGCATTTATGGCCTATGGTCACATCATCACCGATGATGGTCGGATATCCATCAGGGGTCGATGTGGACTTCCGAGTGACATGAATCACGCTGCCATCCTGAATGTTGGTTCGGTTGCCGATGCGGATGATGTTCACGTCTCCCCGCGCTGCTACTAATGGCCACACACTGACATCGTCACCACAGTGAATATCACCGACCCAGACGGCAGACTCGTCCACATAACAGTTCTTGCCAAAGCGAGGTTGAATGTCTTTATAGCTACGAATGGTCATAACGGCTCTTTAATTAGTGGAAACTGTCCTGATCATAGCAAAATGAGTCGCTAAATAAGCAGTTTGCCCATTTCCTGAGCAGTTGAAATAAAAATATCAAAAAGCACTTGCAGGATAAGCGGGGAGCTGTAGAATGCGCCGCACTTCGACGGGACAGCCACTAACGGCGCCGCAGCAGGACGCGAATCGAAGTTGCTGAAGAGGCATTTAAGCGCTTCAGCGAGACAGGGAAAGGCAAGCAACTTTTTAAATAAAAATGCTTGACAGTCGATGGGGTTAGCGTAGAATGCGCATCCCGCTTCAGGGCAAGCCAAGCTTGGATTTGAAGCGAAATGTTCTTTAACAATTTGCAACGAGACAATCTGTGTGGGCACTCGTTAAAAGAGTGTCAGCCAAAGATATTCATGATTATTTAATTGAAGAGTTTGATCATGGCTCAGATTGAACGCTGGCGGCAGGCCTAACACATGCAAGTCGAGCGGTAACAGAGAGAAGCTTGCTTCTCTGCTGACGAGCGGCGGACGGGTGAGTAATGCTTGGGGATCTGCCCGGTAGAGGGGGACAACCACTGGAAACGGTGGCTAATACCGCATAACGTCTACGGACCAAAGAGGGCTTAGGCTCTCGCTACCGGATGAACCCAAGTGAGATTAGCTAGATGGTGAGGTAAGAGCTCACCATGGCGACGATCTCTAGCTGTTTTGAGAGGAAGGACAGCCACACTGGGACTGAGACACGGCCCAGACTCCTACGGGAGGCAGCAGTGGGGAATATTGGACAATGGGGGCAACCCTGATCCAGCCATGCCGCGTGTGTGAAGAAGGCCTTCGGGTTGTAAAGCACTTTCAGTGATGAGGAAGGATGTGTAGTTAATACCTGCACATATTGACGTTAGTCACAGAAGAAGCACCGGCTAACTCCGTGCCAGCAGCCGCGGTAATACGGAGGGTGCGAGCGTTAATCGGAATTACTGGGCGTAAAGCGCACGCAGGCGGTTTGTTAAGCTAGATGTGAAAGCCCCGGGCTCAACCTGGGAGGGTCATTTAGAACTGGCAGACTAGAGTCTTGGAGAGGGGAGTGGAATTCCAGGTGTAGCGGTGAAATGCGTAGAGATCTGGAGGAACATCAGTGGCGAAGGCGACTCCCTGGCCAAAGACTGACGCTCAGGTGCGAAAGCGTGGGTAGCGAACAGGATTAGATACCCTGGTAGTCCACGCCGTAAACGCTGTCTACTAGCTGTTTGCGACTATAGGTTGTGAGTAGCGAAGCTAACGCGCTAAGTAGACCGCCTGGGGAGTACGGCCGCAAGGTTAAAACTCAAATGAATTGACGGGGGCCCGCACAAGCGGTGGAGCATGTGGTTTAATTCGATGCAACGCGAAGAACCTTACCTACACTTGACATGCAGAGAACTTTCCAGAGATGGATTGGTGCCTTCGGGAACTCTGACACAGGTGCTGCATGGCTGTCGTCAGCTCGTGTCGTGAGATGTTGGGTTAAGTCCCGCAACGAGCGCAACCCTTGTCCTTAGTTGCCAGCATTAAGTTGGGCACTCTAAGGAGACTGCCGGTGACAAACCGGAGGAAGGTGGGGACGACGTCAAGTCATCATGGCCCTTACGTGTAGGGCTACACACGTGCTACAATGGTTGGTACAGAGGGAAGCGAGAGCGCGAGCTGGAGCGGATCCCTTAAAGCCAATCGTAGTCCGGATTGGAGTCTGCAACTCGACTCCATGAAGTCGGAATCGCTAGTAATCGCAGGTCAGAATACTGCGGTGAATACGTTCCCGGGCCTTGTACACACCGCCCGTCACACCATGGGAGTGGGATGCAAAAGAAGTGGTTAGCCTAACTTCGGAGGGCGATCACCACTTTGTGTTCCATGACTGGGGTGAAGTCGTAACAAGGTAACCGTAGGGGAACCTGCGGTTGGATCACCTCCTTACGAAATGCTGACATCTTTTGATGCAGTGCCTACACAGATTGTTTTGTTGCAAAGAGAAAGAGTATAGCGAGGGGCTATAGCTCAGCTGGGAGAGCGCCTGCCTTGCACGCAGGAGGTCAGCAGTTCGATCCTGCTTAGCTCCACCATAGGCTTGTAGCTCAGCTGGTTAGAGCGCACCCCTGATAAGGGTGAGGTCGGCAGTTCAAGTCTGCCCAAGCCTACCACATATTCGCTATTCTGCGTTGTCGCACAGCTCACGTACTGATTGTACGCTACGCTGCACGACGCCTTGACTAGCAAATATGTCCGCGAATCGCTATACAGAAATACTTATGAATACTGACTGACAGTCATTATTGATAAGTGTTTCGACACTTAATGTTCTTTAACAATTTGGCAAGCTGATATTTAAATCAATCAAGCGAAGTAATCTAGACGTCGTCTGGTATTGCTTTATCTGATGATTAGCGCGTTACTGACTGTACGATTCTGACGTTATTTGGGGTTGTATGGTTAAGTGACAAAGCGTATACGGTGGATGCCTAGGCAGTTAGAGGCGATGAAGGACGTGTAAGTCTGCGAAAAGCTGTGGTGAGCTGACAAAATGCATTATTAGCCACAGATGTCCGAATGGGGAAACCCACCTCTTTAGAGGTATCTCATGTTGAATCTATAGGCATGAGAGGCGAACCGGGAGAACTGAAACATCTAAGTACCCCGAGGAAAAGAAATCAACCGAGATTCCCTTAGTAGCGGCGAGCGAACGGGGATTAGCCCTTAAGTTATCAGTGCGTTAGTGGAAGGCTCTGGAAAGTGCCGCGATACAGGGTGACAGCCCCGTACACTAAAACAATCTGATAGTGAAATCGAGTAGGTCGGGACACGTGTTATCTTGACTGAATATGGGGGGACCATCCTCCAAGGCTAAATACTCCTAACTGACCGATAGTGAACCAGTACCGTGAGGGAAAGGCGAAAAGAACCCCAGTGAGGGGAGTGAAATAGAACCTGAAACCGTATACGTACAATCAGTGGGAGCCTACTTGTTAGGTGACTGCGTACCTTTTGTATAATGGGTCAGCGACTTATATTTGGTAGCAAGGTTAACCGTTTAGGGGAGCCGTAGCGAAAGCGAGTGTTAACTGCGCGTCTAGTTGCCAGGTATAGACCCGAAACCCGGTGATCTAGCCATGAGCAGGTTGAAGGTTGAGTAACATCAACTGGAGGACCGAACCCACATCTGTTGAAAAAGATGGGGATGACTTGTGGCTGGGGGTGAAAGGCCAATCAAACCGGGAGATAGCTGGTTCTCCCCGAAAGCTATTTAGGTAGCGCCTCGGATGAATACCTACGGGGGTAGAGCACTGTTTGGGCTAGGGGGTCATCCCGACTTACCAACCCCATGCAAACTCCGAATACCGTAGAGTACTATCCGGGAGACACACGGCGGGTGCTAACGTCCGTCGTGGAGAGGGAAACAACCCAGACCGCCAGCTAAGGTCCCCAAGTACTAGTTAAGTGGGAAACGATGTGGGAAGGCACAGACAGCTAGGAGGTTGGCTTAGAAGCAGCCACCCTTTAAAGAAAGCGTAATAGCTCACTAGTCGAGTCGGCCTGCGCGGAAGATGTAACGGGGCTAAAACTAGTCACCGAAGCTGCGGCAGCATGTTTACATGCTGGGTAGGGGAGCGTTGTGTAAGTGGCTGAAGGTGCATCGAGAGGTGTGCTGGACATATCACAAGTGCGAATGCTGACATGAGTAACGATAATGGGGGTGAAAAACCCCCACGCCGGAAGACCAAGGTTTCCTGTCCCATGCTAATCAGGGCAGGGTAAGTCGGCCCCTAAGGCGAGGCAGAAATGCGTAGTCGATGGGAAACGGGTTAATATTCCCGTACTTGTATTATCAGCGAAGGGGGGACGGAGAAGGCTATGTGAGCATGGCGTTGGTTGTCCATGTGAAAGTGCGTAGGCTGGAATCTTAGGCAAATCCGGGATTCTAAGGCCGAGACACGAGACGAGACTCCAAGGAGTTGAAGTCACAGATGCCCCGCTTCCAGGAAAAGCCTCTAAGCATATGATAATACGAACCGTACCCCAAACCGACACAGGTGGTCAGGTAGAGAATACTAAGGCGCTTGAGAGAACTCGGGTGAAGGAACTCGGCAAAATAGTACCGTAACTTCGGGAGAAGGTACGCCGCTGTTTGTGATGGGACTTGCTCCCTAAGCAGATGGCGGTCGCAGTGACCAGGTGGCTGGGACTGTTTATTAAAAACACAGTACTGTGCTAACGCGTAAGCGGACGTATACGGTATGACACCTGCCCGGTGCCGGAAGGTTAATTGATGGGGTTAGCGTATGCGAAGCTCTTGATCGAAGCCCCGGTAAACGGCGGCCGTAACTATAACGGTCCTAAGGTAGCGAAATTCCTTGTCGGGTAAGTTCCGACCTGCACGAATGGTGTAACCATGGCCACGCTGTCTCCACCCGAGACTCAGTGAAATTGAAATCGCCGTGAAGATGCGGTGTACCCGCGGCTAGACGGAAAGACCCCGTGAACCTTTACTACAGCTTGGCACTGAACATTGAACCTACATGTGTAGGATAGGTGGGAGGCTTTGAAGCATTGTCGCCAGATGATGTGGAGCCAACCTTGAAATACCACCCTTGTATGTTTGATGTTCTAACGTTGGTCCCTTATCGGGATTGCGGACAGTGTCTGGTGGGTAGTTTGACTGGGGCGGTCTCCTCCCAAAGAGTAACGGAGGAGCACGAAGGTTGGCTAATCCTGGTCGGACATCAGGAGGTTAGTGTAATGGCATAAGCCAGCTTAACTGCGAGACAGACACGTCGAGCAGGTACGAAAGTAGGTCATAGTGATCCGGTGGTTCTGTATGGAAGGGCCATCGCTCAACGGATAAAAGGTACTCCGGGGATAACAGGCTGATACCGCCCAAGAGTTCATATCGACGGCGGTGTTTGGCACCTCGATGTCGGCTCATCACATCCTGGGGCTGAAGTCGGTCCCAAGGGTATGGCTGTTCGCCATTTAAAGTGGTACGCGAGCTGGGTTTAGAACGTCGTGAGACAGTTCGGTCCCTATCTGCCGTGGGCGCTGGATGATTGAGAGGGGCTGCTCCTAGTACGAGAGGACCGGAGTGGACGAACCGCTGGTGTTCGGGTTGTCATGCCAATGGCACTGCCCGGTAGCTACGTTCGGAATCGATAACCGCTGAAAGCATCTAAGCGGGAAGCGAGCCTCGAGATGAGTCATCCCTAGAGCTTAAGCTCTCTAAAGGGTCGTTCAAGACCAGGACGTTGATAGGCGGGATGTGTAAGCGTTGTAAGGCGTTGAGCTAACCCGTACTAATTGCCCGTGAGGCTTAACCATACAACGCCCAAGTGACGTTAAAACAGTAAGTAACGCGCATCAGAGCAATACCAAGACAGACAGATTACCGATTTAAAGACAGCTTGCTCAAATTGTTCACAGTTTATGCCTGGCGGCAATAGCAATACGGAACCACCTGATTCCATTCCGAACTCAGAAGTGAAACGTATTAGCGGCGATGGTAGTGTGGGGTCTCCCCATGTGAGAGTAGCACACCGCCAGGCTTCTAATTCAAATAGAAAAGCCCTTCTCGAAAGAGAGGGGCTTTTTTATTTGCATCAATAGTATTCGGGTGTGCACTCGAACATGGAATGTGACAAATTCGTCGGGAACGAATTTGAACGTCGGAGCTACGCGACGACGGCCCGAAGGGCGTAGCGCAGGATTGCGCGGAGTAAAGTAGCACACCGCCAGGCTTCTAATTAAAGCAAAACCCCGAGTCGAAAGGCTCGGGGTTTTGTGCTTTAAGCAGCACTGACGTGCTGCCTTATGGAAGACCCAACCCATCGCACTGGCAAGGGTATCGTATTCCAACGGCCAGCAGTCATCTGTCATTCGTCCATGAAGCCGCCTCGCATCACGACAACTGCTCCTGCGTTGTTCTAATGACCTACATCCATGTAGGCCTCCATGCTCGTCGCTCCACAAGCTGCGTTATGCCACCGGCATAACGGTCTTGCTCCGCCCCCATGTGAGAGGTGAATACCTCTGCAGTAGAACACTCGTCATGCTGACGAAGGTCACATCTCTTAAACAATGCTTTGGTCTAATGCTGAAGTCCCAATATCGCAATGTCCATGGACTGCTCACAAGCGAGATTATCTTCTTGTCTTTGGTCGGTGCGATTACCTCATGGTGATTAATCGATCCATAACCAGGGTCTGGTACTGTGTAAGCTCTTCTGCTTGGTGGGTATACACAAGAAGTGATTGTAAAAATGCGACGGTGTTGTGGCGTTTAGACAGCCCCGCTTCGCTGGTATAGGTTGTTTCCCAGTCTTTATAGGGGAAGGGCTGGCTAATGGATATAAGCCATACTTCCCAGTCTACGCTGTCGGCAGGGAGCATCATCATTGCATAGGCTACTGCTCTGGCAATTCGCTTGGGTTCGCCAAAGTGATAAAAATGACCCTCAGGCGATATTTGCGTTGCCAGGGCGTCAAGCATATGGAGTTTAGTCTCAGTGCCGAAGTGAGGGCTGACAATCATCTGTAAGACGACGTCGGCGCTATGAGCTACCTGGTGACGCCACCCCATAGTGTCGTCGTAACCCCGATAATCGCTGATGCTTTTTACGTACTCGCTGAACTTTGTTGCATAGTCACGTCTTTCTTGGGAAGACAAAAAGGGGCTGACTCCGTCTGCGCGCACTACCTCTGATAAAACCAAGACCGCAAAAGGTAAGTAAACATTGCGCGGGTCAGAACGACGATGCTGAATGTCGCTAATGAGCAGAGTAGCAAGTGTTCTCTTGATCTCTTGAGGGAGTACGCCTTCTCGCAGCCAGGTATAAAAAGCCTGGTAGGCGATTTGGTCTCGAATGACGGGACTCTTGGATGCCAGGCAGTGACGCATGCCGAGAAGCTGTTCTGGTGTTGCATCCTCTAACCGGAAGTTGGCAGTCTGTAATTCCTGCAGTTGAGCTTTCCCGCCCCAATCCTTTAGGCACTGTTTTTCGGACACTGATGATGCGAATACAGGCCATGAGCATAAAAGGGTGGTCAGTAAAAAAATGGCTTTCATTGAGAATACCTTAATAGCGAGCTCCAGACTCAGCTTGCCTCAATGACGGCTCAATTCCTACTACAGATTTCCGTCGGCTGGGTGTACAGATAAGCAATCTGCAAAAAGGGTAGATCGATGCGTTAGATGTCAGATTAGGATAGAATCGCGCCGGTTTTGAGGAGATTGGAGTATATTGTGTCATTCATCGACAGTGCTGAACGTCATCCACACCAAAGTGGTTGGTTTAATCGCTTCCTCGCCACGGTTGAGTGGTTAGGTAATCTGCTGCCTCACCCAATTACCTTGTTTGCCAGTTTTGCCGTTGCTGTAGTAGTGATGAGCGGCATTCTGGGATATTTCGATATTGGTGTCGTAGACCCAAGACCGGCCGATGCAGCAGGAAGAGATCCGGATGGGGTAATTGAAGTTGTGTCCCTAATGAATGCCGAAGGTCTCCAAAGGATTGTTACCGGGTTAGTAACCAACTTTACCGGCTTTGCCCCTTTAGGTACGGTTCTGGTGGCATTGCTGGGTGTTTCTGTGGCGGAACATTCGGGGTTATTGTCTGCGGCAATGCGTGGGATGGTTATGAATGCGTCCCAGCGTATGGTAACTGTCGTGGTGGTATTTGCTGGCATTCTGTCTAATACCGCCTCTGAACTCGGTTATGTGGTGTTGATACCGCTGGCAGCGATGATCTTTCATTCTTTGGGGCGACATCCGCTAGCGGGACTCGCCGCAGCATTTGCAGGCGTATCTGGCGGCTACAGTGCGAACTTGCTGCTGGGTACGATTGACCCGTTATTGGCGGGTATTACCGAAGCGGCTTCGCACATGGTGGATCCGGATTACATCGTGGGTCCTGAAGTTAACTGGTTCTTTATGGGCGTGAGTACGTTTATGATCGCGGCTTTGGGGGCCTGGGTCACAGAAAAAGTGGTTGAGCCGAGGTTAGGTCAATATGACCCTGAGTCCGCGTCGGTGGACTTAGGTGAGCAATCCATGGAGCCGTTGTCAGCAGGCGAGAAACGAGGACTTAGAAATGCCGGGCTAGCGTTTTTGGCGCTCGCCGCTGTACTTGCGCTGACGATTGTACCTGAGTGGGGCGTATTGCGGCATCCGGAAACCGGAGAGGTGGCAGGTTCTCCCTTTTTAAAAGGTATTGTGGCGATCATCTTTATCACTTTTGCTGTGCCCGGGTTTGCTTATGGGAAGACGGTCGGCACTATGAAGACTGATCGCGATATTATCGATGCCATGGCCAAGAGCATGAGCAGTTTGGGTCTTTACATTGTTTTGGTGTTCTTTGCTGCACAGTTTGTGGCGTTTTTTAAGTGGACTAACCTTGGCACAGTATTAGCGGTTAAAGGCGCTGCTGCGCTGCAGGCTTTTGGATTAAATGGGCCTGAAGTCTTCGTCTTGTTTATTCTCATGTGTGCATTGGTGAACTTTTCCCTAGGCAGTTCTTCGGCACAGTGGGCGGTGACCGCACCGATATTTGTGCCCATGCTGATGTTGGTAGGCTTCGCCCCTGAAGTGATACAGGCGGCTTATCGAATCGGAGACTCAGTTACCAACCTTGTCACACCTATGATGAGTTACTTTGGTTTAATCCTGGCAGTCGCCAGCCGCTATCAGAAGAACTTAGGCATAGGCACCCTGGTGGCCACGATGTTGCCCTATTCTTTGGTGTTCCTGGCGGGTTGGACGATCTTATTCTACGTTTGGGTATTTTTACTCGGTTTACCCGTTGGACCAGGAGCCGCTACGTACTATCAGTAAGGGCGAAGACGGTGATTGGCCGGCAACGGCTGGCCAATCACCCTTTACTGAATGAGGTTGGTATAAAAGTCTAATGGAAGTCGCGAGAGTGGCAGGTAAAATCATCTAATAGATGATCCAGTTTCTCCAGCCGCCCGGCAATGACATGGGTAACACCACCATCCCCGCGCTCCAGTATACCCTCGACCCTGAGCAGGTTGGCAGAGATATAGGCGTGACGCTGTTGTTGAGCCGTTCCTTTCCATAAAACAACATTAGTAAGTCCGGTATGGTCCTCCAGAGTGATAAACGTGACGCCGGCGGCCGTTCCAGGGCGCTGACGACAAGTGACCAGGCCTATAACGGTAACGAGGGCTTTATGGGGCAACTGAGGTAACTGCTCGGAAAAAGTACACTCTGGTAGCTTCCCAGCCTGATGCAGTAAGGCCACAGGGTGGTGATCAAGGCTCAGGGACTGGCTCGCATAGTCCTCTTGCATACTCTCCATCAGGTTAGGCTGGAAGCCCCACCCTGAGGTAGAAGACTCTTCATTCTTAAACAGTGGCAGGGTTTGGGTGTCATCCATTAACTGCCAGCGGCAGGCATAGCGATTTTCGCTCATTGATCTTAACGCATCGGCACTGGCAAGTGCCTGTAGCACATTCATGGGTAAGAGCTCTTTGAGTTCATGTATGTGCCGAAAGCCCTGTGGAGGCCGCTTATGACAGAGTGTCTCGCAAAGGGCTCTGGGCACCCCTTTTATTTGCCGGAACCCTAGCCGTACCGACCAGCCTGATGGGGAGGCTTCCAATTGATGTTCCCACTGTGATCGATTTATACATACGGGCAAAAATGCCACTCGATGGCATCGGGCATTCTGAACCAGTTGTGATGGGGGGTAAAAGCCCATCGGCCAGCTATTGAGTAAGGCGGTGAAAAAGACCTCAGGGTAATAGTACTTCAGCCAGGCCGAAACATAAGCCAGGATGGCAAACGAAGCGGAATGGGATTCAGGAAAACCGTATTCACCGAAGCCACAAATCTGTTGAAAAATCCGTTCGGCGTAGGCTTCGGAATAACCTCGTTCGGTCATGCCAGAGAGCAACTTATCGCGGAAGGCGTTTAATTTACCGTTTTTTTTCCAGCTGGCCATAGCGCGTCTGAGCTGATCGGCCTCACCACCGGAAAACCCAGCCGCTACCATGGCTAGCTGGATCACTTGCTCCTGAAAAATCGGAATGCCCAGGGTGCGTTCCAACACGCCCCTGACTGGTTCAGATGGATAATCCACCGGTTCACGACCAAATCGGCGCAGCAGGTAGGGGTGAACCATGTCCCCCTGAATAGGGCCTGGTCGGACAATGGCAATTTCGATCACGAGGTCATAATAGCTCTTGGGCTTTAGTCGGGGCAGCATGCTCATTTGAGCACGTGACTCAATCTGGAATACACCGATGGTGTCGGCCCGTTGAATCATTTTATAAACACCGGGGTCATCACCCAGGTTACTGATATCGGCGATAGACCAGTGATGGCCATAATGAAGCTTAATCAAATCGAAGCAGCGTCGGATGGCCGTCAACATGCCCAGCGCCAGGACATCAACTTTGAGTAATTTTAAGGTTTCGAGATCATCCTTATCCCACTGAATCACGGTGCGTTCGGCCATGGCGGCGTTTTCCACTGGCACCAACTCGTGCAAAGGGCTGGCCGAAATGACAAAGCCACCAACATGTTGCGACAGGTGGCGGGGAAAGCCGATAAGCGTGTTCACTAAGCTGACAAAATCATTACTTTTTGGAGACTTAGGGTCCAACCCGAGCTGAGAAAGCTGTTCAGTCCAGGGAATCTCCTTGTCTCTGTGGTTAATATTGTTAATAAAAAAGTCCAACTTGGCTTCATGAATGCCCAAGGCTTTGCCCACATCACGAATAGCACTCTTACGTCGGTAACTGATCACCGTGGCCGCCAAAGCGGTGCGCTCGCGGCCGTATTTTTGATAAATGTACTGAATGACTTCTTCACGGCGCTGGTGTTCAAAGTCCACATCGATATCCGGCGGCTCGTTACGCTCTTTTGAGATAAATCGTTCGAACAACATGCCGATTTTGTCCGGGCTGACCGCGGTAATCTCCAGGCAGTAGCAAACGACCGAATTGGCCGCCGAGCCTCGGCCCTGGTAAAGAATATTATTTTTCTTAGCAAACTGAACCAGGTCGTAAATGGTTAAAAAGAAACACTCGTACTGTTGTTGTTTAATCAGTGTCAGTTCTTTATCAATTAAAGCCTGAATGTCATCCGGAACCCCTTCGGGGTAGCGTTTTTGCGCCCCTTCTTCGACCAGGTGTTTAAGGTAATGGCTGGCGGTAGAGCCTGAGGGAATAAATTCAGAAGGGTATTGGTAAGACAGCTCACTGAGACAAAAATCACATTGGTCGGCAATGTCTTGGGTTGTCTGGATCCAGCACTCTGGATAGAGTCGGCGTAGTTTGGCCTGTGGTCGCAGGCAGGCTTCAGCATTGGACAAGGCAGCTTCCCCGAGCTGATCAATTCGGCAGCCGTGTCGAATGGCAGTCAGAGTGTGCTGAGCGGGGAGTCGTTCTGGCTGATGCATTAACGCATGGCTATGACACACAATGGGCAGTTGCCACTGTCGGGATAGGTGCTGAAGTTGTTGGACTTGTTGCTCTTCTTGCGCATTCAGGTGACGTTTGGCACCCAGCCAGCAGCGCTCGGCAAAGTGCTTTTTTAAGAATGCAGCCCAGGTATGGAGTTTGTCGCATTCGGTATCGGGTAACCAGATAGCCAGCAGATGCTTCATTGCACTTAAGTCCTTACGCTCGAGTTGGTAATGGCCTTTGTCTGCTCGTCGTCTGGTCTGGGTTATCAGCTGGCATAGTTCGCTGTAAGCCGACTTATTGGGGCAGAGTAAAACCATGTTCTGCTGTTCACACCGAAACAGGCTGCCAACGATGAGTTTCACTCGGTACTGATGCTCCTGCAGGGCCCGATAGGCTCTGACGACCCCGGCTACCGAGCACTCATCGGTGATGGCCAGAGCGCTATACCCCAGCTTATCCGCCTGCCCGATCAACTCTTCCGGGTGCGAGGCTCCGGTGAGAAAAGAAAAGTTACTCTGGCACACCAGCTCTGCGTAGCTCATTAGCTAAAAAATCCGTGGATGTACCACTGTTTGTCCGGCGTGCGGTAGATCCAAAGCCAGCGCCCTTCGTCACTGGTGGCGATGAAGTAATCTCGGTGGATTGGGCTATGGTCCCACCATCCTGTGACGAGTCGCTCAGGACCTTGTACGATGCGAAGTTTCTTCATCAAGGGAATGGGAGGGGAGAGTAATAAGCTGGGCCTGAGTTGTCGGGCTAAGCTGAGTTGCTGAGGGGATTTTGAGGCCGGCTGATAGGCATTACGCACCTCTGGACGGTAATCGTCTTTTAATATTGGCGTAAGCACGCCCTCGTGTCCCAGTTTACTTAAGAGTCTGGATAGCAGTATGGCGACATTGCCGCTTTGTTGGGGAGCAACCAGTGAACCGTTGTCGGCGTGATAGGGCTGGAGTTGATGACAAATAAGGTGAATGGCATAAACCGGCGCGGGGAGGTTCACTGTTTCTAGTTTCAGCTCTGTGAGCTTGAGCCAAAACTCGGCACAGCGGCTTGCTTCTGCGGCGTGGACATCCAGACAGTACGCGGGCGCGTCACGCATTAGCAGTACATAGCGGATATGTTGACTGGTTTTATCTCTGCTTATCCAGTATTCGGTCAGTTGTTCAAGCAGCTTCTTGATGGGGCGAGCCAACCTTTTACTATTGTCACATTCATACAGTAGCTCTAGTTCAACCTGAAAATAGCCTGGAGGCTGATACCAATTAACCGGGTGAGGCAACCGGCCACTGAGTTGAAAGAGATAGTGCATGAAGGCCTTATCAAAGCGTCGGGTGAGTTGATCCGGTGGAATGGTTAAGAGCGCTCCGACTGTCCGTACGCCCACTTTGATCAGTTGTGATTGGGTTTTGTGGTCACAATCCAGCCTGTCGACAGAAATTTGATTCAGTGCTTGTTGAATCCTGTCTGAACAGTTGGTGATGAGCTGGGTCTGAGCGTGAGCCAGAAGACGCGCAGCCAGAGGGGTTTCGGCACAGGCGTAATGATAGTTCAGCCAAGCCGGTAGTGTGCCTTTCACCTTTTGCCAATAGGCCTCTAGGCCGCCATAGATTCTCAGCATTGGACTAACTCTGAATAGCAGCCCATCAGGAGGATAAAGGCTGATATCAGACGTCACTTGGTAAAGCCGGTTAGCCAGGTGACTTAAGGCCTGTCTTGATTTCCGCCTACAGTAAGGGATGGCCTTGAGAGAGTGGCAGAGGGCGGCAGCGGTAGCCAGGCCCATGCCCGGGTACAGGCCTGCTTGCTCGGCGACTTTATTAACCTGCAATAACTGGTATTGTCTGGGGCAGATGATCGCGACGGCTAGCTCTGAGAATTGGTCGTCGCTGTTATCGAGTTGCAAGCTAGGGAAGTGCAAATACAGCCACAGCATATCAGCTTGCTCGCTTTAAGGTGTTAATCGTTGCGGGTAAGGTCAGCATGGGCCATGAGTCGTTTAGGTCAACGTCAAAAGGAGGCGGTGGCCATCCACCCTGAGACCGTTTTACCTCAATGGTTAAGCCCCTGGAATGGGGTGCCACCTGCAGACAGAGTCCATGACCAAGGGAGTCACTCTGGAGGGGACGCAATACGAAGATATGAGACTGACCCTCCTGTGCGGCCAGTACTAAGCGCTTGGTCTGTGCATGACTGAGGTGGGGGAGCCAGGCTATGACGCTCAGGCAGCAGCCGTTTCGTAGGCATTGCTCTGCAGCCCACAGGGCATTTTGTTGTTGTTCCGTAGGAATCACCCAGATCTTAGACAGATCAAAGTTGCTGTAATGCAAAGCATCGCTGGATAGCTGATAAGGCGGCGCAATAAATGCCAATTGTCGCTGTGTTTTCTTCAAATGCCCGGCAAGACTGGGTAGCAATAACCTCAGCTCGCCAATGCCTACAAGTGACTGTATTTCAATCAGCCGATGATGCATCACCGGCTGGGGGAGCTGCTTGTCCAAGTCGGGGAACGGTAAGGCGGCACCTTGAGGCAGATCAGGTGCCGCCGAAGCTTGCCATACCAGTCCACGTTGTTTTAGCTGAGAGACGAGCGAGTTCATATTGCACTAGAATAACTGTATAAACGTACAGTTATTCTAGTACAGGTTTTTGACTCTGAAAACCAGATTAATGCGGCTGTTAACTGACTGTAGAGAGCAGGCCCTACTCAGGTCTTTAGTGAGCGTCGGCAAAAGATGAATGCGAGAAGGCAGCCTGAAATCAGCCCTGCGGTATGAGCGCCATTGGCCACATTGACCCACAGCAGGTCGGTGTAGCCCAGTACCAGCCAGATTAGCATAAAGCCCACAAGGGGCTTGTCGAGTGACAGGCCCAGCTGGGGCCTAAGCCAGCCGCACCACCAGACAAATCCCATCAGGCCGTATACCACGCCGGAGAGACCACCAAAGTTGGCACCGGAAAGCAGGTATTGCACATAATTGGATATGAAAGCAGTCAGTACCAGCACCAGGAGTAGCACGGGGCGGCCCAATATCCGTTCGACTCGTTGACCCAGCAGGCCCCACCAGAACAGGTTAAAGATCAGGTGGGTCGGTGAGAAATGCAGCAATATGGGTGAGCCCAGGCGCCATAGTTCACCGTTTTCAAGCACCGCAGAGATTGGCTGAAAGTGAAGGTGCTGCAATAGCACCGTCATACCCACCAAATGAGCCTGCAGAAACACCAGCAGCACGCTGGCCAGTATCAGCCATGTTAGGGGCGCACGCCAGAAAGCAGCCTTGAGGTTGATGCCGAGCCAGGCCTGGCTGCCCGTATCGATACCCGTACCCAGCCGCCATGCAGCCTGTTGGAATTTGGCCTGATGGGGGTTATGCAGGAAATCATCGAGAATATGCCGCGCGCGGTTACCATCGGTGGCGTCGGCTAAAATAATCTGGTGTGAGTACTCACTTTCATCATCACACTCGACATGGCAGCCAATATTCTGACTGCGAAGATAATCCATCAGTACCCGGGCGTGAGACTCGGTCTTAAAGCCAGCAAGGATGTTAGTCATCGGCCGACACAAAAGGAAACGCCAGACGCCAGCCCTCAAAGCCCCCATCGAGGCTGTAAACCTCTTTAAGCCCTTGTTGGCTGAGATACTCCGCTGCTTGTTGGCTGCTAATGCCATGATAGCAGCATACGATGACCGGTTGCTCAGGGGGCTGCCCGGCTAAAAAGCGGGCGACGGTGTCGTTGGTAAGATGCACCGCCCCTTCGATATGCCCTTGAGAGAATGACTGGGGATCGCGAATATCCACCAATACCGCTTCGCCCGCTGTGAGCTTCGGCTGGGCATCCGCCGCCGAGATGTGTTTAAAGGTCATGGGCTAGTCCCAGTTCAAAATAACTTTACCGGACTGGCCGGAGTTCATGACATCGAAACCTTGCTGGAAGTCATCCACCTTAAACTGGTGTGTAATCACCGGCGACAGGTCCAGACCGCCCTGAATCAGGCTGGCCATCTTATACCAGGTTTCGAACATTTCCCGACCATAGATACCCTTAATCACAAGACCTTTAAAGATCACCTGATTCCAGTCAATGGCGGTGTCTTCTGAGGGAATGCCGAGCATAGCGACCTTGCCGCCATGATTCATTTTGTCCAGCATGTCGCGAAATGCCATAGGCACACCGGACATTTCGAGCCCGACGTCGAAGCCTTCGCTCATGCCCAGCTCCTCCATGACATCGTCCAGAGACTCGGTGCTTACATTCACCGCCCGGGTTGCGCCCATCTGTCGGGCCAGGTCCAGTCGGTAGTCATTAATATCCGTAATCACCACATGGCGAGCCCCCACATGGCGAGCCACGGCAGCGGCCATAATGCCAATGGGCCCGGCGCCGGTAATCAATACATCTTCACCGACAAGATCAAAGGACAAGGCGGTATGTACTGCGTTGCCAAAGGGATCGAAAATGGAGGCCAGTTCATCGCTGATGTTGTCGGGAATCTTAAACGCGTTGAACGCCGGGATGACCAAATACTCGGCAAAGGCTCCGGAGCGATTAACGCCCACGCCATAGGTGTTGCGACAGAGATGGCGTCTGCCAGCACGGCAGTTGCGGCAGTGACCACAGGTGATATGGCCTTCACCGGATACCCGATCTCCTATCTCAAAGCCCCTTACTTCCTGACCCATGTCGACGACCTCGCCGACATACTCGTGGCCCACCACCATGGGTACCGGGATGGTCTTTTGTGACCACTCATCCCAATTGTAGATGTGCATATCAGTACCACAGATGGCGGTCTTACGGATCTTGATGAGCAGATCGTTGTGGCCCATCTCCGGCTTCGGCTCTTCGGTAAGCCAGATGCCTTTTTCGCTATGCTGTTTCGAAAGTGCCTTCATGAAATCACCCCCAACTCTTTGCCAACTTCGATAAAGGCGTCAATGGCCTTATCCAGCTGCTCTTTGCTGTGTGCCGCCGACATTTGGGTGCGGATACGGGCCTGGCCCTTAGGCACAACAGGGAAGGAGAAGCCGATCACATAGATGCCACGCTCCAGCATTTTGTCGGCCATCTGGCTGGCCAGCTTAGCATCGCCCAGCATGACCGGGATGATGGCATGGTTTGCGCCGGCTAACTCGAAGCCCGCTTCAGTCATTCGCTGACGGAAATATTGGCTGTTGTCGTTAAGCTTCTGACGCAGGTCGTCGTGCTGCTCCAGCATATCCAGGACTTTAATGGAGGCGGAGACAATGGCCGGCGCCAGTGAGTTGGAGAACAGATAAGGCCGTGAGCGCTGACGAAGGATGTCGATGACTTCCTTGCGTGCCGAGGTAAAGCCGCCGGATGCGCCGCCCAACGCTTTACCTAAGGTACCGGTGATAATATCCACCCGGCCCATCACATCGCAGTGCTCGTGACTACCGCGGCCTTCTTCGCCCACAAAACCCACGGCGTGAGAGTCGTCTACCATGACCAGGGCATCGTATTTCTCAGCCAGGTCACAGACGCCGTTTAGATTGGCGATGACACCGTCCATGGAGAAGACCCCGTCGGTGGCAATGAGCTTAAATCGGGCCCCGTCTTTTTGAGCTTGCTGCAGTTGTTCTTCCAGAGCCGCCATGTCGTTGTTGGCGTAGCGATAGCGCTTAGCTTTACACAAGCGTACGCCATCAATAATGCTGGCGTGATTCAGTGCATCGGAGATGATGGCGTCTTCCGGACCCAACAGGGTTTCAAAGAGCCCCGCGTTGGCGTCGAAGCAGGAGGAATACAGGATGGTATCTTCCATGCCCAAAAAGTCACTTAGCTTGCGCTCTAAGAGTTTATGATTGTCCTGGGTACCACAGATAAAACGCACCGAAGCCATACCGAAGCCATGGGTGTCTAGCCCTTCTTTGGCGGCTTGGATTAGTTCGGGGTGATTGGCCAGTCCCAGGTAGTTATTGGCGCAGAAATTCAGTACATGCTCGCCATTTTTGACTTCAATATCAGCCTGTTGCTGTGAGGTGATCACGCGCTCGGCCTTGTACAGCCCTTGTTCACGGATGTCGTCCAGCTCATGTTGGAGATGGGTAAAAAAGCCCTTGTTCATAATGTTTCTCCGCTAGAACAGGCGGGGCCTGCTCTTAGTATTCTGTCGTTTAACGGTTATTTTAACGCGTATCGGCGTGCTTGTAGAGCAGGCCGCATGAATCGGCGTACAGCTTTTGTGGCAGGGGCGGGCCTGAGATTTTATTCTCGGGCTTTGCTATGATGCCGCCGAAACCGATACGGGGTGCCTATGGTGTCAACTTCTCTATACAAGTTAAGTGTAAAGCAGCACTTGGCCCTGCTGGGCTATTCGGCGTTGGTGTGGAGTTTGTTGCCGGTGCTTTTTATTCGCCAGTTGCTAAAAGGCGTTCGAAAAGATCCCAAGTGGGCTCAACGGTTTGGCGTGCTGCCCGATAAGCTGCCCACCGGAGGCTGGCTAATACATTGTGTTTCCGTCGGGGAGGTAACAGCCGCGGCGGGACTGATTAAAGCCATCTTAAAACGCCAACCTGAGCTACCCATCGTGATCACCACCACCACGGATACCGGCGCTGAACAGGTTAATAGCCTGCTGGGTGATAGGGTACGTCATTGCTATCTGCCCTATGATACGGGCTGGGCCATGAACCGCTTGTTGCGCCGACTGGCCCCTAAGCGGGTGGTCATTATGGAAGTGGAGCTCTGGCCCAATATGATGCGCCAGTGCGGCCTGCGTCAGATACCGGTCTACTTGGTGAATGCCCGAATGACCGAGCGCTCGGCGGCACGATACCAATCCTTCGGGGCGCTGTTTCAGCCCATGCTTCAAGGCTTAAGCCGTATCTGTGCACAAGGCGAGCGAGACGCTATCCAATACCGCAACCTGGGAGCGAGCGAGGACCAGCTAGTGGATACCGGCAATATGAAATTTGATATTGCCATTCCTCACCAGGCTAAGGAGCAACGCGCCGATCTGCGTCGGCGGTGGGCTATTGAGAACCGGCTGGTGATTATCGGCGGCAGTACCCATGATCCTGAGGAGATGACGTTGCTGAGAACCTATCGGGCGCTGAGAAAAAACTGGCCTCAGCTGTTACTGGTGTTGGTGCCGCGGCATCCTCAGCGATTTGATAGCGTGGCCGACCTTTGTGAGAAGCAGGGGGTGAACCTCATTCGACTGAGTCAGAACACCCCTTGCACCTCAGAGACCGAAGTATTGCTGGCCGATCAGATGGGTAAACTGAACCAGCTCTACCTGCTGGCCGACCTGGCTTTTGTGGGAGGGAGTCTTGCTGATAGGGGCGGGCATAACGCCCTCGAGCCCGCCGCTTGTGGCCTGCCTATTATCATGGGGCCGAACCAATACAATAATCCGATGATTTGTCAGGCGCTGGAAGATGTGGGGGCTCTCTGCAGCGTAGAAGACGCCGCTGAGCTTCAACGGCAGATCCGAGACTGCCTGCTCAACCCAAACTTGCGACAGCAATCCGGTAGGGCCGGTTTGCGGGCCATTGAGCGTAATAGTGGCGCGATTGAAAAGACTCTAGCCGTCCTGTTCGGCTAGCCAGTCGTCAATCCTGGCTTCCACGGCTTTTACTGAAATCCGCGTCATTAAATTTTCACCCTTGGCTCGCGCTCCCCAAGGCAGCTCTGTCCAGGGTTTACCTCGTTGCTCTTTAATCACTTCATCATATACCGACACGACTCTGTGCTGATCCCGGTAAGGGCCTGTACGTCTGGGATTACTGTGGGCATAGAGGCCGATAACTGGGGTGTTAATGCTGGTGGCCATATGAGCAGGGCCTGTGTCAGGGGCGATCACTAAATCCGCTTCGCCGATCAAAGCCATCAACTGCGCCAGAGAGGTTTGGCCTACGTAATCGGCGCTAATATGGTCTGTATGGCGTTGAATTTTCGCGGCGAGCGCCCGGTCCATATCGGCAGGACCGCCGCACAGAACGGTCTTAATGCCTCTTTGATTCAGGGCATCGGCTACTTGGGCATACCGTTCGGGCAGCCAGTTACGTTCGGCTTTACTGGCGGCCGGGCTGATAATGGCGAATTTACCGAGCTGGTTTCTTTCAGACTTGGCCCAACGAGTGGCTTCTTCCGGGATGGGGATTTGCCAGTCGGGCGCTTGCGGACGGGGCAGACCCAAGGCATCCCCAAAGGCCATAAAGCCATCCAATACATGGGCGTGGGTTTGTGGGTCAATGCGATTATTGGTAAACAGCCAATGCAGCTCTTTGCTGCGCTGCCAGTCAAAGCCAATGCGTTTGTCAGCCCTAACGGCGCGTGAGATTAAGTTAGCGCGTAAGGCCACCTGCATCATTAACAGAGCGTCAAAACGCTCGCCTTTAAGGGTTGCTTTGAGTTCCTCGTAAGCGGCCTTGCCACGGCTCTTGTCGAAAATGATAAAGCGCACACCGGAGAGGTGCTGAACCAGCTGGTATTCAATCTTTCCGATAATCCAGGTTAGCTCGGTGTCTGGCCAATAGCTACGAATGCGATTAACCAGGGTCACGGCATGACAGACATCCCCAATGGCTGACAGGCGGAGTAAGCACAGCTTTTTCATCGTTATCCGGGCTTCCTTACTGCATTTGCGGCGGTTTTAATTACAATGGGCAATTTACCACAGAACATCGTCACCATGACCCGAATTTGCACCCAGACAGCTAAGCCCCATTATTTTTTGTTCGACAGGGAGCAAATCGATAGTATGTCGGCGCAGCTGTTCACGCCTGATTTCTGGCGTGAACGAGGCAAACTGAAGGGGCAGGCCAGCGGGCGGGGCACCACGGTGTTTGTGCAGGCTAAAGAGCACACTCGTTGGGCTCTGCGTCATTTTCACCGTGGTGGTATGGTGGGTAAGCTACTGACCGACCAATACCTCTTTACCGGCCTTGAGCGCAGCCGGCCCTGGCGCGAGTTTTATTTGTTGTATCAGCTTCGTAAACAAGGTTTGAATGTACCCAAGCCGGTGGCAGCGCATGTCGAAAAGCGAGGGCTTACTTACTGTGCGGATCTTATTACAGAATTGATTCCCAAGTGCCAGGATTTACATCAGATACTCTCTCAGCGGCCGTTAACCGGTGAAGAGTGGCAGCGCGTCGGCGCAGCCATTGCCACACTGCATCGCCATCAGGTGTATCACCACGATCTGAATATCCGCAATATTATGATGGATCAGGATGGTCAGGTCTGGATTATCGACTTCGACCGTTGCTATATCAGGTCGGGGGAGCAGTGGAAGCAGGAGCCCATCAACAGGCTTAAGCGTTCTTTGCAAAAAGCCAGCACAGGAGAACACGGTTTTAACTGGGGCTCCACGGACTGGGAGCTGTTACAGGAAGGCTTGGACTAGATGCTCAGATACTCCTATCTTTCGTGCGCTGACGATAGTTCATTTCAAGCAGCTTGGCTTCTTTGAGAAAGGCATACATGGCTTCTATGGTTGCATGCACAAAACCGCGGGCGCCGGAGGCGAACATCTTCTTAAACACATAGGCTTTGATAAAGGTGAGCGGAAATATGACCGCCAGCTTGAGTATCGACCCCCGCTTGCCTTTATCGTATTTGTCCTTCGCCTTTAGCAGGGAATACTGGTTCTGCTTATCCATAAGGCCGTGCGTGCTGTCATAGCCATAGTGCTTTACCAAGTTGGGCATGGGTTTCTCATTAACCACATTCTTTGGTACAACGTTTTCATGCACCCGTCGATCGTCAGGGTACGAGACAGCCGACTTATGAAAACAGCGGACTATGGAGCGTTTGGCAGACATCGACGCCATTGGCTCGCCCCAGAACAAGTCTTCAAAATACAGTCTTATTACCGTATTGGATTGAGCCTGTGCGCCAATGAGCTTTTGCAATTGTTCGTAAGTCCCCTCTGGCAGGACTTCGTCGCCATCCACGTTGAGGACCCAGTCATGTTGGCAGCACGTCATCGCGTATTGCTTTTGTTTGGCGAAACCAGGCCAGTCACGCTCAATGACTCTGGCCCCCTTCTCCCGGGCTATAGACCTTGTTTGGTCTGTGCTGCCTGAATCTACCACTACGACTTCGTCAAACTTGCTCAGTGAATCCAGCACTTCTGCTAAATGGGCTTGTTCATTTTTGGTAATAATAAAGGCGCTGATCGGCGTGGTGCTCATGTGCTGTCCTGGTAGCCATTTAATAGTTGTGGTCGATAGATGTTAACCGGCTTTTTACCGAGCCTAGACGTGTCAAAAAACAATGTGGGCTTATTCCAATGTGCTAAAGACCACAGTTTGATAGTATATCGTCACGCTATTTAGCAGGCTACCACTTGCCAGAACCTGTGCTCAACAGTCATTGAACATGGAAAGGACATTGAAACCCAGTATTTATTTTTTGCTCGTTATTTTCAGTTGCTCCACGTTAGCCAAAGGTTTGTCACCTTACCTTCCTCTAAACACGGCTTACGAGGCTGAGGCTTTAATTGACCAGTTGTTGGCAATTACACCCGGTGCGCCTTTAACGAAGCCATATAAAGCGGTCGAGGTATATCGCCGCCTGGAGCAGATTGAAACCAGTCACCCCAGTCTTTATGGGCAGTTGAGTCGCTATATGTCGCGATATACCCGCACCTATGGCCGTACGCATATAGATCTCGAATTGGCGCTGAGTGACGATGGAGAGCAGCCTTTGGCTAACAACCGGGGCGCGATGATAAGCGACAGTTATGCCCTTTCGAGCGGAGCTTTCTACCAACCTTCTCCTTATTTTCTAGCCTCTGCCGGCATCAATTACAGTGAGGCTGCTGGATTTAGACATACCAATAGTTATCTCGGGTTTGGTTATGAGTACGCTCAGTTTGAGTTCGGGTATCGAGAACACTGGTTTTCGCCCTTTAAGTACTCATCAATGTTGGTAAGTACTCACGCTGAACCGTCTCCATCCATTACAGTCAGTAATGCAACACCGATAACAGACTGGAATATTCGATACGAGCTTTTTTATTCTAAGTTGGAGTCTGTAGAGGGTATCAGGTTGGGAGATAAGCTGTTCCCGGGGAGCCCTCGTCATGGAGGCCTGCACCTGAGTTTTACCCCGTTTGAATTCTGGACTTTAGGGCTTAATCGAACGTTACAGTTCGGCGGTGGAGAGCGTGACGTCGACCTTGGTGATGTATTTGAGGCGTTATTCAATCCGGCGGGCAAAGACAACTTAGGTAGGGATGAAAAGGAAAATGATCCGAATTATGAGTTTGGTAACCAACAGGCATCCATTACCACTCAATTGAATCTTAACTGGGGCATGCCGTTTCAGGTTTACGGTGAGTTTGGTGGCGAGGACACGTTAGATGAGTCTAACTATAAGTTGGGCAACCAAACATTTTCTGTAGGGCTTTATTTGCCCATGGTTGCTGAAAATCTCTCATTGAGATATGAGCACAACCACTGGTCAACGGCGTGGTATGTGCATCACCTCTATCCGGATGGTTACACTAATGCGGGCCGGCTGATGGGGCACTGGGGTGCAGAGCAAAAAGTAGAAAACACAGCTCCGCCAGCGTCGGTCGACACGCTAGGAATTAATTACCAGTGGCCGGGCCTGGGGGTACTGCATGCTCGAATCGCCTTGATTCGCAACGAGCAGCGGGATGCCTTTGATTATCAGAGAGGCTACCAGGTTGAGCTCCAATACAGTCATGCGACCTCATATGGCTTTTTTGGGGCCGGTTTGCTTTATAGCAAGACGACGCTTGGTGACACGCAGAGCCGATTGAATATCTATTATCGGTGGTGACCATGCTTGCTTACCAAATTTTCCCAAAAGCCACCAAAGTACTCTACATGAGTCACCTGGCAATAGGTGACTATATATACCAGCGAACATTCTTGCAGCAAGTCAGGCAAAAATATCCTCAACTGCAATTAGATATCTGGCTGGATGATTTTCGTCCGCGCCCTAAAGCCTGGAGTGCCGGACGAGCCTCTCTCTTAAAAGGTTGGTTAGAAAGCGAAAGCTTTATTGATCGTGTCTACCCTCTGGCGAAAGATGAGGCGCATCGGCAGCAATTATTGCAGATGGCACGCTCCAACGGTTACGATGCAGTCTTTTTTATTGCTACAGCCCGAAGTTCCTATTACGCAAAATATGCGCGGTTTATTGCGGATAAATCGTATTGCAGTGGTCTTAAGCCTTCGGGGGTTTTATCTCCTATTGGTTATTGGCGGTTCTCCCGACTGGACGATTGCGTACCCGATGATTTTGATGGTAGCTCAATTCATCGAATTTACGGCCAGAGATTTCAGGCGCTAACGGGCATAAAACCAGCTATTGAAGTCGCCCCGTTGACTTTGAATGGAACGGCAGTCCGTCGCGTGAACAGAGCGATAGCAAACTGGCATAAGCCCTTTGGGACTCAGAAGAGTGTCTTAGTGAATCATTTATCCACCACATATAAGCGTGATTATAGCTGGACTAAAATGGTTGATGTGATTGAACAGCTGGCTAAGGTTCATCCAGAGTGTTTATTTATCATTAATACACCGCCACACCAAAAACAGGAGGTAGAGAGCCTCACGAAAAGCCTTTCCAAGGAAAGAGGACTAGCCTGTGTTGCTTCATCTAGCGATGGCGTTTTCGAGCTTGCGGCTATGGTACAAGCGGTGAATGCCGTGTTGACGGTTGAAACAGCAATAGCCCATCTGGCATCAGTATTTGATAAACCCCAGGTTACTCTGATGCGTCAGCAAAGTGCTCACTGGTGCCCGCCTAATGCATCCAAGGTGCTGTTCAGTTCAAGGTATATTAACGATATACCACCAGAGAAAGTGACTGATGCATGCGTGAAGCACTTCTTTGTTTGAGGCTTCTAAATACCCGAGTTGAGATGCTAAGCTTAGCCCTCGTTAATAAATCACGATAATTATGCATACCCGAGCCATCTACCCTGGAACCTTTGACCCTGTTACCAATGGCCATGCGGATTTGATCCAGCGTGCGGCTAGTATGTTTAGCCATGTCACCGTGGGCATTGCCTCTAACCCGAGTAAGAAACCACTGTTCACACTGGAAGAGCGTGTTGAACTGATCAAAGAGATTACTGCTGGCTTGGATAACGTCGATGTGCAAGGGTTTACCGGCTTACTGGCGGACTTTGCCCGTCAAAAAAATGCCAATATTCTGATTCGGGGGCTAAGAGCGGTATCTGACTTCGAATACGAATTTCAGTTGGCTAATATGAATCGTCGTCTGAACCCTGATCTGGAGAGTGTGTTTCTGACCCCTTCGGAAGAAAACTCTTTTATCTCCAGTACCTTGGTCAAAGAAGTGGCACTGCATGGCGGCGATGTCAGTAGTTTCTGCCATCCGGTGGTACAGCAGGCCCTGACAGGCAAGTTTGGCCGCTAATTCTGGCAGCTAACACAGTAATAGGTATTGCGTTGCCCTATTACCTGAGCTTGGATCGCGTTGCCGCACAACAAACAGGGCTCACCCTTGCGTCCATAGACATTCAGACTCTGGGCAAAATAGCCGGGGTTGCCATCGGCCTGAGTAAAGTCTTTTAAGGTGGTGCCGCCTTGCTCTATGGCTCCTGCCAGTACCTGTTTTATGGCGGCCGTTAATCTCTGGTAGGCTTTCTGGCCTACCCTTCCTGCGGCGCGCTTAGGATGGATGCCTGCCATAAACAGCGCTTCACTGGCGTAGATGTTGCCGACACCCACCACGATACGATTGTCCATAATAAAGTTTTTGACCGCCTGGCGACGATTTCTGGAGCTTAAATACAAATGCCCGGCATCAAAATCTTCGGTGAGCGGCTCTGGTCCCAGGTTCTGTAAGAGTTCATGTTGCTCGTCTTTGAACTGCCACAGGCATGCACCAAAACGTCGGGGGTCATTCAGCCTCAGGCATTGCCCATTGGTGAACACGAGATCCAGATGGTCATGCTTTTCTGCTGGCAGAGTGGCGTCAACCACTCTGAGCTTACCCGACATGCCCAAGTGCAAAATAATACTGCCCGCGTCTGTATCTAAAAGCAGGTATTTCGCCCTTCGACGGATGTCGGTGATCCTGAGTCCGCGGCTTTGCTCGACGGCTTCTGGAATGGGCCAGCGCAACTGACGCTGACGGATAACCCAGCGAGCAATGGTCTGTCCTTTAATATGAGGGCTGATGCCTCGGCGGCTGACTTCGACTTCTGGCAGTTCAGGCATTTAGTGAAGTGCCTCCGGAAGTAGCGCGGATAATGGGGTGTTTTTTAAGCGAATTACCTGCCCCTGATGCTTTACCAGTACGTCGTTGCCTTGGGACTTCAGCTTAAAGGGGCGGCCGTTGGGTTCTCCGGCTAACCAGACGACAGCGACATAGCCCCCCTCCATGTTTACCGGGATAGTCTCACCCTCGGCGTTGCGCCAGTTATTGACAATCGCTGCAAGTGCCTGTTCCTCTAACCCGAGCGAAGGCTGCGCGCGCCAGCCCTGACCAATGCGCTGCAATTGGTGGCTGCCGTAATCAATTCGCAGAACCGGTGTATCTGCAGGTAGCAACCGGGTATGGGACGTTTCGCCTGAGCTGATAAGGTCAGCGGACTGATTAAATACCAGAATCAGCAGTAGGCAGGCAAAGATCAGAACATTGTTCCAGCCTCGTCGGGAAAGCTTAATCATGGTCAGTCTCGGCGTAAAAACATGGGCACACTATAACGCAAAAAACCCGGCCAGAACCGGGTTTTTCGTGGAGACAAAAACAAGTGTATTACTTGATTTTGGCTTCCTTAAACATCACATGCTTGCGTACTTTGGGATCAAACTTTTTGATCTCCATCTTGCCGGGCATGTTGCGCTTGTTTTTGTCTGTGGTATAGAAAAAACCTGTACCAGCAGTTGAAACCAACTTGATTTTATCACGCATGGCTTTATTCCTTAGACCTTCTCACCACGGGCACGGATGTCAGTCAAAACTGAATCAATACCTTTCTTATCGATGATGCGCATACCTTTTGCAGACAGGCGCAGTTTAACGAAGCGGTTCTCACTCTCAACCCAGAAACGGTGCGTTTGCAGGTTAGGCAAAAAGCGGCGACGAGTAGCATTTTTTGCGTGCGAACGGTTGTTACCGACCGTTGGACGCTTGCCAGTTACTTGACATACTCTGGACATTGTTTGTCTCCAAATTAACCTAAAAATCTATCCTGGCTGGCCGTCTCACACTCCAAACCAGTTCACGCTAGTGACAAGAGGGCGCATTTTATACAGGAAAGCCCCCCCGAGATCAAGAAACTTTGTCCCTATCCGACATTTTATTACCTTCGGTTTGCTGAGTTCGGGCCGATGTTTCACTTTCTATGCCATATGGTGTCCGGGCCACGCCCGCTTTTCGGGTGTGGGCGCGGATAGCAAGGTTCTTACGGATCATTTCTGGCCGCACATAGCCACGGGCGTGTTCCAAGTGAACACAGGTCGTGCTGTAACGGATACCAATGGGTTTAATGCCGGCGTTCACAAGGCGTTCTCCCAGCTCGCAGTCTTCACCGCCATACTGCATTCGCTCGTCAAAGCCATTGGCTGCGAAAATATCTTCGCGCCAGCCTGACGCGTTATGACCGTTCCAGGTTGGGCGCGCCGGAGTCAGCTTGTTCAGTAATTCCGCTTTCCAGCCCTTGGCGGTGAGCTTCATGGTTTTATGGGTTTTCTTAAGGCCATGCTGCACCAGCCAGTCCACATTGAACGGGTGGCCTTGGGCAATGTCTTCAGGCGTAATTGCCTGACTGGTTTGCATTGGCAGCTTAAAGTAACCGCCAGACAGGTAGCAACCCTGGCGACGCCGCTCTATATGGGTCTCGATAAAGTCGTTTCGGGGAATACAATCACCATCGGTAAAAATGATGTACTCGCCCTGTGAAGCGACTAAGGCTTTATTCAATATACGCGTTTTCTGGAAGCCGTCATCGGGTTGCCAGATATGCTGTATAGACAAGTTAGTGTGCTGTTTGAGAACCTCGATACGCTCCCGTGTATTGTCATCGGAGCCATCGTCAGCGATCACGACCTCAAAGTTCTTATAAGTTTGATAGTGAAAGCCCCATAGCACTTTCTCCATCCAGTCCGGGGAGTTATAGGTGGAGAAAATAACCGATACGCTCATGAATTATCTCTTTATTACTCAGTATAAGTTAGGACTACAACCAGCCTCTTTCGGCGAATGATACCGCATCGCCATCGCCAATCACAAAATGATCCAGTACCCGAATGTCCATCAGTGTCATGGCGTCATTAATACGCTGCGTAATTTGGCGGTCGCTCTGGCTGGGCTCAGCCACGCCAGAGGGGTGATTATGGGCGAGGATGACGGCGGCAGCATGTGTATCCAACGCCAGTTTGACCAATACTCTGGGGTGAACGGTGGCGCTGTCGATAGTGCCATAAAATACCGGCTTAAACTGGATTAGCCGGTGCTGACTGTCGAGTAGCAATAGTGCAAAGACTTCGTTGGGAAGATCGCGCATCTGGGCGACCAGATAATCGCGGGTGTCCTCGACCTTGGTGAATATGGAATCCCGTTCAAGACGTTGCTGCAGGTGCCGTCTGGCCATCTCCAATATCGCTTGCAACTGAACGTATTTGGCCTGGCCAAGGCCTTTGGCAGCGCAGAATTGCTCTTCCGTGGCATTTAATATCGGTCTAAGTCCCCCAAAGGAATCGATCAGCTGACGAGCCAGGTCTACGACATTGGTCCCGGGTAAGCCGGTGCGTAGAAAAATCGCCAGCAGCTCGGCGTCCGACAGGCTCCCGGGGCCTTGGTGTATCAGCTTTTCTCTGGGGCGTTCGCTGTCTGGCCAGTCGGTGAGTTTCATACGGCCTCCTTGGCGGTGAAAATACAAGATCCATTGAGGTAATAATGATAGGCTAAAAGCATTCATCTAACGAACGCTTAGCCATGGACCAGTTACAAGGCCAACGTATTTTATTAGGGGTCAGCGGCGGTATAGCCGCCTATAAGACGCCCGATTTAGTGCGCAAATTAAAGGCAGCCGGGGCCGAGGTCCGGGTTGTGTTGACGCCCTCTGGCGCCGAATTCGTCAGCGCCCTTTCCTTACAGGCGGTGTCGGGTCTGTCGGTGCATGACAGTCTTTTAGACAAAGACGCCGAAGCGGCTATGGGGCACATTGAACTGGCCAAATGGGCCGATCAAATTCTGATTGCACCAGCCAGCGCCAATGTGATTGCCCGGCTGGCTCATGGTATGGCGGATGACCTCTTAACGACCTTGTGCCTGGCTTCCGCCGCGCCAATTACCCTCTGTCCGGCAATGAATCAGCAAATGTATGGGGCGCAGGCAACGCAGGATAATCTGACAACGCTCAAACAACGGGGCGTAACTCTGCTGGGCCCAGCCTCTGGCGAACAAGCCTGTGGTGATGTCGGTCCGGGACGTATGCTGGAGCCTGAACAGATTGTTGCGGCACTGTCGGCGCCGGTTTCCGGAAAGCTAGCCGGGGTCAAAGTACTGCTTACCGCCGGTCCCACCCGTGAGGCCTTGGACCCGGTACGTTATCTGACCAACCAAAGCTCCGGCAAAATGGGGTATGCCCTTGCTCATGCAGCTGCCCGGATGGGCGCTCAGGTCACTTTGGTCAGTGGGCCCGTGGCCCTGTCCGTTCCTGTCGGGGTCAACTGCATCGAGGTGGAAAGCTGCCAGCAAATGCATGAAGCGGTGATGACTGAAGTTGAGAACGCCGATATCTTTATCGGTTGTGCTGCCGTTGCGGACTATCGGCCGGAGCAAAATGAGCCGCAGAAAATCAAAAAATCCAAAGATAAGTTAACACTTACTTTTATAAAGAATCCTGATATTCTGGCTGAAGTAGCCGCTCTTCCCAAGCGGCCTTTTACCGTGGGCTTTGCCGCTGAAACACAGGATGTCGCCCATTACGCGCGCCAGAAGCTGGAAAAGAAGCGACTGGATATGATTGCCGCTAATGATGTCTCTGCATCGGACCGCGGTTTTAACACTAATCTCAATGCACTGACGGTGTTATGGCAAAACGGTGAAGCCGAGTTGCCTTGTACCGACAAAAGTACGTTGGCTCAGGCGCTATTGGACTTAATCGCTCAACATTATAAAAATAATCAGAATCATGCATAAAATCGATATAAAAATACTGGATAGCCGTGTCGGTAAAGAATTCCCCCTACCGGATTATGCCACCGCTGGCTCTGCGGGCATGGACTTGCGAGCCTGTTTGGATGGCCCGCTGAAGCTTGAGCCGGGTCAAACCGAATTGTTATCCACCGGCATAGCCATCCATATTGATGATCCTGGCCTTTGCGCCACCATTTTGCCTCGCTCTGGCCTTGGCCATAAGCATGGCATCGTGTTGGGTAACCTGGTGGGACTGATTGACTCGGACTATCAGGGACAACTGATGGTGTCAGTTTGGAACCGTGGGCAGGACAGTTTTGTGATCGAGCCAGGGGATCGAATCGCCCAGCTGGTGATCTTGCCGGTGATCCAAGCCAGTTTTAATGTGGTTGAAGATTTTGAACAGAGTCAACGGGGTGAGGGCGGCTTTGGCTCGTCCGGCCGCAGTTAATGCGATAGGAACACAAGATGGCAACAACTAAAAAACCTAATCGTCGTGCGCAGATATTGCAATGTCTGGCGCACATGCTGGAAACCAGTCCGGGTCAGCGCATCACCACCGCCAAGCTGGCGGCTGAAGTCGGCGTCTCAGAAGCGGCATTATATCGGCACTTCCCCAGTAAGGCGCGGATGTTTGAAGGCCTTATCGAGTTTATTGAAGAGACGTTGTTTTCGCGTATCAATAAAATCCTGGATGATGAGAAAGACACCGCCGTACGCTGTCAGCATATCCTGCATTTATTGTTAGGGTTTGCTGAGAAAAACCCCGGTATTGCGCGTTTAATTAATGGTGACGCCTTACTGGGTGAGCAGGATCGCTTACGTGGCCGTATTGCTCAGTTATTTGAACGCCTGGAGACTCAGCTTAAACAGGTATTAAGAGAAAGTAAGTTGCGTGATGGTAAGGCGCTGGTGGCCGATGAAGGCCATATCGCCAACTTATTGATCTGCTTTGCCGATGGCCGTATCAATCAGTTTATTCGCAGCGAATTTAAGCGGCGCCCAACAGAACACTTTGCCGAGCAGTGGCATCTGATTAAACAGCAGCTGCTGGCTTAATCTGAATAAAGACATAAAAAAGCGCCGCAGTGGCGCTTTTTTTATACGCAGAAAGGTTTACTTACCAGCGAAAGTGTTGCCAAAGAAGTCGCCGTCGAACCAGGCCGGGCGCTGGTCCTGGTTGGCAATGCTGCGGCCGATGCGCAGGTTCACCTCAGTAAACAGGGTGGCGGCTTGCCAGTTGAAGTCCTCATTCACTTCGTCCGACGGTTTGTGATAATCGCTGCCCAAAAACTCCTTAAAGTAGTCCTCACCACTCTTATCGCCTTTGGCGGTAAAGCCAGGCACCAGGAACACGGAGGGTACACCTTGCTTAACGAACATATAGTGATCGGAACGAGTAAACAGTGCCTGTTCTGGCCAGGGATCTTCAGCCAGCGACAGCCCCATTTGCTCGGCGGCATCGGCGACATTGTGTTGTAGGTCCGAGTGGTTGGCACCAAAGGCGATCACATCTTCAAACTGGTATTTGAGGATGGGCATATCCAGATTCACATTGGCTACCATCGCATCACCGGGCACCGTGGGATTGCGGGCAAAATAATCGGCACCTAACAAGCCTTTTTCTTCAGCGGTCACCGCCACAAAAAGAATGGAGCGACGGGGCTTGGGCATCTGAGTGAACAGGCGAGCCGTTTCCAATAGCACCGAAGTGCCGGTGGCGTTATCCATGGCGCCATTGTTGATCTTGTCTTTCTTCACGGTTTTGGCGATACCGATGTGATCGGAGTGGGCGCTGTAAACCACATACTCATTTTTTAGCTCAGGATCTGAGCCGGGTAAAATGGCGGCCACGTTATCGCTCTCGATGCGCTCATGGGTGCTGCTCTTGCTGAAATCGATGGATACGGGTAAGGCAAAGCCCGCTGGTGTATTGCCCTGTTCAATAGCGGCGTAGATCTCATCCAGGCTCATCGGGGCGTGAGCAAACAATTGTTCTGCGGCCTTCTTGCTGAAAAAAGCGCTGTTCTTGATCTCAGGGAATACGCTGACTGGCTCACCGCTTTCATCCAGCGTTCTTAAACTGGGAGTATGCAGATAGTTCAGGCGTGACTGATAAGGTCGGATTTTTTCAATGGTAGGCGTAGTAATGCTGACTATGCCGATGGCGCCGCGCTGAGCCGCATGTTTGCCTTTCTCGTGGCCGGAGGCGAAATGGGCGCCTTCTTCACTGGGAAAATGAGCGGGCTTACCGGATAAAATCACTACAACCTTGCCGTCTACATCAAGGTCGGCATAGTCGTCATGCTCAAGTTCCGGGGCGACTATACCATAGCCGGCAAATACCATTTCACCGGAAACGTGCGCTTCCTGATACACGGTGCTGGGGCCGGTTAAATAGTCTTTGGGGTAATCCAACGCCAGCTTTGCATGGTCGCTACTGAGCACCAGTCGAGGCGATTCTTGCTTCAGGTAGGCCTGACGGAAGGGCACGGTCTGGAAGAAGGTACCGTCTTCTCCGGCGGGTTCCAGGCCCAGCTGGGTGAATTCCGAGGCAATATAGCGGGTGGCGATCTGATGTCCCCGACTACCGGTGTCCCGACCCCGAAGCAGATCGTCGGCGAGAAATTCCACATGGGCGCGAATTCGTTCAGCATCGGCCTCAGGGTTGCTGGTTGCCGCCACAGACAGAGTACTGCTGACCAGTCCTGTCACAGCGGCGAGAAGAATAATAGGTTTCATAGGCATCCTCTTGATGTTTGACCGCAAGACCTTACCCGAGCCGAAGCCGGGATACCAGTTTGACTTTCCTACAAAGCTCACTAACCTTGCTAAGAACAAACATTCTGGAAATGAAAAATGCCACGAAAAGCCCTGTACGATCTTGATGAAGTGTTATCAAACGCCGTCGATGTGTTTATCGAGCATGGATACCACGGTGCGGTGATGGATGAGATTATCGCCCGAACCGACTTTAATCGTCGGGGGTTCTATCTGGAGTTTGGCAGTAAGCAGCAGTTTTTATACCGAGTGATCGAACATTATCAGAGCCAACGGCTGGAGCCGGTGGTTGCGCACCTGGAACATAATCATGGTCTGGCGTCTGTTGAGCAATTTTTCCGCGAATATGTCCAGTTGATCCAAGGGCGTGGTTGTTTGCTGATCAACATGGTCACTGAGCTGGGCTACGATGACGGTGAAATTCGAAGCCTGGGGCGGCACTATTTGGATCGCTTGCAGATCGGCTTTATCGGCTGCCTCGAAAAGGCCTTGCAACACGGAGAGATTAACGCGGGCATTAACCTAGAGTCCACGGCCTTGCAGCTCACCAGTTATGTGCAGGGTTTTGCCGTGAATGCGGTGCTGGCGGGCACCACCGATGAGTTGCACTTGGCAACGAAAGCGTTGTTAGGCGCGGTGCAAAAGAGTTAAAATCACCGCCCACATTTCTCAAAGTGGTGTCTATGAGTCAGTCTAAGTCGGTTTATCGAGTACAGTTTATCAGTAACGCCGAGCGCTACGAGCTTTATGTCCGTGAGGTCGCCCAGGGGGCTATGTTTGGCTTTGTAGAGATCGGTGACTTCGTCTGGGATAATCGTAGCGGCGTGGTCGTTGACCCGAGTGAAGAAAAATTGAAGTCTGAGT
This sequence comes from Saliniradius amylolyticus, assembly GCF_003143555.1. NCBI lineage: Bacteria > Pseudomonadati > Pseudomonadota > Gammaproteobacteria > Alteromonadales > Alteromonadaceae > Saliniradius > Saliniradius amylolyticus. Next base: position 65,263 of record NZ_CP029347.1, read on the forward strand.
TTGAAGGTGTCGAGCGTACCTATATTCCCATGCATAATGTGCTGCGCATCGATCAGGTAAAGCACCGGGGTAGCGCGAAGGTAACCGAGCTGGGTGACAAGGTGACCCCATTCCCGCAGCCGGCTTATACACCTAAAAATTGACGCTGCCCGGCGTACTGCTTTTCCCTTTTCCACCAAAGTTTGATAAGTAAGGCCTATCGCCTTTTGCTTTTCGGAGAATGCCGTGCGCATCATTTTGCTACTCATCTTTTCAGTTTGCTTCAGTCTGGTGGCTCAGGCTCAGAGCTCATTAGACCGTTTACTGGACGAAATCTGGCAATTTGAGTTAAGAATCGCGCCAGTGACCGCCACTTCTTTGGGAGTGCACGACTATGACCATTTGTTGGCGGATCGGTCGCCAGAAGCGCTTAAACGTCAGCGCGATCAGGCGGCAGAGTACTTGCAGCGGCTAGCAGAACTGGACAGCGCAGAACGGTCTTTCGATGAACGGCTCAACATCAGTATGCAGCGCTATCGGTTGCAGAATCTGGTGGATAAATACGACTTTAATCAGCACTATGTGCCCTTGAAGTCGGAAGACGGTTTCCATCGTAGCATTGCCTATTTGCCCAATCGCATCAAAATGGCTGCGGCTGAGGATGTAAAGAATTACCTCCGTCGCCTCAAGGCGTTGCCTCGGTTGTTTGAACAAAACATTTACTGGATGAAGCAGGGCCTTCAAACTGGGCTCACGCAACCCAAAGTGGTGTTACAGGGGTATGAATCGTCAGTGAGTGCCTTTATTCATGACGATCCGGAAGACAGCGTGTTTTTTGAACCCTTTAAACAACGGCCAGTATGGGCGCAAGCATCTCAGTTCAGTCAATGGGCTACCACGGCCAGACAGATTATCGCCTCCGAAGTGATGCCTGCTTATCAGAGCTATTACGAGTTCTTGACAGAGCAGTATATCCCCAACGCCAGAGACAGCGTCGGTATTGAGCACTGGCCCCAGGGCAAGGCCTTCTACGCCAACCGAGCTCGTCATTACACCACCACGGATATGACCGTGGACGAGATCCATCAGCTTGGTCTGCAAGAGGTCAAGCGCATACGCGCTGAGATGGCCAGGGTGATGCAGCAGGCCGGCTTTGACGGCTCTCATGCTGAATTTATTCATTTCTTGCGCACCGATAAGCAGTTTTATGCTGAGAGCCCTAAGGCGCTACTCAAACAGGCCGCTTACTTGTCCAAGAAGGCCGATGCGATCCTGCCTAAGTTATTTTATAAACTTCCCCGCACACCCTACGGCGTCGCCCCGGTTCCGGACAGCATTGCGCCCAAGTACACCACGGGCCGCTATATTGGTCCCACCCGAGACGATCAACCTGGCTATTACTGGGTCAATACCTATGCGCTGGATAAGCGACCTCTCTATGCCCTGCCTGCACTGACCTTGCACGAGGCGGTACCGGGGCATCATCTGCAAAATGCACTGGCACGGGAGATGGACCATCTGCCGCCAGTGCGTCGTCATACCTATATTTCGGCTTTTGGTGAGGGTTGGGGCCTGTACTCGGAATACCTGGGCAAGGAGATGGGCTACTACGAGACCCCTTACGATGATTTTGGCCGGCTAAGCTACGAGATGTGGCGTGCCTGTCGGCTGGTGGTAGATACAGGGATGCATATGCAAGGCTGGAGCAGACAGGAAGCCATCGACTACATGCTCGAGAACACCGCTCTGTCGGAGCACAATGTGACCACCGAGATCGACCGTTATATTTCCTGGCCTGGACAGGCTCTGTCTTACAAGATTGGCGAGATTACGATTAAACGCCTTCGCTGGGAATCGGAGCAGGCGCTGGGTAATGACTTTGATCTACGCGCCTTTCACGATGCCTTATTGGAAAACGGCGCCATTCCGTTATCGGCCTTAGAGCAACACATGACTCGTTTTATAGAGCAGCACCAATAGTTAATATGACCCGGTCAGTCGAATACGGCTGGCCTTTGTCTTCGGAGCGCGCCCTTATTGACATAGCAGCGCATTACACGCCTGTGAACTCAGCCGTTAAAGTGGATTGGTACTTTTCCTTGAGATAAAATAGACCTGAAGTTGCGGCCTTCAAGGGTGAACTTTGTTGCCGTTTTATCGTTAATATTGTTGGGTTACTTTTGAGGCGATTCGATGATCCTCTACACGATTATTGGCGTTGCGATTCTGTTGGCGTGTTTTTTTATGGTTCGCTGCCAGGGCATGCAGGCTCAACTTCGCCAGGCGTTGTACTATAGTCAGCAAGCAGACAAGCGCAAACGTGAGATTCTCGGCCATCTCACCGAGACCGCAGAGCAACTGCAACAGCAGTATCTGGACAGGCTGGAAATGGCGTATCAGGCTGGCTGGGTGAATGCCGAGAGGTATGAGAAAAGCCGTATTATAGTCAGTCACTACTGCTTTGTCATACTCAGCTGCGTGGACAAACAACTGAGTGTCTCTGCGGCCATGAACAAGGTGGCGACTCGCAGTCAGACGCCTCTGGAAGACATTCAGCGGTTCATATCACTGCAGCGCGGCGAGGTTCGTAACGCATGGAGCAGCAATCAGGTGGCAGGTTTTACTCGTGTTTGCAATTTGCTAACGAGTTTCCAGGAAGCTCCGTCTTTGGCAAACGCCAGTTAATAAAGCCTCAGGAGCCCTGATAAAGATACTTGGTGAAAATCACATCTTCAATCATCGGGGCGCCGGTTTCTTTTTCCATCAGGTTACGTAAATTGCGGAGGATGTCTTTGCGGATCTCCTCCCGTCCTACCAGAGACTTTACCTTGTTTTCAGGCTGTTGCCCGAAGATATCGATGGCAGTTGCTCGCATAAGCGGTGTATGGTGCTGTGCCACCTCCAGATAAGAGGCATCTTCCAGCATTAGCTCAATGGACACGCGCACGAAGCCGAGCTTCTTACTGTCCTGCCCCAGATAGTTCGTTACGATATCTGGCTCCAGTCCGAAATAAGCGGTCGCGTGGGCTTTTGGGGAAGCAAAAGCCACCAGAGTGACGATGGCAAACAACGTATATCTCAGCATTGCAGTGGTCATATCGAGTCCCGTTGGTCGGTAATATCCCCCTGATATCCGGGGCCTGAGTATCAGTTTATCAATAAATACCCTCGCTAAACCAGCATTTGCTGGCTCCTACCCTGAGGCTATTGTTACTATTGAGGCTGCTAAATCCATCAGTCAGAACGCGAAGTTGAGTAACAGTCCTTTATTTCCATTACCTGTAGCGCCTCACTGGCACACCGCCAATGAGGTAGTTGTACCGGAGGCGCACCTAAAAAACTGGTTGCAGGATACCGGCTCTCTGACCGAGCGCTTGCAAGCCCATTGCCGACACTTTGAAGTGCAGCTGTTGGGTCAGCAGAAAACTCAGCTCAGCGCCGATGAGCTTGAGATCATAGGTTCCCAGTTGAGCGTCGTACGGGAAGTGATTCTGCGTGGCGATGGTCAGCCGTGGGTGGCCGCGCGCTCTGTATTGCCGAAAGCCCTGACTGAGGACGGGCCTTTTGCGGCTCTGGGAAGTCAGTCATTGGGCCGAATTTTGTTTAATGACCATCTGTTTGAACGTCGTCCCTTCGAGCTTTGTCAACTGGAGGCTCCGAATCTGCTCGAGACACTGGGCTGTGAATCGAAACACCGGTTATTCGGACGTCGTTCGCTATTTTGCTACCAACACTGGCGTGTGATGGTGGCAGAGATATTCTTACCACAGTGTCCGGCCTATAAACTCTGGAGCCCCAGATGATCTTATCGTTGTCCCATTGGCGTGCCTACAGCCAACTGATGCGAGTCGAGAAGCCTGTGGGTGTGTACTTACTTTTATGGCCTACTCTTTGGGCATTGTGGCTGGCCGCCGACGGCCTGCCTCCGATTGATGTCCTGCTGGTGTTCTTAGCTGGGGTATTTTTAATGCGCTCGGCTGGCTGTGTGATCAACGACTACGCCGATCGCCATATTGATGGTCACGTTCAACGCACCAAGGATCGTCCGTTGGCAACCGGTCGGGTAAGTCCACCGGAAGCCTTACAGCTTTTCATCCTACTGGTAATGCTGGCCTTTGCGCTGGTGTTGCTGCTCAACTGGCAGACTGTCGTGTTATCGATAGGTGCGCTGCTACTGGCAGCTTGCTATCCCTTTATGAAGCGGTATACGCATTTTCCGCAGGTGGTTCTGGGGGCTGCCTTTAGCTGGGCCGTTCCCATGGCCTTTATGGCCGTTCAGCAGCAGATACCCAGCTGGGCTTGGTGGCTGTATGGTGCCAATGTGATCTGGACGGTGGCTTACGACACCGCCTATGCCATGGCGGACAGAGACGATGACCGTAAGGTCGGGGTGAAGTCCACCGCCATTGCCTTTGGGCGTTTTGACAGAGCGGCCATCGCGCTGATGCAACTGGCGTTTCTCGGCATTATGGCTGGCTTGGGTGAGCATTTAAGCCTGGGCTGGCCTTACTGGTCTGGGCTGCTGGTGGCTGCAGGCTTTAGCCTTTACCAGCAGTGGTTAATTCGAGAGCGGCAACCTCAGCGGTGCTTTCAAGCCTTTCTGAATAACCATTATGTGGGGATGGCGATCGGCCTTGGCCTGATCGCCGATCTTAGTCTGTAGATCTAGGCTTCTTGTAGCAGCTCATTTAAATGAACCGCTACGCTTGGATCGATCAATGCCAGTACCTGCTTCTGCAACTCACTGCTTTCGGCTGAATGTCGATAACCTCCATCATCGGTTTCGGCCAGTAACTCCTGCTCTTTAAGGCTGTTTACGAAGGTCGCCAGCACATTCTTGTCGTAGAACTCAGGTGCATTCAGGCCGTTGACCACCGACAGGTGTTCCGCAAGGCGTCGGCTCTCTTTCTCCAGCGCATTCCGGCTCAGGTTGCGATGTTTTTCCATCAGGGTGAGCACCAATGCATAACGCTGTAACGTGGGCTGGATGGTCTGATTCAGAATATTCAATGCGCCATAGGCGTTGGACGTGCGGCTTGCCGGAAATACTTTGGGGCCGCGCTGCTCCAGTAAGCCCATTTGCTTGAGGGTTTTCAGCATCGTTTCGGCGTACTCCACGGCCTGGCCGGTATCCATATAAATGGAGAGCTCACGCCTGAGCAGAGGATAGAGCTGCTCAATGAGGGTCATAATGGTCGTGCGTTCGGCGCCATGGTGGGCGATACAAATAGCCGCGATCAGTCCGGGAACGGCAAACAGATGCAGGATGTTATTGCGGTAGTAGGTATGAATGATGGCGTTATAATCATCCAGCGCCAGTACTCGCCCGAATTCGTTATGGGTTACCGTCAGCTTATTCAGACTGACCACATGCTCCAATACTTCGGCCGCATCTTGCTCTGGTAGGGAAATATCCCTGCTAAAGGGAGCCTGGGTCAATAAGTCGATAAACTGTTCGAGACTATAGGTTAGTTCTTTGTCGGTAAGTGCCCGTTTCTCAGACGCCAGCAGGCAAAGTGACACCAGAGCCATGCCGTTGACTGAAGCCGCCTGGTTGATTCGGTGCATCATGGTCTGAGCTAACGCGCTGACCGCCGGGTTCATCCAGGAGGGCTTTTTATCACTGTCTTCGGTGTCACGCCACTGAGGCACCTGCTCATCCAGGAATGAGTTAAGAGTCACTGGGTCGCCAAAGTTCAGATAGCCATGGCCGTAATTTTTAAGCTTACGCAGGGCCGAGAAAACCTGACCGAAAGACTCTTTCTGCTTGTTTTTACCCTTAAGCTCTTTCAGGTAGCTGCCTAGCTCCATCACATTCTCATAGCCGATGTAAACGGGGACCAGTGTCACAGGACGACGGGTGCCGCGTAGTACTCCCTGTAAGGTCATGGCGAGCATTCCGGTTTTGGGAGGTAGCAGTCGGCCGGTACGGCTGCGTCCACCTTCAGGGTAGTACTTGACCGGGTAGCCGCGGTCGAAAAGAAATTGAAGGTATTCCTTAAATACGGCGGTGTAGAGCTTGTTGCCGCCGAAGCTTCGGCGCAGGAAAAAAGCGCCGCCCCGACGAAAGATACCACCCACAGGCCAGAAGTTCAGGTTGATACCGGCGGCAATATGAGGTGTGGCCAGGCCTTCATGATAGATCACATAGGTCAGTAGTAAGTAGTCCATATGGCTTCGGTGACAGGGCACATAGACGATCTCATGTCCCTTGCGCGCCAGCTCCCTGACCCGGGCTGCGTTGTGGACTTCGATGCCATTGTAGATCTTGTTCCAGACCCGGGTGAGAAGTCGGTCGGCCAGGCGTATCAGTCCCTCACGATAATCGGCGGCAATTTCCGTCAGGTAACTTCTGGCCCGTTGGCGGGCTTCGTCCACAGACACCTTCTTGCCCTTATGCTCTTCGGCAATGGCAGCTTTCACGGCCGGGCTACCGAGAATGGCATTTTGCAATTGTTCGCGGCTGATCAGCCTGGGGCCGGTCATAGACTCGCTGCGCCGGTAAAAGTGGGTGCGTGCCACGCGGATAAGCTTGTGGGCTACCTGAATATCGGTACCTTTATCCTGTGCAATACGCTGTGACGATACTGCACGACTGAAGCAGACGGCGTTATCCCGACCCAGAAATAATACAATCAATAACTTTCTCAGCCAGCTGGGTGCTGCGCGGTCCGCCAATAGCTCGGTCCAGCCTGAGGTTGTCTTGCCGGGAGCACGCCCCCAAAAAACCGATACCGGCAGAATTTGAAAGTCCAGCTCCGGATGTTGACGCTGCAGGTTCATCAATTCGCTGAAACGGTTCGCGGCATCGGTCGCGGCCACTTTACGAGAGAACAACCCCTGTGGCTTGTTTAAATACACCGTGGCAGGAAAGGTTTGAGCGGCCAGAGTGACCCTGTCCGTTGGATCGGTCAGACCCTTGTCGCGGCAGCTGTTTCTCAGTGCCAACAGATCACTGGAGGATCGGGTATTTAACAGGTACAACACCGGACGATTAGGATCGATGCCTAATTCTTCTTCTATATCCGCGGGAATGGTCTTGGTCCGTACCAGTAATCGGTTAGGGATACTAACCAGCGTCAGCCAGAATCGCTGTAGCCAGCTCATTTGTCGTTACTTCCTTCGCCATAAGAGTGCGCGAAGCATAGCATCTGAGGTAAAAATTGTCGCGACTTGCGATTTACTAACAACTGGATATACTGACAGTAAAACTGTATGGAAAGACAGGCTATGCGACCGCTAACTCCAAGACAGCAGGAAATCCTGCAACTGATTAAAGACAACATCGCCGACACGGGTATGCCGCCAACACGGGCCGAAATCGCCCGGCGTTTAGGCTTTAAGTCGGCTAATGCGGCTGAAGAACACCTTAAGGCTCTGGCCCGCAAGGGCGCCATTGAGATCATGCCGGGCACCTCCAGAGGGATACGGCTGCTGACTCCTATTGACGAGCCTGAGCCGGAAGCGGAAGGGTTGCCGCTTATTGGGCGCGTGGCGGCCGGTGAGCCTATATTGGCGGTGGAGCATGTGGAAAGTCATTATCAGGTGGACCCTCAGCTATTCCGCCCCCATGCCGACTTTTTACTGCGTGTTAACGGTGACAGTATGAAAGATATCGGTATTCTGGACGGTGACTTGCTGGCGGTACACCGCACGGTGGATGTGCATAACGGTCAGGTTGTGGTAGCCCGTGTGGATGAAGACGTCACTGTCAAACGTCTGGAGCGCAAAGGCAAAACCCAGATTCTATTGCACGCCGAAAATGAGCAGTATGCGCCTATTAAGGTGGATCTGGCCAGTCAGCCGTTCGCCATCGAAGGTATTGCGGTAGGTGTTATCCGCAATCAGAGTTGGAATTAACTCAGGACCTTACCAATAAGTATGATCATTCAATGGCAGAGGTGGGAGTCTGTCGTTGAATGATTGTCTTGACCCAACCGCCTCGGAGCTGCATCGAGGTAAAATCCGCACTGTCGAAAAAACTTCATATTTTAAATACTTAGCTTGGACCTTGATGAAAACAGGGGATCTGGCTATTTATTCATCGCCTGATGTATTTTTATCCATAAAGGGCTGGACATTGCCCCCCTGTTTGCGCAATTCTTATACCGCTTTTAACAGAAAAATAACAATGCTGCGGTTTTCTTAACGAAAACCCGTTGGTGATCTGCTACCGGCGGACATCAGACAGCGTTAACTTCTGACAGAGGAGATGTCACGTGGGCAGAAGTGTAATCACTGCGCTATTTAGTACACTCATCAGCTTTGCTGCTGGTGCTGAACAGCAGCGAAGTAATCTGAACCTGCGCCAGGGGGTCACAGATATCAGCGGTCAGGTTTATGACCTGCATATGACCATATTCTGGATCTGTGTGGTGATCGGGGTCATTGTATTCGGGGCCATGTTGTATGCCTTGATCTTTCACCGTAAGTCCAAAGGGGCCAAACCGGCTAACTTCCACGAGAGTGTTAAGGTGGAAATTGCATGGACTGTGGTGCCTTTCCTGATTCTGGTCGGTATGGCTGTACCCGCGACCAAGACGCTCATTGCCATGGAGGACACCAGCAAGCCTGATGTGACCGTATTGGTAACCGGCTCCCAATGGAAGTGGCATTACAAATACATGGATTCCAATGTGGACTATTACTCCCTGTTGGCTACGCGTCCCGAAGAGATCAGTAACAAATTTGATAAAGGCGAAAACTATCTGCTAGAGGTCGATCGTCCTCTCGTGATCCCCACAGACCGTAAGGTGCGTTTCCTGATCACATCCGACGATGTGATCCACAGTTGGTGGGTGCCTGATTTTGCCGTTAAGAAAGACGCCAACCCAGGCTTTATCAACGAGGCCTGGACCCGAGTGGATGAGCCTGGCATTTACCGCGGCCAGTGTGCCGAGCTTTGCGGCAAGGACCACGGTTTTATGCCTGTGGTGGTGATCGCCAAAGAGCCTGCCGAATATCAACAATGGCTGAGCGAGCAAGAAGCTATTGTGCGCAAGCAGAAAGAAGAAGAACAGAAGTTGCTGGCCATGAATATGGAAATGGATGAGCTGATGGATCTCGGCGAGCGAGTTTATCAATCAGCCTGTGCTGCCTGTCACCAGCCCAACGGTGAGGGTCTGCCCGGTGCCTTCCCGGCTTTGAAAGGAAGTCAGATTGTACTGGAAGACATGCAAAAGCATATCGACATCGTGGTTAATGGCGTTTCGGGTACTTCCATGCAGGCTTTCGGCAAACAGCTGAGTCTGAAGGAGCTGGCCGCAGTCATTACATACGAGCGTAATGCTTGGGGTAATAACACCGGCGAGACCGTACAGGCAAAAGACGTCAACGCACTGATGACTGGCGAATAGGAGAATCCAATGAGCACTGTAGCAGATGACCTGCATCACGATGAGCATCATGATCACAAGCCAGGCGGTATAACGCGTTGGCTGTTTACTACTAACCATAAAGACATTGGCACCTTATACCTGTGGTTCGCTTTCATCATGTTTCTGGTGGGCGGCAGTATGGCCATGGTGATACGGGCCGAACTGTTTCAACCCGGTCTGCAGATTGTTGACCCCAATTTCTTTAACCAGATGACCACGGTCCATGGCCTGATTATGGTGTTTGGCGCGGTGATGCCCGCCTTTACCGGATTGGCCAACTGGATGATTCCAATGATGATCGGTGCGCCGGATATGGCGCTACCGCGCATGAACAACTGGAGTTTCTGGATCCTGCCGTTTGCGTTTGCCATTTTGATCGGCTCGCTGTTTTTAGAAGGTGGTGGTCCTAACTTTGGCTGGACTTTCTATGCGCCGTTATCCACCACGTACAGTAACGACAGCACGGCGCTGTTTGTGTTCTCGGTGCACATCATGGGTATCTCCTCGATCATGGGTGCCATCAATGTGATCGTGACCATCTTCAATATGCGTGCTCCGGGCATGACCCTGATGAAGATGCCGTTATTCGTATGGACCTGGCTAATCACCGCCTTCCTGCTGATTGCAGTAATGCCGGTTCTGGCAGGTGCGGTGACCATGGTTCTGACCGATAAGTTCTTCGGTACCAGCTTTTTCGATGCGGCCGGGGGCGGTGACCCTGTGATGTTCCAGCATATTTTCTGGTTCTTTGGGCACCCCGAGGTTTACATTATGATTCTGCCAGCGTTCGGCATTATCTCGCAGATCGTACCCACCTTCTCCCGTAAGAAGCTGTTCGGCTACAGCTCTATGGTTTACGCGACGGCCTCAATCGCTTTATTGTCATTTGTGGTTTGGGCGCACCATATGTTCACCACGGGCATGCCATTATTTGCCGAGATGTTTTTCATGTTCGCCACTATGCTGATCTCGGTTCCCACCGGGGTGAAAGTGTTTAACTGGGTCGCGACCATGTGGCGAGGCTCCATCAGCTTCGAGATGCCGATGATGTTTGCCCTGGCCTTTATCGTGCTGTTTACCATCGGTGGTTTCTCGGGGCTAATGCTGGCCATTACACCGGTGGACTTCCAATACCATGACACTTACTTTGTCGTGGCACACTTCCACTATGTACTGGTCACTGGGGCGATATTTTCGCTGATGGCGGCAACCTATTATTGGCTGCCCAAGTGGACCGGGGTGATGTATGACATGTCTCTGGCACGCTGGCATTTCTGGAGTTCGTTGATTTCGGTGAACGTGCTGTTCTTCCCCATGCACTTTGTGGGGCTGGCAGGCATGCCACGCCGGATCCCGGATTACTCGCTACAGTTTGCCGATTTTAACCAATGGATCAGCGTGGGCGGCTTTGCCTTCGGTCTGTCGCAACTCTTCTTCCTGGCGTTGGTCATTAAAGCCTGTAAGAAGAAGGGTGAGCAGGTGCCCGCCAAGGTCTGGGACGGTGCCGAAGGCCTGGAGTGGGAAGTGCCCTCACCGGCGCCTTACCACACCTTTGACACTCCACCGGAGGTGAAATAACCATGAGCCAGCCGCAGAACAATACCCGCATGGTGGTGAAATTAGTTGCTATCGTCGTCGGTATGTTTGGATTTGGTTTTGCCTTAGTGCCTTTGTATGACGTTTTTTGCGACATCACCGGTATTAATGGCAAGACCAACACCACTGCGGCGGTTTATGAAGGTCAGGAAGTGGATGAGTCTCGAACGATCACGCTGGAGTTTATAACCCGCACTAACACCGGTATGCCTTGGGAGTTTGAAGCCAGGACCCGCAAGATGACGGTACACCCCGGCGAGATGGCGATGGTGGAGTTTTATGTGCGTAACCCTACCCAGCGAGACATTATTGGCCAGGCGGTGCCTTCGGTATCGCCTGGCACGGCCGCGCTGTATCTGAACAAGACCGAGTGTTTTTGTTTTAACCAGCAGCCGCTGAAAGCGGGCAGCGAAGCCGTGATGCCGATGAAGTTTTATATCGACCCACAACTGCCTGAGGATATTCAGTTTTTTACTCTTTCTTACACCTTTTATGACGTATCCGAATCGTCGCAGGCCGTAGCGATGAACGGGGGCTAACTCGGAGAGCAAGATGTCACAACAACACGAAAAATATTATGTGCCTGCCCAAAGTCCATGGCCCATTGTGGGCGCGGTGGCGTTATTTTTAATCGCCGTAGGGGCCGGCAACTTTGTGGTGGAATCCACATCGGACAAGACCGGTTATGGCGGCTGGACCCTGATTGCAGGCATTGCCTTGATGTTAGTGATGCTGATCGGCTGGTTTAAGAACCAGATTGATGAGTCCATGTCAGGCTTGTACAGCGCACAGCTCGGGCGTTCCTATCGTCAGGGCATGGCCTGGTTTATCTTCTCCGAGGTCATGTTCTTTGCGGCTTTCTTCGGCGCGCTGTTTTACACCCGCATGATCGCGGTGCCCTGGTTGGGTGGTGCCTCCAACAACGCCATGACTAACGAGGTCTTGTGGCCTGGGTTTGAGGCGATGTGGCCACTGGTTCAAACCCCTGGTGGCACGGAAACCACGGCGATGGGTTGGTTCGGACTGCCGCTGTATAACACTGTGATATTATTAGCCTCGTCAGTGACCGCTCACTTTGCTCATGTTGCGCTCGAAGAGGGCAAACGAGCTAAACTGAAATGGTTCCTGGGGACGACCATTGTGCTGGGCCTTATCTTCCTAACGTTGCAGGTGGAAGAGTATGTCCATGCCTATCGTGAGATGAATCTGACCTTGCAGTCCGGCGTCTATGGCAACACCTTCTTTATGTTGACTGGATTTCACGGAATGCATGTGACTCTGGGTACCATCATGCTGATCGTGATGTTTTTCCGGGTACTCAAAGGGCATTTCAATAAGGATAACCAGTTTGCCTTCCAGGCCACCAGTTGGTATTGGCACTTTGTAGATGTGGTCTGGGTTATCCTGTTTGTTTTTGTTTATATACTTTGAGTCAGTAAGGTCTTGGATTGGGCTGGATCCAGCCCAGTGCCACGGCCAGAATAATAAATAGAATAATGGCCGCCGATAACATCACCCGGCGGCCGATAAATTGAGTCATAGAGCGTCGGCCCGGTTCATGTTTGAGCATCAGGCGCATGGCCCTAAACAGGTTGTAAATCATGACAAGCAGTAACGTCACGATGATCACTTTAACCAGCACGTTTTTCTCCTCAGGCTTATGCCGATGAAACTGAGCGCCTTACCAATCAGGGCGTTGGTGGTCACTTTGGTGGCAGTGGCTATTTTGCTGCGTCTGGGCTTTTGGCAACTGGAGCGAGCAGAACAGAAACGCCTGCGGGCCGAGCAACTTGCCGAGCGAGAGCAAACCACGCCACTCTCTTTAGAAGATGTTAGCAAACTTAATGGTGATATACGCGACTATCCGCTGCAAGTGCGTGGAGCGCTTCTCAAAGGGCGTTTGATTTACTGGGATAACCGGGTGCTTGATGGTCAGGTAGGTTACGAGGTCATCGTGCCAATGGTAACGGACGACAAAACATTGTTGGTGAACCTGGGATGGCTGGCGGCACCAGCCTATCGCGATCAGCTTCCTGACGTGAGTGTGCCCCAAGGTGTTGTGTCTCTGAAAGGGGTAATAACTCAGCCCAGCGGCAGTCCCTTAAGCCGGGAAATGGGACAAGACTCTGGCTGGCCATTACGGGTTCAGCAACCGAACATCTCCCGTCTTGAAGAGCTTCTGGAGCGACCCTTGATGAACTTCATTGTTCAGGCCGGTGAGCCTGAGCGCTTTGGTCTGGCATCTAACTGGCGGCCGGTAACCATGCCAGCGCAAAAACACGTGGGCTACGCGGTACAGTGGTTTGGTCTGGCACTGGCGGCAGTGGTGATATTTATAGTGGCTTGGCGCAAGCGCCATCAATCGAAGAGGTAAGCAGTGAAAGCGAGTCGAAAAAACCTGTTGGCATTAGCGGCAGTATTTATTCTGCCCGTCGTTCTGGCCTATTTTGCCTTGCAAGGCGATTGGTTTAATCGAGGTGTCACCAATAAAGGCACTCTTGTTGAGCCCCCATTGGACCTCAGCGTCTTAGACCAGCCTGATGACCCCAAATGGCGCCTGCTCTATGTTCTGCCTGAGTCCTGTGATAAGGCTTGCAACAATGCCCTATACGCCATTCATCAGGTATGGCTGGCATTGGGGCGGGAGCAAGATCGGGTAGAACCCTTAGTGCTAGTGCCAGAGTCGGAAATGGCGAAGGCCCGACAGGCCATCAAAGAACTGGGCCATATTCGTCTGCAGGCGGCTAATCGTAAAGATGTTAATAAAGTGTTTAAAGCTCAGTCCGCCAATGGTATTTTCATTGTCGATACACTGGGGCAGGTAATATTGCGCTACCCGTTAAAACAACAAAAACAACAAGCGGTGCTCAGCAGCAGAGACATTCTCTCTGATATGAAGAAATTGCTTAAGCTATCGCGGATCGGATAGGAAGACTCCATGAAAAAGATCGTCCTGACAGCATTGTGTCTGGCTGTGGTTGTGGTGCTTTTAGGCGCTTACACCCGTTTAACCGATGCTGGATTGGGCTGCCCGGACTGGCCAGGGTGTTATGGATTTCTAGCTGTGCCTCAGGACGAACATAGGGACATCGCCGAGCAGGCATTTCCCGAGCGCCCCTTAGAGACTCATAAAGCCTGGAACGAAATGATACACCGGTATTTCGCCGGCGCCCTTGGCTTAATCATCTTGGTAATTGCGTTGATGAGCTTGCATCGCCGAGAGCCACAACACCCCCGCAAGTTACCGCTGGCGCTGCTGATGTTGGTGATCTTTCAGGCGGCATTGGGGATGTGGACGGTGACCATGAAACTCATGCCGGTGGTGGTGATGGGTCATTTGCTGGGCGGTTTTGCAGTATTGTCCGGTTTATTTTTACTGTACTTACGCTTGTCCGACTATCGAATTCCCGGCGGAGACCCTCGGGTTCGTCCGCTGGCCAGGTACAGTTTGCTGGGCTTAGTGATTCTCATAGGACAGGTTGCGCTGGGTGGCTGGGTATCAGCAAACTATGCCGCGCTGGCGTGTACTGAGTTGCCGTTCTGTGAAGGGAACTGGGCCAGCAATCTGGACATGGCAGGGGCATACAGCATTGGGGAAGCTGCGAATTATGAATACGGCACCCATGACTATCAGGAACGCATGACCATGCATGTGATGCATCGCTTTGGTGCAATTGTGGCCTTTATTTATTTGTCGTGGCTGGCGCTTAAGCTCTATCGCCGTTCCATTTCGGTGATGATGCGCCGCGCCGCGCTGTTGATGGTTACCTTGCTGGGCGTTCAGGTGATTTTGGGGGTTAGCAATGTGGTCTTTGCCTTGCCTTTGGGAGTGGCCGTTGCCCACAATGGAGTGGCGGCGTTATTGTTACTTAGCCTGGTGTATATCAACTACACCCTGCTGCGGAAAACATAAGAGTTAGGAGCGGAGTATGGCGAAATCGGCGGCTTTATCTCAGTCGACCCATTCACAGGGTAGCTGGCGGGATTACTATGAGATGACTAAGCCCAATGTGGTATTGCTGCTGTTGCTTACTGCATTGGTGGGTATGTGTCTGTCAACACCGGGCTGGCTGGCATGGCAGCCAATTATAGCGGGGTTAGCAGGCATCGGTGCCCTGTCGGCCGCGGCCGCGGTGATCAACCATGTGGCTGACCGTCAGATCGATGCCAAGATGGCCCGCACCTATCACAGACCAGTTTCCAAAGGCAAAGTCAGCCCTGTAAAGGCACTGAGCTTCGCCGCCGCGCTGGCAGTCGCTGGGTATATCCTGTTGGATCAAGCCGTCAACCGCCTTACTGCCTTATTAACCTTGGCCAGTTTGGTCGGGTATGCCTTTATCTATACCGTGTACTTGAAGCGAGCAACACCGCAGAATATCGTCATTGGTGGTCTGGCGGGTGCCGCTCCGCCGCTGCTAGGTTGGACGGCTATGACAGGGGAGATCCACCCTCATGCACTACTGCTGGTGCTGATCGTCTTTACCTGGACACCTCCGCACTTTTGGGCCCTGGCTATCCATCGACATAAGGACTATGCCCGGGCCAAGGTCCCCATGCTGCCGGTAACTCATGGCATCGCCTACACCAAGACTTCTGTACTGCTTTACACTCTGCTGCTCAGCCTTATTTGCTTGCTGCCTTATCTGGTGGGGATGAGTCATGGGATCTATCTGCTTGGTTCGACGGCGCTGAATGCCGGCTTTCTGTATTACGCTGTGAAACTGAAGCTGGCTCCGGACTCGGAGACTAAGATCGCCATGACCACCTTTAAGTTTTCGATCCTTCATTTGATGGTGTTGTTTGTGGTGTTATTAATCGATCACTATATTCCGGTATCGCTATGAAGCAGAAATGGTTATTTTGGGGCATCCCCCTGGTTGCCCTGATTCTGGGTATCTGGCTGGCGCTGAATCTGGCTGCTCCTTCAAACCCTCAACATCTTAGCAGCTACCCTCAGCCGCGGAAGCTGGCGGAAGTGGAACTGGTCAACGCCCAAGGTGATACCGTTAAGCCGGGCCAATGGCTTGAGGGACAGTGGACACTCGCCTTTACCGGCTATACCTATTGCCCGGACATTTGTCCCACCACCATGGCGGCCTTAAATCGCATTTACGAACAGTTGCAGCAACTGCCTTCTGATCAACCAATACGGGTACTGTTCGTTTCTGTGGACCCTAAGCGGGATACGCCTGAGCGACTGGCTGAGTACGGAGCGTTTTTCAACTCCGAGTTCCAGGCCGTTACGGGGCCTCACAAGGAGCTGTTCCCCTTTGTGCGCAGTCTGGGCATGATGTACGCCATGTCGCAAAGCACCGACGATAACGACTACCTGGTGGATCACAGCGGTTCTGTGGTGCTGCTAAATCCGAAAGCTCAGGTGGTGGGTCGCTTTAAACCTGAGAGTCGGCCAGGTCAGTTGGCGGTGGTCAATCCGAACCATATCCTGGCCGATATGCCGGTGCTGGTGGACTAGTCCAGCCAGCGCCCGTCTGCGGTGGGGACAAAAAATGGTTGGGAGTACCAGTAATAGCGGGTATGGTCACGCTTGCTGGGAGCGGTACAGTTCACCCGACTGCGCCCCGGTGATAGCGACTCGGGCAGTGAAATTTGCACCTGTTCTTCTTGCCACTTCAGCGACAACGTGTCGCCACCAAAATAGCAGGCAAACTGGTGGGGGCGAATATCGCTCAAATCGAGAGTGATTGACCACTCAGGTGCAGAATGCTGATGTGCCAGGGCGGCTTTCGGGGGTTCTGAGGTAATCGGCATAGCCAGACTGTTTAACTTGAGCTTAAGGGTATTGAGGTTTGAATAATTTCCCGCCGCCGGATAACGCGGCAAGGCCGTAAAGTCACTGTAGCTGGCGATGGCACCGGAATGCTGACCGAAGCCCACATAGCCCATTTCTTCAATTAAAGCCTGGATGTCCTGATTGAACTCCCCATAGGGGTAGGCCAGGTAATTCAGGCTATAGCCAAGCTGTTGTTCGATCTGCCGTTCGGCGGCTATAAGATCTTCACTAACCCGGTTTAACCAGGCCTGTTGGCTTTCACCATCCTGGCGGGCCAGCAGGTGACGATGGTCTGTGGTGTGGTTGGCAAAGGTCACATTTTCCTTAGCCATGGCCTTTACCTGTTTCCAGTCCAGTTGCTGATGACTGGTGCCTATCAATGCCGGGTTGATGAAGATGGTGTAGGGAAAATCATATTCTTTTAAGATAGGGTGGCCATTATCGAGAATGTTGCGATAGCCATCGTCAAAAGTGATGGCGACTGCTTTGGGAGGAAGGGGTTGACCGTCCTGTAACAACTCCACCATGACTTTTAACGGAATCACCTGATGATGCTCATCCAGGTACGCCATATGGCGCTCGAAATCCTCAGGTGAAATAGATGTAGAAGCCGGCATACTGGTGCTCACATGATGATACTGTAGAATCACCCCGTGTTCGGTGAACTTGGTGGGCTCGGCTTTAAGCGGCAGGCTTGCCAGCAAGGCCCCGATTACAGAGAACAGCACTGAACGATACGCAGTCATCAATTTAATCACTCTTAACGGGTAGTTATGTCACTAAAGCTTAACGTCTTACCCGCCAAGCGCCAACGCTTTTGGCAACGTTTACTGTATCCCGGCGAGCACCGTCGTATTTTGTGGTTGGCACTGCCGATGATCCTGGCCAATATTACCAACCCATTATTGGCGATGGTCGACACCGCGGTTGTCGGGCATATGGACGGGGTGCACTTCCTCGCGGGCACGGCAGTCGCCTCCATGGTTGTCACTCAAATCTACTGGATTTGCGGGTTCTTTCGCATGTCGGCCACTGGTCTGGCGGCTCAAGCTTTGGGTCAGCAAAGTAAGGAGGCTGGGGCTCGAGTCTTATATCAGCTCATTTTTCCTGCCTTAATGCTTGGGGTGCTGCTGATCGTGTTAATGCCTGTCTTGATCTGGGTAGCAGAATGGGTCGCCGATGCAGATCAAAACGTGAACCTGGTGGTGGCCGACTATTTATCGGTCCGTGTCTGGGGCGCCCCAATGGCGCTATCTAACCTTATCCTGATGGGATGGTTAGTGGGCCAGCAAAAGGCACGAACAGTGATGGGCATCCAGATCATAGGTAACTTGCTAAATGCGGGACTTAATCTTCTGCTTGTTTTGGTGATGGATATGGGGGTAGCCGGTGTGGCCACTGCCTCTGTGATTGCCGAGGCGGTAATTTTCGGCTCCGGACTCTGGGTGATTCTGAGGAGATTGAATTGGCATGGATGGCGGCGGCACTGGTTTCGGTTGGCTGAATATCAGGCTGTGTTAAAGCTAAACGGTGACATCCTGCTACGCAATCTGGCTTTGCAGTTCTGTATGGCCGTGATGACCATCCAGGCAGCGCGTATCGGCGAAACCACAGTGGCGGTCAACGCCATCATGATGCAGTTCTTTGTGATCACCGCGCTTGGCCTGGACGGCATAGCCTATGCTGTGGAAGCTTTGGTAGGAGAGAGCAAAGGTGCCCGGCGACCCCGGCAGTTATACTTCAGGACCTTACAGGGCTTGTTATGGTCCAGCGCCCTAGCTTGTCTATACAGCTTGGTGTTTGTGCTTTTTGATCAGCGCATCGTCGCCATTCTGACCGATTTAACGGCCCTGAGAGAGTCTATCCAGCCCTTCTTGCCGTACGTGTGGCTGATACCACTGATTGCTCACTGGTGTTTCCTGTTCGATGGCGTATTCATCGGTCTGACCCGGGGCAAGGCCATGCGTAACAGCATGATCTTATGTATGACCCTAGTTTTTGTGCCTCTTTGGCTGGGCTTGCTGCCTTTAGGCAACCATGGACTGTGGACGGCGTTTTGTGGTTTCTTACTGGCGCGGGGCCTGACGTTAGGCGGTTACTTTATCCATCTGCACAAACAAGCGCGGCTCTGCGAAGGCTAGAGCCGCGTTGTAGGTGTTAGTAGTAGGAGTGTTCACCGGCCTGGTGTTCGGTGGCATCCATCACTCCCGTCAGTTCCGGGAACTGATTGAGCATTTGTTTCTCGATGCCTTCCTTTAGGGTGACATCCACCATGGCGCAGCCGTTACAGCCCCCGCCAAATTGCAACACCGCCTTACCGTCTTCGGTGATCTCGATCAGAACCACCTGACCGCCGTGGCTGGCCAGTTGTGGGTTGATTTCCGACTGGATCATGTAGTCTACGCGTTCGGCCAGGGGCGCGTCGTCCGACACCTTACGCATTTTCGCATTGGGAGCTTTGAGTGTTAGCTGCGAACCCATTTGATCCGTGACAAAGTCGATTTCCGCCTCTTCCAGAAAGGGCGCACTGTCTTCGTCTACCACGGCATCGAAACCATCGAAATTAAGTCGGACATCATTGGGCTCAACGGCGTTGGGTGGGCAGTAGGACACCCCGCATTCGGCGCTGGGTGTACCCGGATTAACCACAAACACCCGGATATTGGTGCCGTCTTCCTGTTTTTCCAGCAATTTCTTAAAGTGGGCCTGTGCCGGTTCGGATATCTGAATCATGAACATCTCTTTGGTTAACGCCTGTAGTGTCATCATAACAAATATTACTTGAGTAAAACACTCGGGTAATGGTGATTTTCTGGAAAGCACTTAGGGAAACTGATAGCTTTCAGAACAAACCGCACCACCAAGGGCTGTTATGCGCATGAAACGACTATTAATGAGTTTGATCTTCTCGCTGGCTATAGGGTCAGCCAATGCGGTAAGCATCAACCAGGATACCGACTATCTTCCCGAGGGCACCAAGTACGATGCCTCCATCCCCACTCCGGCCTCAGTGCTGGGTTATCCGGTTGGTCGTTGGCATGCTCGCCACGACCAGTTAGTGCAATATTATCAGGCGCTGGCGGTTGCATCGGATCGGGTACAGGTAAAGACCATGGGGTACACTCATGAGCAGCGGCCGCTGCTACTGCTGACCATCTCTAACCCGAACAAATTGGCAAAGTTGGATGACCTGCGCCAGCAACACCTCAACAGTGTGGAGCGAGATGAGGCGAAGAAGGACGCGCCGCTGGTATTGTGGATGGGATACAGCATTCACGGCGATGAATCCTCAGGCGCCAACGCTGCCATGCTGGTGGCCTACTATCTTGCTGCGGCGTTAGATGACGAGGTTAACCAGTTGTTGGATGAGACGGTGATCGTAATGGAGCCGGCTATCAACCCCGATGGGCTGTCGCGGTTTGCTCAGTGGGCCAATATGCACCAGGGACAGAACCGGGTAGCGGATGCCGAGCACCGTGAACATCAGCAACGCTGGCCTTCCGGGCGCACCAACCACTACTGGTTCGATTTGAATCGTGACTGGCTGCTGCTGACCCACCCCGAGTCCCGGGCCCGGATTGCCGAATTTCAGCAGTGGCGGCCCCACGTGTTGACCGACTTCCATGAGATGGGAACCGATAGTACCTATTTCTTTCAGCCCGGTGTGCCCTCGCGTAAGAACCCTTGGACACCGAATAAGAACGAGAAACTGACCGCCGATTTGGCTGAGTACCATGCAGCAACCTTTGATCGGACCGGCCAGCTCTATTTTTCTGAAGAAGGCTTTGACGACTTCTACTATGGTAAAGGCTCTACCTATCCCGACGCTCAGGGGGTAGTGGGGATTTTGTTTGAACAGGCAAGCAGCCGGGGGCACTTGCAGGAATCGATTTACGGGCCGCTGAGTTTTGAGCAGAGTATTCAAAATCAGGTACTGACCTCATTGTCCACCTTTGAAGGCGCACTGGCTAATAAGCAGGAGCTGCTCAGCTACCAGCGTCGTTTTGATGACCAGACCCGTAAGCTTATTGAACAGGACGACCTCTCCGGTTATTTGCTTAGCGAGGCAGATGATCATAGTCGTTTTCGGGCTCTGCTGGATAATTTACGTCAGCACAAAATTGTTGTGAAAGGCTTAACCAAGGATGTGAAGCGGGATGGCAAACTTTATAAGGCCGACAGTAGTGTTTTTGTACCTCTGAATCAGCCGCTTAAATACCGTTTGATTAAGTCCATTTTCTCTACTCGCAAGAGCTTCGAGGACAATACCTTCTACGATGTGTCCAACTGGAATCTGCCCTTGGCCTTTAATATCGATTTCCAGCCGGTGGAGAAGGGAATGTGGCGAGGACTGCCGCTAACCGACCAATTAAACCTCTCGCAGCCGACCCAGCACGATCTGAGTCAAGACGCTTATGCTTATGCTTTTTCCTGGCAGGACAGTCAGGCTCCGGCTTTGCTACAGGATATTCTGGATGCTGGGATTCAGGCTCAGCTGAGTCAGAAGGCTTTCAGCGCCGAAACGGGTCAAGGTGTGGTGAGCTTCGAGCCTGGCACGGTCATTATACCCAAAGGTTTACAGAGTAATGACAAGTGGCGAACCTTTGTCGGAGAGTTAGCTACTCAGCGTGACATCCGTCTATGGGATATTCGCTCCGGTCTGACGCCTCAGGGGCCGGATCTGGGCAGTCGCACCCTGATGATGGCCGAGTCGCCTCAGGTGCTATTGGTCGGCGGGGTTGGCACCTCTCAGTATGAAGTGGGTGAACTCTGGTATTACTTCGATCAGGTTGTGGATATGCCGGTCAGCATCGTGGATCAAGACCGTCTGGGTCATATTCGTTTGGCTGACTATAGCCACATCTACATGGCTGAAGGGCGCTATGACGACTTAACGGATAAGGTGACAGAAGCATTGGAGTCCTGGTTGAAGCAAGGCGGTACCCTGGTTGTTCAGAAAGGTGCCGCTAAGTGGGCCAGCGATAGAGGCTGGCTTAAAGCCGACTTCCTGGATGAGGATGATATTAAGGCGCAGTTTAATACCAGCGAGTTAAGCTATGGGGATAAAGATGCCTTGTCTGGTAAGCAGCGTCTCGCAGGCAGTGTATTTCTGGCCGAGATCGATACGTCTCATCCTTTAATGATGGGCTATCAGGAAAGCACCCTGCCATTTATGCGTAACAGCCAGTGGATTATGCAAAAACCGCATCAACCTTTTACCACTGTGGCCAGTTACAGTGACACGCCTTTGCTGGCAGGATACGCCAGTAATGAGATGGAGCACCTGTTGGCGGGTAAGGCGAATATTGTGGCTCATGATGTAGGACAGGGTACGATTGTGGGAATCACCGATAATCTGGCCTTTCGTGGCTACTGGTATGGCACACGCCGGATTCTGAGTAACGCTCTGTTCTTTGACGGCTTTATTGATGCGGACGGCTAAGAGCCATGACCCAGACTTCGATCTCTAAATGAGGTTGCCGTTCACGCATTAGCTTGGCCAGAGCGTTACAAGTGCTGCCTGTGGTGAGCACATCATCTACTAAGGCTATGCGTCCTTTGGGCGGCGCTTGATTCAGGCGAAAGGCTCCGGCCAGATTTTTGCGGCGTTCAGCTCCACTGAGTCGGCTCTGGGGCTGAGTTGAAAGTGTTCGCCGAATGAGATGTGAATTAACGGGCACGCCGGTTTTTACAGATAACTGACGAGCGAGCAGTGCGGCTTGGTTATAGTGTCGGGCACTAAAGCGAATGCCGTGCAACGGAACAGGCACCAGTACATCGGGCCTGGGCCAGTCAGGTTCCAGACAATAGTGGCAAAAAAGCTCAGTTAAAATGGTGGCTGGCCATAGGCGTTGATGAAACTTAAGTTGTTGAATCAACCAATCTATCGGCCAATCATAGTTACCCAGACAGAGTAGGGCGTCATAGTGCGGGCTGACCAATTTCTGGCGCACGGCGGGCCAAAGTAACAGGTTCTTCGGAGGCTGGCGCAATAATGGGAGGCTGTTACGGCAGTATTCGCAGATAGCAAGATGGCTATCCTGTCCACAAAGACAACAGCTTTGTAGCCTGAGTTTGCTGACGAACTGAGATAACATAGCGATCTCCATATCCACTATCCCGCTCACTAAAGATAGATCAAATGAACGTATTAGAGTCACAGATTACCGGCCAGGGCAGAGACCTGGTGCTTCTACATGGTTGGGGACTGAACAGTGGCGTCTGGCAACCCTGGGTTGAGACTCTCCGGCATGACTTTCGGGTGCATTGCGTCGATCTGCCCGGCTTCGGTCAAAATTACAGCGTATTGCCAGAGATATATAGTTTGTCAGCGCTAACTGACATGGTGGCCGATAAGGTGCCCCGCTCGAGTATCATCGTAGGATGGTCGTTGGGGGGGCTGGTGGCCCAGCAACTGGCATTGTCGTACCGCGACAAGGTAGCTCAACTGATTGGCGTAGCGACCTCCCCCTGTTTCTTAGCACAGCCAGACTGGCCGGGGATTGATGCCGATATTCTGGACGGCTTTCGTCATCAGTTGCACGGTGACATTGCCGCCACCATCGATCGTTTCCTGGCAATCCAGGCCATGGGCAGTAGCTCTACCCGACAGGATATTGCCAGGATAAAACAGGCCATCAGTGATTACCCTGATGCCAGTCCCGTGGCTCTGGATGCTGGCCTGACGATTCTGCGGCAGGCGGATCTGCGTCAGTCTCTGACTCAGATTCAATGCCCGACCCTTCGGATTTATGGTCGGCGTGACAGCTTAGTACCGATGAAGGTACTGGGCCAGGTCGAGCAATTGCAACCGCAGACTCGTTCTATGTTGTTTCCTAAAGCCTCTCATGCGCCCTTTATCTCCCATCAACAGGAGTTTGAGCAGGCCATAGCAAGGTATTTGTCTGAGCCCCTGGCGAACTGATGTTATCAGTCTAACCCTTTGCGTATACTACGTAGACTTTCTTTTTGTCTTGATTTGGTTAATAATTAACCACAGGTAAGAAGGGGTAAATTTGATAATGGCGATCAGCGTAACCAGCAATAACTTGAATTCAGCTATGGTGTCCGGCGCACAGGGCTTAGAGCGTGCCTCGTCCGGCATCACGCAGAATAGTGCTGATATCGCCAGTCAGCAGGTGGCGAAAGAGCCCGGGGCTGATGCCAGCCTGCAGGAGCAACTCGCCTCTTCCAGGCCCGGCCTGACCGATAGCCTGGTAGGATTGAGTACCAATCTGACCTATGCCCAGGCATCGGCAGAGGTGATCGAAACCACCGATGAGATGATCGGTCGTTTTGTGGATGAAACGGTCTAAGCGCTTGTTATGAGTATTGTCACCCCCGCCCCATTGGGGGTCCCATTCACCACAGCCAATCATAATACGGAGTCAGCCCGTAGAGATAACCTTGCCCGCGAGGTTATTCCCCAGCCCAGTCAGGCCGATGAATCCGGCGCGGAAAAAGGCTTGGGGGCTGATTCCGAGCGTGCCCGCCAAAATCAGCAGGCGCAGAACAGTCCCACTTACGATAAGCCTCAGAATGCCCAGTCTTCAGAGTCTGAGCAGCAAGCTAACAACTCTGGCAAGGATAATGGCAAGGATGAAAGCGCGGGTAAGCAGGATGCAGAACGTCGTCAGCAGGAAGCCAATGAAAAAGAAGTCAAGGAGCTGCAGGAACGTGACCGAGAGGTGCGTCAGCACGAGCAGGCCCATGCCAATCGTGGTGGTCAGTATGCCGGAGCGCCCAGTTATGAATATCAGCGCGGACCGGACGGTCAGCAGTACGCCGTAGGTGGTGAAGTTTCCATCGACATCTCTGAGGAGCCTACCCCCGAGCAAACCATCCGTAAGATGGAGCAGGTGAAGGCGGCAGCCTTAGCGCCGGCCGAACCATCGCCTCAGGATTATCGGGTAGCCAACGAAGCTCAGCAAACAGCGGTAGAAGCGCGTGGAGAGGTGGCCAAGGAGAGCATGGCGCAGGCTCAGAAAGCGGTTTCGCAAGCGGGGGAAGGAGCCGAAGAGGATGGCTCTTATCAACCTCCCAGCCCGGATGAAACCGCTGATGGTGGTATTACTGTCGGACGCCGGACCCTGTCTGAATCGGATCCTGTGGCTGAAGCGGCCGGGTTGGCCTCAGACAGCCGTGAATTTAAACAGATGCTGGCCCGTCGGGATAATGAGATTAACCAGCGCTCTCTTCGGATTGCTAATTTCTACGCTCAGGTAACTCAACCTGTAGAGCGCGGACTGGTGCAGCAAAGCATATAGTCGGCCCGAGCTGTTCCGTAATCAGATAAGAAAGCCACCGATGTCGGTGGCTTTTTTGTGACTTACTTTTTAGCCTTGGCAAAGGCCTCGGCAAATGCGTTGCCCATTGCAGCGTTTTCGGGTGCTTTTTCCTTGGACTTAGGCTTAGCGGAGCGTGCTTTGGGTTTTGCCTTGCCCGTTGAAGCCCCACCGCTGGATTGGCTACCGGGCTCATCATCCAGGCGCATACTAAAGGAGATGCGTTTTCGGTTTGTGTCCACTTCCATCACCTTGACCTTGACGATATCACCGGCCTTAACCACATCCCTGGGGTCGGAGATAAATTTATTGGTCATGGCCGAGATGTGCACCAGTCCATCCTGATGCACGCCCACGTCCACAAAGGCTCCAAAATTGGCTACATTAGACACCACGCCTTCCAGAATCATACCTGGCTCAAGATCGTTGAGAGTTTCTACCCCTTCTTTGAAGCTGGCGGTCTTAAATTCGGGACGAGGATCCCGACCCGGCTTATCCAGCTCTTTGAGAATATCGCTTACGGTGGGCAAGCCGAAATTATCGGTCACATAATCATGTGCTTTGAGACTCTTAAGCAACTCGCTATTGCCCATAATCTCGGTCA
The DNA here is from genome assembly GCF_003143555.1 of Saliniradius amylolyticus. Taxonomy (NCBI): domain Bacteria; kingdom Pseudomonadati; phylum Pseudomonadota; class Gammaproteobacteria; order Alteromonadales; family Alteromonadaceae; genus Saliniradius; species Saliniradius amylolyticus. The sequence continues at coordinate 90,895 of NZ_CP029347.1, forward strand.
CTGGCTTGCCGGTTTGTTCGACGATAGCTTTCACTACAGGGTAAGCTTCGGGATGCACTGCGGAGGCATCCAACGGGTTATCGCCCTGAGTGACCCGTAAAAAGCCAGCAGCCTGCTCGAACGCTTTGGGCCCCAGACGCTCTACATCAAGCAACTGCTTGCGGTTAGCGAAGGCCCCATTTTGATTTCGAAAATGCACAATGTTGTGAGCTAACGTCTTATTCAGGCCGGATACATAGCTCAAGAGTGCCGGTGAGGCGGTGTTGAGATCCACGCCTACGGCGTTCACACAGTCTTCCACCACGGCATCCAACGACTTACCTAACTGGCTTTGACTCACATCGTGCTGGTACTGGCCTACGCCAATGGCTTTGGGTTCTATTTTGACCAACTCAGCTAATGGATCTTGAAGTCGGCGGGCGATGGACACGGCGCCGCGCAGTGACACGTCCAGATTCGGCAACTCTTTAGCGGCCAACTCTGAGGCGGAGTAAACCGAGGCCCCGGCTTCGCTGATCATGACTTTGTGTACCTCGGCCGTCAGGTCTTTAACAATCTCGCTGGCCAGCTTGTCAGTTTCCCGGGAGGCGGTGCCATTGCCGATGGCGATCAATTCCACCTTGTGTTGCTGACACAGGTTCACCAGCGTGCGCTTGGCCTTATCCCACTGTTTTTGCGGCGCATGGGGAAAAATGGTGGCCGTATCCACGACCTTACCCGTGGCATCGATGACAGCCACTTTTACTCCGGTGCGCAGGCCGGGGTCCAGTCCTAATGTGGCGCGCTGTCCGGCTGGGGCGGCCATCAGCAAGTCTTTCAGGTTATTGGCGAACACTTCGATAGCCGCGGTTTCGGCACGCTCACGCAGGCTGCCAAACAGCTCTGTTTCCATGTGTAGCTGGATTTTAACCCGCCAGGCCCACTGGACGACGGCTTCAAGCCAATGGTCTGCAGGACGGTTCTGCTGGCGGATATGGTAATGCTCTGCGATGATGGTTTCGCAATAGGAACGGCGATCCCCCTCCTCATTATCCGGGTCGGCGACCAGAGTGACTTGCAACAGTCCTTCATTACGGCCCCGGAACATGGCCAGGGCTCTGTGTGATGGGGTTTTGGCAATGCGCTCTGAGTGGTCAAAGTAATCTTTAAACTTAGCAGCGTCTTTTTCCTTTCCGCTGACTAAGACGCTGCGAATATGCGCCACCTTGTTCAGGTGCTGGCGGATCTTTTGCAGCAAGTCGGCATCTTCGGCAAAGCGCTCCATCAGAATGTAGCGCGCTCCATCCAATGCTGCCTTGGTGTCGGCCACGCCTTTGTCGGCATCAATGTAGTCGGCCGCGAGAACCTCAGGATCCTGAGTAGGGTCATTAAATAAGGTGTCGGCGAGCGGCTCTAACCCCGCCTCAATGGCGATCTGGCCCTTGGTGCGACGCTTAGGTTTGTAGGGCAGATAGAGATCTTCCAGTGAGGTTTTATTGTCGGCGGCGCGAATCTTGTCCGCCAGTTGCTCACTTAGCTTGCCCTGATCGTCAATGGACTTGAGGATCACCTGGCGGCGCTCTTCCAGTTCGCGCAGGTAGGTCAGGCGCTGCTCCAGATCCCGTAATTGGGTGTCGTCCAGCCCCTGAGTGACCTCTTTACGATAGCGCGCGATAAAGGGAACGGTGGCACCACCATCAAGCAGGGTGACCGCGGCCTGAACCTGGTCGGCCTTAACGGTCAATTCGGAAGCGATTTTTTCAATAATCATAGTTGGTCTGTCTCTACAATAATGAGGCCTTTATACGGCTTGAAATGGCAAAATGCCAGCGATGTGGCGATGCTTGCATAGAAAAGCTACAACTTAAGGTCATCCGGGTCCGGCTTAAAGGGACGCGGCTGTTGCGGATAGTCGATGGATAATACGTACCAGCGCTTACTGCCTTCCGGTGTGCGCACTATGGCCTCATCATCTACGGTTTTCTTGAGTAGGGCTCGGGCCATGGGCGCATCGATGGAAATCAGATCCTTCTGGCCATAGATTTCATCCGGTCCTACGATGGTAAAGCAGAGCTGTTCGCCGTTGTCGTTCTCGATCTCCACACGAGCGCCAAAAAACACTCGCCCGTCCTGCTCCGGCGAATAATCCACGACTCGTACCTGCTCGAGGCGTTTGCGTAGATAGCGGACCCGACGGTCAATCTCGCGCAACAACTTCTTGTTGTACTGGTAATCGGCATTTTCACTGCGGTCGCCTAAGCTGGCTGCCCAGGATACTTTTTGAGTCACCGCCGGTCGCTTCTTACGCCACAGGTAATCTAGTTCTTGCTGAAGGGCTTCAAAGCCTTGTCGGGTAATCAGATTGGTCTTCATATTGATGGTACAACTTGATCAAGGCCCCTTTATAGCCTTTGCGCCTCGGGATATAAAGTTTGAGATGGAATGTAGATGGGGGCTTTTATGACAAAATAGTTTCAAAAAGTCCCAGCAATCAATACGGGCTGAACTATTCTAAACATTATGGGTAGCCCATGAATCACGACGACTTTTTCATTGGCGGGTTGCCCTGGTTGTCATTCAGGCTACGGTTTGGCAACACGCATTTTTTACCGACAATCAGTAGCCAACTATGCTGCCCGGAGCCAGCCGGGAAACTTCACCCGTATAACGGGTACTGCTATGAAGGAACCTGATGACCAGCAAGGAAACCGCTGGAGAGTTGAGAGTAAAGCCGGGCGTTAATGCCCGGCTTTTTTATCAGTCCTTACTCAGTGGCGTCGTCTTCGATGTCCAGCAGCTCGACCTCAAAAATCAGGGTTGAGTTGGGAGTAATCTTTCCGTTGCCGCGCTCACCGTAGGCCAGCTCAGATGGGATATAGAACTTGTACTTGGAACCCACGTTCATTAGTTGCACGCCTTCGATCCAGCCCTGAATCACTCTACCCAGAGGGAAAACCGCCGGCTCGCCCCGCTCGTAGGAGGAATCGAACGTCGTACCATCCAGCAACGTGCCCTTGTAATGGACCTTAACGGTATCGGCCTTAGTGGGTTGTTCCCCTTCACCTTCTGCCAGTACTTCATACTGCAGACCGGATTCGGTAACGGTCACTTCGTCGCGCTTGGCGTTTTTCTCTAAGAAAGCCTGACCTTCCTGGATGTTTTCTTCGGCCTGTTTTTCTTGATGAGCTTGCTGCTTTTCTTTTACCAAAGCGTCCAGCTGCTTCAGCTCTTCTTGCACTTGTTGCGGATCCAGCTTGGATTCAGCTGTCAGGGCATCCACAAAGCCTTTGATGACCAGGTCACGCTCCAGGTTGACCTCAACTTCTTCCTGCATATCCAACTTCTGGTCCACAAACTTACCCACCGAGGCACCCAGTCCATAGGCTTGCTTTTGCTCTTGAGTCTCCAACTTAACGGCTTGCTGTTGGGCCTGATCGTCTTTCTGACAGGCGCTCAGACCTAATACGGAAGCGGCCACTAAGGCGGCGATAGCAGTTTTTTTCATGTCTTTCTCCAGTGATTAATTTCGGTGCGCGCCCGTTCGGCTATTTTAATTGAGGGCAGCAGTGATAACGCAAAGGGCTTATACTAAACCCCAAAATAAAAAAGCGAAACCCGAGAGAGTGTATGTTGCGAGTTTTAGCGCTGGCCTTGTTGACCCTGATAACAGTCGGATGTTCCGGCTACTTCGACGACCCGGTGAAAAAGCAAGCGCTGGCCCCGGAGGGAGCCATGGCGGCGGCCCTGTCTAAAGACGGTAAGCTGGCCGTGGTGTCCAGCGTTGAAAGCGGCATCAATGTCTGGGACCTGACCACCCATGAGCAGAAGTTTCACTGGTCGCTACGAGGTGAAGAGGCGGTCAATCTGGTGTATGAGGTGGCGATTGCCTGGGATAATAGCCATGCGCTGACCACCGATCAGAAAACCTTTGCCCTCTGGGACCTGCAGCGAGGTGAGCCTACGGGTTTTTGGCGCATTGATGAGTCCAACGTGCGCGCCATCGCTGTGGCTAATCTGGGGCGAGCTATTTTGGTCGGGCGTAGCAATGGTAAGGTGATGTTCATGGAGCCAAATACCGGTCGCCGGTTAGAGTTTCTTGGACACAGTGAAAAGATAAACAGTGTCGCGCTCTCGCCCAACGGTAAGTATGCACTTACTGGTGGTAATGATTATCTGGCCTATTTGTGGGACACCGATACCGGCCAGGTGGTGCATCAATTCAGTATGCCCCATCGAGTCTCTAAGGTCGCTTTGGACGCCAATGGTCAGTATGGTTTTACTGCCGACAGTATGGATAACGCTATTATCTGGGATCTGCGCACCGGCAGAGAGATCAGCCGCTTGCAATATTTTCAACGTCAGAAAATCTTCTCTTCGGTACGCTTTTCTAAAAATGGCGCTCAGATCCTTACCGGCTCGCCAACTCGAGAACTCAACCTGTGGGACACTCACACCGGACAAAACTTGAAAGTATGGCGAGTGACTCCACGGAAACACTCCCAACCCATGAGCGCGGTAGTGTATGATGCCGTGTTTTTATCAGGCAACCAGGTACTCAGCATCAGTAGCGCGGGATTTGCCGAGGTTTGGAGTTACTAAAATATGAAGCACTATACGGATGAGGATATTGAAGCCTTACAAACCCAGTTGGCATTTCAGGAAGACACCATCGATCAACTGAATCAGGCGCTGGCCAGTCAGCAGCGCCAGATCGAGGCGCTGGAATTTAAGTTAGGGCATGTGGTGGACAGGCTAAAGCAGGTGAAGGTGTCCAATATCGCCAGAGAGGATGAGGAAACACCGCCGCCTCATTACTGACAGCTTGTGGTCCTGCTGTTGTAGTGGCAGACTGCGGGCTTCGGAACTTGGACCTTATTCGGGCTTAAATACTCCGATAACATTTTCGTCTTTGCGGGTGGCCTGGCTGACGTCGTCATCCGCCTGACTTTTACTAAATCCACATTCAACGCACTCGACATGCTCGACATTATCGCGCAAAAACAACATCAGGGTGTCCATTGCCTGACATTCGGGACAGACGGCACCGGCGATAAAGCGTTTACGTTTCTTCTCTGACATTTGAACCTCAATGATGACGATTAACAAAATGATACCGCGAATTACGGGGGCAGGGGAACAATGATTCAGCTTTCCGACCTGGAATTGATGCGAGGCAGCAAAGTACTGCTTCAACAAGCCTCTGTTCGAATATATCCAGGCCACAAGGTGGGGCTGGTCGGCCCTAATGGCTGCGGAAAATCCAGTCTATTTGCTTTATTACGAGGTCAGCTGAGTCCCGATCAGGGCCATTGTGATGTGCCGGGACACTGGCAGATTGCCAGCGTAGCTCAGGAAACACCCGCCACCGAGCGCAGAGCACTGGATTATGTGATCGATGGTGATCAGGTATTGAGGCAGATCCAGCAGCAACTTGCCGAGGCCGAGCGGGCGCAGGATGGACAGGCGATGGCGCGGTTGCATGAGCAATTAGAACATGCCGGTGGTTATGATGTGGAGGCGCGTGCCGCCACCATCCTGGCCGGCCTTGGGTTTTCACAGGCTCAGTTGACTCATTCGGTGAGTGCGTTTTCCGGTGGCTGGCGAATGCGCTTAAACCTGGCTCAGGCGTTGATTTGTCGGGCCGATTTATTGTTGTTGGATGAACCCACAAACCATCTGGACTTGGACGCGGTACTCTGGTTGGAGGGGTTTTTACAGCAATACCCGGGCACCATGGTCGTTATCTCCCACGATAAGTCGTTTCTGGATGCCACGGTAAAGGAAATTTGCAGCATCGAGCACCAGCAACTCTTGCTCTACAAAGGTAATTATTCCAGCTTCGAGCAACAAAAAGCCGAGCGGGCCCGCCAAAAGAATTTGCAGTACCAGAAGCAGCAGGCCCAGATCGCGCATTTACAGGCCTTTGTGGATCGCTTTCGCGCCAAGGCCTCCAAGGCCAAGCAGGCTCAAAGCCGGGTCAAGCAACTGGAGAAGATGGAAAACCTGCTACCGGCTCACAGCGACAGCCAGTTTGATTTTGAATTCTTCAGTCCGCCCAAACTGCCTAACCCGCTGGTGGCGATAGACGACGTGAAGGTGGGATATGGCGATAAGCCGATATTGGAACAGGTACAGTTGAATCTGGTACCGGGTAGCCGTATTGGTTTGCTGGGGCGCAATGGGGCAGGAAAGTCCACGCTGATTAAGCTACTGGCCGAAGAAATGACTCCGCTTGATGGTCACTATACCACCTCGGCGGGACTAAAGATCGGCTATTTCGCTCAACACCAGCTTGAGACCTTGCATATTGATCAGTCGCCACTGGAGCACATGGTGCGCTTGGATCCTAAGGCCACCGAGCAGTCACTTCGGGACTATCTGGGAGGTTTTGGTTTCCACGGCGATCAGGCCGTTGAGCGTGTAGCGCCGATGTCCGGCGGTGAAAAGGCCAGATTGGTACTGGCTCTCCTTGTCTATACAAGGCCAAATCTGTTGTTATTGGACGAACCGACCAACCACTTGGACCTTGAAATGCGCCATGCGTTGAATATGGCGCTGCAGGGCTTTGAGGGGGCTCTAGTACTGGTATCTCACGATCGTCACCTGCTTTCCAGCGTCTGTGACGATTTTTATTTAGTCGATAATGGCCGGGTGGAGCCTTTTAAGGGCGACATCGAGGACTACCGGCGTTGGCTTACCGAGTCTGTAACAGTCTCTGCTTCTCAGAAAGGTACCGGACCCAAGCGGGACCGTAAGGCAGAAAAGCGTCTGCAGGCTGAATTCCGCCAGCGGACTCAGCCGCTTCGCAAGGCCATCGACAAGCTGGAAAAAAAGATGGAAGTCGCCAGCGCCGAGTTGAAGCAGATTGAAGAGCACCTGACCGATACCACTCTTTACGAGGAGGAGAATAAGACTAAGCTTAAAGAACTACTCGAAAAGCAGAGCAACGCCAAATTGAAACTGGAAGAAGCCGAACTCGATTGGTTAACCCAGCAGGAACAGCTGCAACACATGGAGCAAGAGTTTGAACACGAACTGGCAGGTGGATGATTTCTGGCAAGTCAGCCTGGACTGGTATCAGCAAGGGCAGCGTCACTTTCTGGCGTTGCAGGATAAGTATGGCCTGAATGTCAATCTGGCACTGCTTTCGCTTTATACTGCTAAGCATGGCTATGTGCTCACCGAGCAGAATTATCACCAGCTGGTGGAAGCACTGGAAGGCACAGAAAAAATTCTTTCCCCCTTGCGCCAGCTTAGGCGCAAGACAAAAGCCATGGATAGCGGTGCTTATAAAGATATGAAAGCCGCCGAGCTGGCTCTTGAGCGGCGTCAGCAAAGTGCCTTATTGGTGATGCTAAAGCACCTCGAGGTTGAGCGCGGTGATGGACACAGCAACCTGGCTAACTATTGTCAAAGTCAGGGCGTCTCTGCTCCCAAACAGCTCGAGTCTTTGCTGGCACTGATTTAGCGTGCGTTTGCCCAGCCTTCTGGAGCATGATGCTGGCGGTACCCGCTTTTCATAGCCAAACCCACCGAAGTTTGACACCGGTCAAATAACCCTACTCATACAGGGGTAAAATGGCGTCATTATCCTTAAACGGAGGTCGCTATGTTAGAGCTTATATTCAATGATCCTGTGGCTTGGGGCTCCCTGCTGGGCATCGGTGTTACTGTGGCTATTTGCCTGTATTACTTATATTTGTTTTTGCATAAGGTGCATCAGTCAAACAAGCACTCCTGATATGGGCCGAAATCCATATCAGGAGCTGCTGACTAAGCAAAAGGTGTGATCAAGGTGGTGGAATCCCCGGCGTACTCCGCCTCTGGGTGGTACTCATGCATCATGGTCTCAATATTTTTGGCTTCTTTGGCATGTACATCAATCATAAGTAAGTACTTACCATTATCTATCTCATGGGCGTACTTGCGCAGATGATAGTTACGTTTGTGCATGCCGTAGAGACCGCCACACCAGGCGCCAAAGCCACAGAATACGACAAAGGCAAAAATGTAGGCAGCGGTTGGCAGTTGGGCGCCCAGATTACTCATGTTAAGAGCCGTTAATGCAATGGCCCCTATCACCAGGCCTATTAAAAATCCTTGTTCACCTGAATGCACCATATCATTCTGCTGGTAGATATTAGCGGAGTGAATATGCCGTCGATGCAGGCCATTCTCATCCTTGCTGACCACATGAAAGTTCCAGTCTGAGATCCCGGCTTTGTGCAGATCCCGGGAAATTTGCTCGGTATTGTCTAAGTGATCCACTAAAAAATACAGTCGTCTCATCATACCCTCCTGTGAGGTGAGTGTAGACTGTATAATTATTGTACAAATGTGAGATTTTCGCGAAGAATCAGTCTGCCATGACGGTGGTTTTCCTTATAATGAGTCGAATGTTAGTGCCAGATTGTCGAAGGGAGAGACATTGACTCAGCCAGAGCCAGAATATGGACAAATAAAACAAAGTGATTTCTACCCACCCTGGTGGGCGCGCAATCGTCATGTGCAGACCATCTTCCCACGCTTCTTTCAGCGGCGGCGTCAGGTGGCTCTGGAATGGCAGAATTTGGATCTACCGGATAATGACTTTGTAGAACTGGCCTGGACACCTAAGCCGGATGACAATGCTCCGCTGGTGGTGTGTTTTCACGGACTGGAAGGGTCCGCCAAGAGCCACTACGCCAACGACATGCTGGCCAACCTTTTTGAACAAGGCTGGCAGGCAGTGATGATGCATTTTCGTGGCTGCGGACGCCAGTTGAACCGCACTGCACGTGCTTATCACTCGGGCGATACGCAAGATGCGTTATTCCTGCTGGACTGGCTTCGTAAACGCTTTCCTTCCCGTCCTCTGGCCGCCATGGGGTTTAGCCTCGGCGCCAATATGCTACTCAAGTTATTAGGCGAAAATCCCAATTCCAGCGGTATTCGCGCGGCCGTAGCAATCTCACCACCGTTTAAGCTGGCTGAATGTGGTGAGGCGATCCAAAGCGGTTTCTCGCGATTGTATCAGCGCTATCTGATTAGAAGTATGTGCGAGCGTACCATGGCCCGGATGCGAAGTGTGGATCACGGTGACAAGCTAACCCTTAGAGATCGTGAAATTATGGGGCTTAAGACCTTTCGTGACTTCGATCAACGAGTAACGGCACCGCTGCACGGCTTTAGCAGCGCCGACGATTACTATCGACAGTGCAGTTCGGTGAGCTATCTGAAGCGCATTAAGCAGCCTACTCTTATCCTGCATTCCAAAGACGACCCCTTTATGAGCCCAAGTGTGGTGCCCAAGGTCGAGGATTTGTCGCCTGCAGTGACTCTGGAGCTCAGTGAGAAGGGAGGTCACGTGGGCTTTATGCAGGGCGTGCCCTGGCGCCCGCAAATCTGGTTGCATGAGCGAGTCGCGGCGTTTTTCAGGCCTTATCTTGACTCAGTGACTTCGGCCTGAACTTCTGCCGGCAATAGCGGCCGATCCCCATCAGACTGATGGCAATCCAGAAGCATTCAATGATCACTGAGGCCAGGTTAAAGTTAAACCACAGAGAGATCATCAGCAGGCAGGCTCCACCTAGATTGATCAGGGAAAAGGCCAGATCCTCGGCCGTCAGGCGACCGGATTGAATCAGAAAATAGCCCAGCACCACCAGAGCTGTACCCAGAGTGCCTACAATATCGTGCCAGTAAAATTCCAAGAGTCCTCCTGAGGCCACAAGGGCCGAATGCGGCTCGGATTATACTCTAAAGTTTACCAAAGTCAGGATCATAAAAGGCATAGCTATAGTTGCAATCCCTTTCGTAAGATTGCTAGTGTTGTATTTATTAGAGCCCCTCCTGAAGTCAGGGGTAGGAAATATGGAATTAAAATATAACAAAAGAATAGGAGTTAAGGATGAGGCACCGAAAGTATCTTTGTGTTCTGTGGGTATTCCCTCTCTATTACAGCATCCCTTCTTTAGCATCAACCTGCGGTGAAATAGTTCAGACAAAGGTTTGTACTGACTATACAAAATTCGCTTCAGATGGCACCACATGGACAGGGACTACATGTTGGTATGAGAATGAATATGAGGACCATGCATGCTACGAAGAAGGAGGGACCGATGATGGCGGTAGTGGGAGCACCGGAGGAACGGGTGCTGATAATGACTCTTCTTACCTAGGTACTCCAGTCGATAATGATGCAGATGGTCAGTTAGATTGCTGGAAAGATGTTGTAAAAGACGGGGACTATCATTTAGACAGTGGAGATGACTTTGGTCATAGAATAATTGATGGGCAAGACGATCACCATAAGGGGATTGATATTCAGGCAACTCTTGGCACTCAGATATATTCTCCTGGTTATGGAAGAGTTAGAAGTACTGCGCAGTCAACAGAAGAAAGTCCGTATAATGGTGCTCATGTGCGAATGCGGTATACAACGTCTGATGGTATAGAATATGAAGCTGTAATGATTCATATGAAAAAGGACTCAGTTATAGTTAACAGGGGAGACATCGTTAAGCCTGGACAATTAATAGGTGAAGTCAATAGCACGGGGCAAAGCTCAGGAAATCACTTGCACTTTCAAATATACAGGATATACGAAACTGAAATAGAAAAAGGAAAGGTAAAAGAATCAAAGAAAGCGGTTGATCCAGTCTCACGAATGGGAGACGAGCAATGTACAAAACAAGGAGTGGAGTAATGAGTAAGTTTTTTTCTGGGATTTTATTAATTGTTATTTCTGTGAGTGCTTATGGGGCCAGCCTCAGTCATGAAAAGAAAGATCAGATTCTGAGCTCCTACTTGATGGAGGAGGGGGGGTTTTCAGTTCTAGCAAGAGAAAATGGGAAAGGCTTGTTAAAAAAATTTAATAAGGAAGGGGAGGTAATTCATGAGAGATATTTACCATGGGTGCCTACTCACTCTAGCTCTAATGACTTGAGTGAATATGTTTTGGTAGCAAGCTTAAACAGGAATGGGCATAGTGGCGTTGATGAAGCGCTCCTTATAGCTGTTGACGGTAGAGAAAGACGCTTTACTAACGTCCAAAACATTAAAAAGATTCCTGGAAAAGGAGGAGTTGTGATCATGACAGCTCACAATACTGATAAGACTCAACTCACCTTTATTAACTCCAAAGGTTTAACGGTAAAAGAGGTAATACTTGAAAGGTTATCAGGCCGTAAGCAATTCATATCAGTCTCCCCTGAGATGGAACGGATGTCTTTCAATGGATACTTCCCAGATTGCTGTAGTGTCAGCGTCACGGAACTCATGCATGGTGACAACTTTGAACAATCTATAAGTTATCGCTTTGATGGGTTGCCTATTTACCAGCATCTACAGGTTGGTAACGGGGTGTCCGTTATAAATGTTGATAAAAAGCTATTGGCTTTTGGCTCAAATGAAAAGTATTGGAGCTTTTCGGAATTCCCCGTCTATTCAGTTACATTATCTGACAACGGCCAATACCTACTCGTAACCAGTGATATTCCTAATCGCTATGCGGTTTTGAAGCCGAATGGTGAGGTTGTTTTATCCAGTGTTAATAATAGGGTTCTCTCCAAAATAAAAGGCGTGCCATACGCGATTAATGGTAATAAATTAGTATATAGGAACGAGCATAATGGGGGTAAGACTTTCTTATCTCTTGTTAATGGAAAAGTTGTCGGTAGTCATAGTGTTGCAAAAGGAAAATTATTGAGATTTGATGGTGAGTACGGCTTGGTTGTTGCTGATGGTAAGTTGATTAGGAAACGTTTGATTAAATAGAGAGTTTCACTGTATCAGTGCTCCTAGATTCAACTAATAACTGAGCTTAGCCACTATGATTATTCCTATCGACCAACTGGCATCCCAGACGCTGGATAATATTATCGAGGCCTTTGTGCTGCGCGAGGGCACGGACTATGGTGAGCAGGAGGCCAGTCTGGAGCAGAAGAAGCAGGATGTGCATCGGCAGCTGCAAAGCGGCAATGTGCTACTGGTATATTCGGAGCTGCATGAATCGGTGAATCTGGTGCCTAAGGATCAGTTTGAAGAATAAAGAGTTAAAACGCCCCGGCACAAGCCCGGGGCTTTTTGATTATTCGGGCTGGAAACGCACCGAGAAAGTGGTGGGTACTGTGGGCGAAATGCTGCTAAGACCGGCGATTTCCTGCAGCTTTTTGATGCCATTAGTCAGGCTATAGTTGACCGCACTAACCACTATAGGCGAGACGGTGCTGGCCTGCAGACTGCCATCGGCAAGACGAGTGACAGTTACATGAACCTGAAGGTCACCTTGTTGGCTATTGAGTGACAGCTTTCCATTAATCCTGGTGGTCAGACTCTCACCGGCTTCCAAAGCTAATGCCGCATCAGGTACCTGAGCGGTAAAGGTGGCGTTAGGGAACATCTTAAACAGGTGCTCCTGCATACGGCGATCACGGATGTCGATATTGGTATTAACCGAACTCAGGTCTATGACCACCTTAAGCTGACCTTCGTCACTTAAGCGACCCGTCAGGCTTTCGAAACGGTGAGTTTCGGTAATGGTGTTATTTTTGGTAGACAAAAAGTGCAGGCTGGATTGTTGTTGATCCAGAGTCCAGGCCGCCATGCTGGAGGCCGAGAATAGCAGGGCCGTTGCCAAGCTAAGAGTTTTCATAAGGCTCCTCAATATTGTGTTGAATGATTTTTTGCCAATCGACATCGGGGTCGCCCAGCACCACAAAGTCCGGGTTGATAAGTGAATTACGCCGATTATAGGTAAGCGGTTCAAAGTTGGCCGCCAGCACCTGGCCCCCGGCCTCGGCTACAATGCATTGTGGTGCGCCCGTGTCCCACTCGCCGGTTACGCCGATACGTAAAAATACATCGGCTTTCCCCTCGGCCACGAAGCACGCTTTTAGCGAGCAGCTTCCCAGTGGCAGAGTGGCGTACTGGCGTTCAGAAGATAAACTGTTCATCACCTTTTCCTGAGCCTGGCGGCGACTGATCGCGATGATCACCTTGGACTCAGACGGATCGTCTAAGCGGCGCACATTAATCGGCTGAGTCTGCCCGTCGGCCTGCTTAAAGGCACCACTGCCCTGACGCGCGAAATAGAGGGTATCGCCGATGGGCCAGTAGATAACCCCCAGTACCGGCTGGTTGTCTTCCACCAAGCTAATGTTGATGGCAAAGTCGCCACTGCGGGCGACAAACTCCTGAGTGCCGTCAATAGGATCAATCAGCCAATAGCGCTGCCAGTGCTCCCTTTCACTGAGTGCCCCATTGTTTTGCTCTTCCGACATGATGGGGATCTGAGGCGTGGCTTCAAGTAACCGGTGACAGATAATCTCATTGGCGCGAAAGTCGGCGCTGGTCACCGGTGACTGGTCGGCCTTGGTGTAACTTTTGAAGTCCCCGCTTTCATAGATACGCAATACCTCCTGGCCAGCCTCATAGGCGGCGTCTTTGGCTATATTGAGCAGGGCATCGAGGGGCATGGGCATTTACCTCTGTCGTAGCCAGCGCTCAATCATCAACAGAGCGCAGGTGCTGCGGGCTTCGGAAAAGTCTTCCCTGTCGAGCAGGGCATCCATTTTGTTCACTGGCCATTTAACGACTTCCAGGGGCTCGGGTTCGTCGCCGGGGAGACGTTTCGGGTAGAGATCCCGCGCTACCAAAATGGTCATGGATGCGTTAAAAAAGGCCGGAGCCATGCTGACCTTGTGCAAAGGCAGGAGCTCGCGAGCACCATACCCCACCTCTTCCATCAGCTCGCGGTTGCCGGCCTGTTCCGGTGTTTCTCCGGGATCGATCAGGCCCTTGGGAAAGCCCAGTTCATAAGCATGGGCTCCAGCGGCGTATTCTCGTACCAGCAACAGAGTGTCATCATCAATAAAGGGAACCAACATCACCGCCCCTCGGCCGGTACCTTTCATGCGCTCAAATTGACGCCGCGCGCCATTGGAGAATTCCAGATCAAGCTGTTCGATTCGAAACAACCGGCTCTCTGCCACCACCTGGGCGCGATGAATTTGAGGTAATACTCTGTCGGAATCGCCTTTACTCATTAACCCGTCACGATAAAATACTGATACTTCCACTATAACTTGTCTGTGAGCAATTGCCTATGCTGGCCTGGAATCAAATCGATACGGTGTTATTGGATATGGATGGCACGCTGTTGGATCTCCATTTCGATACCCATTTCTGGCTTGAGTGGTTGCCACAAAAGCTGGCTGAGCGAGATGGCTTATCTATACAAGAGGCCGACGCCCTTATCCGTGCTGAGATGGACCGCACCGCAGGGACCATTGATTGGTACTGTCTGGATCATTGGGCACGTAAGCTGGATATGGATATGATCAGCGCAAAGCGGGAGGTGCAACACCTCATCGCTATTCGGGATGACACTTTGCCGTTTTTGGACGCTCTGCACGATTCTGGCCGTCAGGTGGTATTGGTCACCAATGCTCATCCTGGCAGCCTGTCATTGAAGGTGGAACGCACTCAACTGGACCAGCATATTGACACCCTGATCTCCACTCATGAATTCGGGGTCACCAAAGAATCCCAGTCTTTATGGCAAAAGCTACAGCAGCATCTGGGTTTCAATCCGGCCAGAACCCTGTTTGTGGACGACAGCCTGCCTATCCTGGATGCTGCTCAGGCCTTTGGCATCGGCCATCTGTTGGCGGTGCAAAACCCCGATTCAAAACAGCCGCACCGGAAAGTGGAAAAATACCCGGCCACGGCGGATTATCGGGAGTTGCTCGAGGCCATACGCGCTGCGCCGATTAAAGTTTAACGCGATAATAGCCCTGAGCGTCAGGCTGGCCAAAAAAGCGCGCTGCGTCGTGTACTTCCTGTGGCAGAGAGGCGTCTGGCTTAAAGCGACCCTGCACCCGAATCTTAAAGTTCGCGGGTACGATCGCGGTGGCGCTGAGTCCGAAGCTGTTGGGCTCTTGTACCTGAATTTCCAACGTGCCCTCCGAGCAGGTTAATTGGGCGTCAAACTGCCCCAGAGCGATAGGGCCTTGAGTGCCCGCCACGGAGGCGTTTAGCCATTGTCCCTGACCTTGTAGTCGCTGACATTGCCGATCGGCAATGGCCAGGTTATCGATGGCCAACTTGAAGCGTCCCCCGGCCTTCACCGGGAGGGGGAGCGGCAACCGGGCGATAACCGGTGCAGTGGGCAGATAAAGCTGCAAGTCCTCAGCTTGGATTTCATCACTACTGAGGTTGATCTGTCCCTTAAGAGCCAGCGCGTCTGCGTCGCGCAGATCACCTGCGTCCAGCTCCAGTGCGATTTGTCCCAGTAGCAATGGCCAGGGGTTGAGTTGCCAATGAACCTCATCGACGGGGAAGCCCTGAAGTACTAACTGCCCGAGTTTGCCTTGCCAGAGGGTGCCGCTGGCGCCACTAAACTCAACGCCTTTGGGTAGAGCTAACCTGGGCAGTACCTGATTGGCAGGTAACTGAACCAGCAGGAAAATCACATAGGTTAACAGCAGGACGAGGCTGAAGCGCACGCGTGGCCACATATCAGCCAGCCCCCAGTCTGAGTCGGCGAATACGGATGAAGCCACTGGTTTCGGTCTCGGCAAAGTCAGCGTCCAGAATCACAATGCCTTGTTGCTCCAGGCCATGGAGCCAGTCCAAAACCTTATCGAAGGCCGCCGAGTCTACCCATACCTGGAGCTCATCGCCTTGAGGCTGCATCCGCGCGATGCTGATGTTCGCCTGGCTGGCACTGTGATTGACCATCTGGGGTAAGGAGCCGCGAAACGACGTT
Organism: Saliniradius amylolyticus; assembly: GCF_003143555.1. Lineage (NCBI taxonomy): Bacteria > Pseudomonadati > Pseudomonadota > Gammaproteobacteria > Alteromonadales > Alteromonadaceae > Saliniradius > Saliniradius amylolyticus. Next base: position 106,625 of record NZ_CP029347.1, read on the forward strand.
TGTTGTTGGCCGCCTCTTAACTGCTCGGCGCGAGCAACGTTCTGTTTCACCCATTGCAGCATGGATTGACGGCTGTCGATCAGGGTCTGATGACGATCTATGGACTGATTCAGAGGTGCCCACACCAGATAATAGAATAACAGTAGCGCCAAAATAATTGCCGCCGAGAGCACCAGGCGCTGCTCGCGATCGTTCAACTGTTGGTATCTTTGCAATATTGGATTCACGTTAACTCCTTACAGCCAGCGAGCTGATAACGCCGTCATCGGTGTTATTGATGGCCCCTTGTTCCACCTCAAAGCCCTGCGCCTGGGCTGCCTGGCGGAAGCGTTCGATGCTCTCGAAGCGTTCGGCACTGACCTGCATTCTTAGCTCAGCGCGTTTGGCGTCAAAGCGCAGGGTCTGGGGTTTGATATTGGTACCACTAAAGGCAGGCTGTAGCTGGCTGAGAAGGGTCAGCAGAGAGGCCTGGCCGCCACCTTGTTCCAGCTTGGCCAGTTGCTGATTTAACTGGGCCCGCACATTCACTACCCGGGTCACGTCTGGGAACGCCTGGCGGAATGTCTGGGTTATCTGTTGTTGTAGCTCACTGCTTTTCTGGCTGAGCTGATAGGCCTGTAGGCCCTTATCAAACAGGGTGACGGCCAGGGCGATGCCAGCAAGCACTGCTACCGGGCGCCAAAGATGGGGCTGACTGGACTTTTGCTTCTTGGGTTTGAAAGGCCCTTGTAGCAGGTTAAACGTGGTGTCGATGGCGCCCTGGGCTAAGACCTGCATGGGCATCTCCCTGAGCGGCTGGCTGACATCAAATAGCGATTCGGGTAAGGGATGGTCGCTGTAGTTGGTGACCTTAACCGGCTGTTCGTGCTCCCCTGCATAACCCTCTAACAAAGGGAGTAACCACTCACTTTCGCCCTGAATTCCTTTCCATTGGTCCTGACGCACCAGAACCTGACCCTCCAGTTGAAGCAGAGTCCAGCCATCGGGCGTATGTGGCAAGGCCAGAATATCCGGTAGCAGACGATCACAATAGAGGCCAGCCTGATCGAGCCAGTTCAACCACATGTTCACTAGGGCTTTATCCACCACCGCGATGGCCTGGCGTTCACCTTCTTTAGGTCCCAGCGCAAACAGCTGGCTATCTACATCGGTGCTGAGCTCTTCTTCCAGCATGTAGGGGATAGCGGCCAGTACTTTACGTGAGGCACGGACAGGCAGCGTCAGCCAGCGCAGCAAGACATCGCTGCCCGGAGCGAGGGCGATCACAGGTCGTTCACCCGCCCGGTCTTTGAGACTGCCGAGAGCCGTGGCATCCGGCAGCTCCCCGGAGGCGATAACATCCCGCTCGCTTTGTGACCAGACCAGCCAGTAAATGGGGTCGCTCTGGCTTGAGCCCAGGCGTAGCACAAGTTGTTCTGACATCAGTATCCTCCAAATTCCCGGCTTATCACGCTGGATTGTTTGCCGTCGCTGACCCGAATTAGCGATGTCATGCTAAAACTGGCCTCATTGTAACGGGCCCGGGTATGTAAAATAAAATGCTCTGTGGTCACTGTGAGTCGCTGTTTTTGCTGTTCGGTCAGCGAAAGGGCGCTGATTTCCGGTAGTCCGAGGAAGTCACTCACGTCTTGCCAGCCGTCCGGGGGACGGTTGCTCACCAGGCTTTTAGCGGTTTCTACCGTCACTCCGGGGCCTAAAGCCGCAATTAATACGGGAGCCGTTTGCTCGGTCAGCGTGTTCACATTAACACGCCATTCGCTATTGCCGGGCAACACACACAGCAGCGGCATCAGCGCCTGCAAGTATTCAGGCTCGGCGCCGTTGACCATTCTTAGTTCGGACAGATTGACCATCAACCCATTGGCGGGCAGATAAGGCGGTACTCTGGACTCGTAGTCTGGGTCTTCCGCGCCGTAGGGGCGCATACGCGGATCGTCATCCAGCCAGTCGATCAGCGAGTCGTTCAGTACATCGGCTTCATAGCTGGGAATACTGACCGGCTCACTTTGCAGCATGGCCTTAAAACCTTCGCTAAGCCGCTGGTTTGCGCCCTGGTCTTCGCCAGGCTGCAAGGCATTGAGATTAAAACAGCTTTGCGCGTCTTCCAGCCTGGCTTCGATCATGCCTTGAGGCAAGGGAAACTGAATATCCTCGGCAGCCCAGGGCTGATTTCGGTGAACCACACCGTCGGCTTTTTGCTGCAGTTCGAGCAGTGACTTGAGTGCGAACTGTTCAGCACCCATGGCGTACCAGTAAGCCTGGTTGTTGTCCTTAATATTAACCACGCGCTGGATCTGCAGCTGCAGACGGCTGCCCATTTCTGTAGCGACAATGGCCACCAGCGCCACCACCATCAATACCATAACCAAGGCGACGCCTCTATTGCGTGATGGCATTGGTGCCTCCCTTGCCGGTCAGCAAGAATTCGCGCCGGATCATCCCGAAATCTTCGGTGGTTAGTTCCACCGCTACCGCCATTGGAAGCTCTGTAGCGGTATAGCTGTTACTCCAGGTGTTGCTGTCTCTGTCGTTGTTGATGGGTGCGGTAGCAAACTGCAATTGCAGATCTTCCACCCGCTCTAACAACACCCTTATTTCAGGTTCATGACCAATCACATTGTCGGGATAATTATGATGTAGCCGTTCCAGTTTGCCATCGCGCAAGCGGTATCCCACGGCTTGTAAGCGGCTACGAGGCAGCATCAGCTGAGGGTTATGCCAGCCGCCGCGCACGAAGGCCATACCGTCGGCGTCGCTCTGTAGTTGATCTTCCCCGCCGCTGAACACAATGTCGTTGCCCTGACCCTCTATCCGTACTGAACGAGGGACGGCCTGCAGCAGATCCCGCTCCAGATAGAGCATGGTGCGCTGTAGCTTTTCGAACGCTTCGAATTGCTCTGAGGAAAGTCGATCGCTATCCAGAACCGTGCTAAGAACACTGTAAGAGGCCAGGCCAATCAGACTGAATATGGCCATGGCCAGTAAAATCTCAATAAGCGTAAAACCGCGGTTAGTCATCATTGCTCTGGCCTGCCTGGCGCAATCCTGTTTGGGTGACAAAGGTGCTGACGACGGTGATGACCCGCTCCTTGTTATTGGCCGGGCTGACGTGGATATCGACGGCGCGCATTTGCCGGTCGCCGGTCTCTTTGACCGTTTGGCGCCAGTACCAGTCTTGTTGCGCTAACTGCTGAGTACCAGAACGGTTATTTTCCGGTGGCCACTGCTGTTCAAGCTGCAATTGGGTTAAACGGTTATTGGCGACCCAGGTGGCGAAGGTCAGGTCCTTAAGTGTAGTGACATTGGTCAGGTGATCGGTGGCTGCCTTCATTACTGCGCTGCCAGTGAGGGCAAAGATTACCAGCGCCACCATAATCTCCAGCAGGGTCATTCCCTTATTGCGATGGATGATCATAGGGGGGCCGCCGTATCCATTGGACCTTTCAGCGTCACAGGAGGGAACGCCTGACCCTGTAGCCGGAAGTAGACGGGGGAGTCACTACTGAACGTGGGTTCGTAACTGAGCAGCAGGCTAAAGGGCGTCAGGTCACCACTGGATAACAACCAGATTTGTGGCGGTGGAAGAGGCTTCTGTTGGTCGTTGCCAATTTGGGTTTCGGCGTCACTCACTGAAAGCTCTTCGTCAAACACTTCCTGACTGAACAGGCTATCGTCTTCTTGCCAAGGCAGATCGGTCAGCTGCAACTCCATTGCGAATTCCTCCGGCAACTGGTGCTCTCTTAACACCTGTGAGTCAGTACTGATTCTGCGCCATCGCTGGTCTTCATCAAGAACCATAAAGAAATATCGGTTCTTTTCTGGTTCGACGCGCAGGCCCAGCTGCTGTTGATTTAAAATGGCGTGATCTGAAGCCATATTCAGCACCACCTGTAAGCGTTGGGCCTGTTTTTGTAGCCGATCCTGAGCGCTGTTGCCAAAGCCCGTCAGGGTAATAGTGCCCACCATTAGTCCCATCAATAGCAGGACCAGCATGACTTCCAGCAGGGTAAACCCGCGCTGAGGATAGGTGGGCAACGACATAGGTTAGTTCAGGTATTCTTCCAGGTTCCAGTTGCCGATATCGTCCTCGGTACCGGGCTGCATGTCCGGGCCTGCAGAGAAGATGTCGAAGGTGCCCATCTCACCGGGACTCAGGAGCTGGTAGTCGTTACCCCAAGGATCCTGCGGCAGACGGTTAATAAAGCCTTCCTGTGGATAGTTACGGGGAATGGGGTCCATCGTGGGCTGATTGACCAGCGCCTCTAGCCCTTGCTCCGTGGTGGGGAACATGTTGGTACGCACCTTGTACATTTGCATGGCGCTTTCAAGTTGCTGAATGTCGATGGCGGCCTTTTTAAGCTGGGCGGTTTCCTGATTGCCGAGGATAGCCGGGGCGACCAGGGCGGCCATCATGCCGATGATCAGCAGTACCACCATCACTTCGATCAGGCTGAATCCAGAGTGTCTTTTCATATGCTTCATTACAGATTTACCATGTTGTTTAATGCCAGAATAGGTTGCAGTATGGCCATGACGATAAACATGACAATACCCGCCATAGACACGATCAACACCGGCTCAAATACCTTGAGTGCGACATTGATCAATGCCTCAAATTCACGATCCTGATTATCGGCGGCCCGGGTCAGCATCTGCTGAAGCTCGCCGCTACGCTCACCGGAGGCGATCATATGCATCATCATCGGTGGAAAGATCTTGGTCTTATCCAGGGCGCCGCGCAGGCTAGACCCTTCCTTGACATTATCCGCCGCCTCATTGATGCAGTTACGAATGTGTCGATTCTCCAGCACCCCGGCTGAGATACGCATGGCTTCCAGCAGCGGAACGGCACTGGAGGTCAGGATACTCAGGGTGCGGGCAAAACGCGCTGTGTTCAGGCCCCTTGCAACCTTGCCCAGCAAGGGCAGCTTAAGTAACTGCCGGTGCCACCGCAATCGGATATGGGGAACTTGAAGTAAGCGACGCACTAATACGGCCAGCAGCAGTATAACAATGCCCAGAATCAGCACATAATCTCGCAACCAATCGCTGATGCCGATCATGACCTGAGTAATCAGGGGAAGTTCCTGACCCATGGTTTCAAACTGTCCGACGATCTTGGGCACCACCAGAGTGAGCAGCGCGATGACTACCGACAGGGCGACTACCAACATCATACTGGGATAGATGAGTGCCTGAATAATTTGGTTGCGGGTCTGATTACGTTTTTCTGTATAGTCGGCCAAGCGATTTAATACGGTGTGCAGATGCCCGGATTTTTCGCCGGCAGCGACCATCGCCCGATACAATTCATCGAAGACCGCCGGATATTCGGCCATGGCGTCGGCCAGACCATAGCCTTCCACCACTTTTGAGCGTACCGTCATCATCATATCGCGATGGCGCGGCTTTTCGCATTGTTCGGCTACGGCATACAGGGCCTCTTCGATAGGCAGCGCCGACTCGACCAGAGTGGCTAACTGACGGGTAAGCAGTGCCAGGTCGCTGGTAGAAATCTTTTGTTGAAACAGCTTAAACGAGCCGGAGGCCGACTTTTCCTTGCTGCGGGTTTGATTCACTTCTAATGGGATTAAACCTGAATCCCGAAGTTGCTGACGGGCCTGGCGCGCGTTATCCGCTTCTAACACGCCTGACTTATTGCGGCCGGCCTGTGTCATGGCCTTGTAGGCAAAGGCGGCCATATCAGTCTTCCCTCGTGACGCGCAACACTTCTTCTAAGGAGGTAATGCCCAGCATTACCTTCTGACAGCCATCGTCGCGGATGCTCGGGGAAATGGCGCGTACATAGCGTTCAATATTCTGTTCGCCTTTGCCGTTATGCACCATATCACGGATGGTTTCATCCACTTCCAGTAGTTCGTGGATGCCCGTTCGGCCACGGTAACCGGTGTGATTGCAGGCGGCACATCCGGCTGGACCATAGATGGTGACATCCTTGGCTTCATCCTTATCCAGTCCCAGGATCTTGCGCTCTTGTTTAGACAAGGTATGGGGCGTTTTACATTCCGGGCACAGGGTACGCACTAGACGCTGCGATAACACCGCCAGTAGACTGGACGATAACAAGAATGGCTCAATGCCCATATCTTCCAACCGGGTTATGGCACCGGAGGCGGTATTGGTGTGTAAGGTCGACAGGACCAAATGGCCGGTTAAACTGGCCTGCACCGCAATCTGGGCGGTTTCTAGATCCCGGATTTCCCCCACCATGACCACATCCGGGTCCTGACGCAGGATCGCTCTGAGTCCGCGGGCAAAGGTCATATCCACTCTGGGGTTGACCTGAGTCTGACCGATGCCTTCCAGATCGTATTCGATAGGGTCTTCCACGGTCAGGATATTACGGTCTTTGGTATTGATCTCGCTAAGTCCGGCATAGAGAGTGGTACTCTTGCCGGAGCCGGTGGGGCCGGTGACCAAAATAATGCCATGAGGCTTTCTAATCAGGGCCGAAACGGAATGACGTATGGCCTTGGTCATGCCCAGATCTTCTAAATTCAGACGGGCGGTGTTTTTGTCCAGCAAACGCAATACGACCCGTTCACCATGATTGGACGGCATGGTACTGACCCGAACATCCACCGCCCGGCCTGCAATTCGCAACGTAATACGGCCATCCTGAGGCACACGCTTCTCGGCGATATCCAGCCTCGCCATGACCTTGATGCGGGATACCAGCATGGACGCCATCTTACGGCTGGGGCGCAGTATCTCACGAAGTACCCCATCGACCCGGAAACGGATGATCAGATGCTTCTCGAACGTTTCGATATGAATATCCGAGGCACCTTCCTTGATGGCTTCGCTGAGCATGGCGTTGATCAGCTTGATAATCGGGGCGTCGTCTTCGCTTTCCAGTAGATCTTCGGTCTCCGGCAGCTCTTCTGCCAGAGTGAACAGGTCATCCTCATTGCCAATGTCTTCCATTAACTGCTTGGCCTCTGAGGAGTCGCGCTGGAAAGCCTTGGTCAGCAGAGACTCGAAGTTGTCAGCCGGGATCTTATGCAACTGGAAGGGCTGGCCCAGAAAACGCCGCACCTCGGCAAAGATATGCAGCGGCGTTTCGGCGGTGTGGTAGAGCAGTGCCGGGTCGGCGGAGGTGTCCAATAACACCTGATGACGCCGGGCAAAACCAAACGAGAGCTGGCGGTGCTCAGTGCCTTCGTTCTGAATAGGCGCCATCGGCTCGACTTGATCACTCATCCTTACTGGCCCTCTTTGCCGTCTCTTTCCTGCCGGTCTTGCGTCTCCTCAAAGGACGGAGGCAGAGCCAGATCATCGTCCCACTCAGGCAGAATTGGCGTTTCTTTAAATGGCATCAGAGGAACGCCCTCGGACCGGCGTTTCAGCTGCTCGGCACGGATAAAGTTGTACTTACGCTTGCTGATGGTGTTCATGGTGACACCGTCGCGGATGATTTTGGGGCGGATGAACACCATCAGGTTACGTTTGCGCTTGCTGGTGGTGGTAGATTTGAATAAATGACCCAGTACGGGAATGTCACCCAACAAGGGCACTTTGGACACGCTTTCTTGAACATCCTCATCGATCAGACCACCCAGAGCCACGGTGCCGCCGTCGTCCACAATCACCGAGGTCTTGATCTCCCGCTTATTGATGGATATGTCCACGGCCGTGGCCCCGCTGACGCTGGACACTTCCTGTTCGATCAGCAGCTGTACCGCATTGCCCTCATTAATTTGCGGAGTGACTTTCAGCTTGATACCTACTTCTTTGCGATCCACGGTCTGGAAAGGGTTGGTGTTCGAGTCGCTGGCGGTCTGTCCGGTAATAATGGGAACCTCTTCACCGACGATAAAGAAGGCTTCTTCGTTGTCCATTGTCGTCAGGTGAGGGGTGGCCAGGATGTTGGAATTAGTGTCGTTACTGACCGCCTGAACCACGGCGCCCCAGTCGTCTTTAATGGTGCCGACCAGGAAGCCGTTAACATTCCCCAGCAACTGACCCAGCAGGCTGAGATCACCTTCGACGGTATCTGAACTGGTAACTACCTGCCCATCGGCGGTGACGGTAGTCTTGTCGATCGTTTTATCCCGCGCCTGATAAGCGCCCACCCCCAACTGGCCGATGGGGACGCCGGCATTACCAAACTGCTGCATACCGCCGTCTTCTGAGACCCACTGCACGCCAAGCGTCGTGCCGTCACCTTCAAAGACTTCCACAATAATGGCTTCTACCTGCACCTGGGCGCGGCGAATATCCAATTGGCGGATTACCTCTTCCAGCGAACGCATCATGTCGGGTTCGGCGGTGATAACCAACGCATTGGAGTCGGGGTGAGCTTCAATGCTGATGTCTCGTTTGTTACTACTGCGACGGTTATTTTCAGTTTGGCCTTCGGCCTGAATGCTGGCACTGACGCCTTGCAAAACCTTAACCAGATCCTCGGCTTTGGCATATTTCAGGTAATGGACCCGGGTGTTGCCGCTGGTCTCCAACTCACTGTCCAGCCGTTGGATTAGTGTGATCAAACGTTGTCGGGCCTTTGTGTCACCACTGACCAGCACACTGTTGGTGCGGTCATCGGCAACGATTTTGGGCTCCAAAACATCGGCGCCACCCTTATTGCCCTGAGACTTGTTGACGTTATCGACGATGCGCACCATCTCCGACGCGGAGGCATACTTAAGCTTAACGATCTCTACTTCCTGGTCGCCGGCCTTGTCTACCCTCTCGATGATCTCAACCAGCCGGTTAACGACGGCAGCCCGGCCGGTTAGTAGCATGACATTGGACTGGTCGTAGCTGACCACATTACCGCCACCGGCCTGGTCATTCAGCTGGCGCAGCAGTGGTGCCAGCTCGCGCACCGAAACGTTATATACGGGGACAACCCGGGTGATCATTTCATCGCCATCGAAGGGGGCGCTTTCCACTACCGGAATATTGCTGTGCTTGGCGTCCTTATCGCGCACCACCTTAAGCACATTATTGGGCATCTCCACCACGGCAAAGCCATACACCTGCAATACGTTCAGGAAAAACTGGTAGTACTGCTCTTCATTGAGCAGGTCGTAGCTGCGCACGGTAATCTTACCGCGCACATTAGGATCAACGATGATGGTCTTTTGCAGGTTCTTGCCGACGATATTGATGAACTCTTCAATATCCGTGCCTTTGAAGTTAGGCGAATACTCGGCGGCGCTCAGCGACGAAGCGGCGATAAAAGTGGCCAGGGCCGCTATGGCAATTCGCTTGAACAGGTTTTGGCTCAGTCGCCTCATAATGGCTATCCTTTGGTTTTGCTACGCGGACGGTAAGTCCAGATAAAGGGTTAACAATGACCCGTCTCGCTCAATGGTCAGCTGTAGAGACTGGGTGTTACGTAATTCTTGCATGGCCTGCATCGCTTGTTCGGTGTCGGTCAGGCTAAGACCGTTGATTTCGGTAATCACATCATTGGCTTTAAGGCCGGCGGCTTCAAACAGCGCCGGATCTTTACCCGGGCTGACACGGTAGCCTGCGAGTTCGCCATCTCGTCGATGCTGGGTAATGGCGATATAATCGGTAAAATTAGCAGGTTGTTGTTGCAGAGCCTGAGTGGTGGCGAGGGCCTCATCCGATAAGGTGCGCGACTCCGCCTCCTCGCCAGCCCCGTCGTCTGAAGACGATGAAGGTGTGTTGTCTTCTGCCAATACCGAGATCTGTGGATTTTTGCTGTAATCCAGGCCTTCAAGCATCAGAGTTTCGAATTGGCTGCCGTTTTTCAGAATCACCCGATCCGGGTATACCTGATGCAGGATCACACTGGTGCGGTCAATTTTCTCGCCAACCCCATAAGTCTTTTGTTTGCCACTGCTTTCGATAATGGCCGCCCCCTGATTTTCCTCGTTGGAAGCGACGACACCGGTGAGAGCCAGATTTAATCGCGTTTCCGGCGCTTCTTCCACTTGTTGGCGAGCCGCTTGAGGCTGTTGCCCCGGGCGTCCGAATAGGTGCAGCCGCTTGATGGCTCCAATATTTTGACTGGGCTGCTTGGCATTGCCGCCGGCGTGAACGGCTACTGTATCCATGGCTTTATCGGCAGGCTCAGGCAGCAGGCGCCAGGTAAGTTCTGCTGCATAGGCCACCAGATAAAGGCTCAACAGCCAAATAGCGAGCGTGCGCCAAAGCTTGGGGCGGCTCTGGAGCTGTTGCCATAGATTCTGCACCTGATTGGAATTGAACGCTTGCATACGGTTGGCTGTGGTCCTATTTCATAAAGGCGTCGTTATTATGGTTATTATTACTTTCCGCCTGGCGGATCGTGCCTCGGCCTTGAGACTGATACAATAGGCCATCATATCCAGTCATAGAAACAGCGACAACTCCGGAATGTATTTATCTTTTCCAAAGGCACCGGTGAAAGGTAAACACACTCTATATTCAAAAGATTTACGAAAAATGACAGCCTGATGAATAAATCGACAACTGAACCACAAAAAGTGCGCCTGGATAAATGGTTGTGGGCTGCACGGCTCTATAAGACCCGCTCACTCGCCAGAGACATGATCCAAGGCGGAAAAGTGCATTATAACGGACAGCGGGTCAAGCCGGGAAAATTAGTGGAGTTAGGTGCTTTGATTCGTCTGGCGCAAGGTTTCGACCATAAAGAAATTCTGGTGCAGGAGCTGCACGAGAAACGCCGCAGCGCCAAAGAAATTGTCAATATGTATGAAGAAACTCAGGCCAGTATAGAGCAGCGCGAAAAAAATGCGGCTGCCCGTAAGCTGGGGGCCATGTATAATCCCAACCCTGAGCAAAAGCCGGACAAGAAACAGCGCCGGAATCTTATTAAGTTTAAACAGCAGAAGTAGGCAGGGTTATGAAAGACGCCTTTGATCACTTATACCGCTACCTCTTTGACGACCTCAATGTCAGGGGGGAACTGGTCCGTTTGCACGACAGTTACCAGCAGATTCTGTCGGCCCAGGACTATCCGGAACCCATACAACGGTTGTTGGGTGAGCTGATGGCCGCGACTTCCCTGCTGACCGCAACCCTAAAGTTTGAAGGGGATATTGCGGTGCAGATTCAAAGCGAGGGGCCGGTACAGTATGCCGTGATCAATGGGACTCAGAATCAGGAGTTGCGTGGTGTGGCACGCTGGCAGGGGCAGGTGCCAGACAATTTCAGTGAGATGTTTGTAAAGGGTTATCTGGCCATTACCATCACTCCGAAGGAGGGTGAACGTTACCAGGGGGTGGTGCCCTTAGATAAGCCCAGCCTGGCTCAGTGTCTGGAAAGCTACTTCGAGCAATCGGAGCAACTCGCTACTCAGGTTAATCTGTTTGTGGATCTTTCAGCACGACAGGCGGGAGGCTTGTTACTGCAAGTACTGCCGGTAGCGGAGACCGCCAAACAGGATTTTGAGCATCTGGCTAAGCTTACCGAGACGATGACCGACAAAGAGCTGTTTTCTCTGCCGGTGACCGAAGTTCTGCATCGCCTGTATCACGAACAACAGGTCCAGTTATTTGAACCCCAGCCAGTGATGTTTAAGTGCAGTTGCAGTAAGGAGCGCAGCGCCGCGGCGTTGGAATCGGTAGATAAGGATGAATTGCTGCAGATTGTGGCCGAGCAGGGGACCATCAGCATGAACTGTCAGTACTGCCACGCCGAATATCGTTTCGATGCCATTGATGTGGAGGCCATCCACGCTGGTACCTTTACCAGTGAGCCTACACCACAATAGCTGTGTCAGATGCCTTCCCGACTAGGGGAAGGCGTTATGACGCCTCCCTGAGGCTTGCTTCCTTATTTGATATAGCGAAATCATTGACTGGATAGTCATGCCCGATTCCGCTGTTAATTCGCATGGTCATGCACTGTTATTGAATGACTAGTAACCTTCCCTGAAAGTATTACAGAATTACTCGATATTTATGCGCTTTTGGGCTATGCCTGAGGTCAGGTTTTAATTAGAATGACAGCCAAAATAATAATATTGAAAGTCTACCTGAAAGCTTAATCTCGGAGTTACCTTTGATGACCTCTACCCCTCCAAATGTTGCTGTGGATCTGAACCGCAGTGAACTGATCGAAGCGGCCGTCCAGCGCGGCGAAGGCAAACTGGCCGATAATGGTGCTCTGGTGGTGGAAACCGGTGAGCGCACCGGCCGTTCTCCCAAAGACCGCTTTATTGTGAAAGAACACCAAACTGAGCAGGACATTGAATGGGGGGCGGTGAATCAACCGTTCGAACCCGCCAAGTTCGATGCCCTCTGGGAGCGGGTTGAGCAATACTTGTTGAGCAAGTCCCATTTTCTGTCTCATTTGGAGGTAGGCGCCGATCCTGAGCATTACCTGCCGCTCAAGGTCCGGACCGAAACGGCCTGGCACCAGCTGTTTGCTCAGAACCTGTTCATTCAGCCGGAAAACTGGAACCCTTCCGACAAGGACGCCTGGCAGATTATGAATGCTCCCGGCTTTGTCTGTGAACCTGAGCGTGATGGCACCAACAGCGATGGTGCTGTCATCATCAATTTCGCCCAGCGTAAGGTGCTACTGGCGGGAATGCGTTATGCCGGTGAAATGAAAAAATCCATGTTCTCTGTGCAAAATTTCCTGTTACCGGGTAAAGATGTGCTGCCCATGCATTGTTCGGCGAATGTGGGCGAGCAAGGGGATGTGACCCTGTTCTTCGGTCTGTCCGGTACCGGTAAAACCACCCTTTCCGCTGATCCCAGCCGTTATCTGATTGGCGATGATGAACACGGCTGGGCGCCAGGTTCGGTGTTTAACATCGAGGGTGGCTGCTACGCTAAGTGCATCGACCTGTCGCAGAAAAATGAACCGGTGATCTGGAACGCCATTCGCTTTGGTACCGTATTGGAAAACGTGGTGCTGGATAAGGAGCGGGTGCCGAACTACAGCGACGACAGCCTGACTCAGAACAGCCGCGCCGCCTATCCATTAAGACACATCGAAAAGCGTGAAGAGGCTAACCGCGCTGGAGAGCCTCGCGCGGTGGTATTCTTAACCTGTGATGTGAGTGGTGTATTACCACCGGTGTCAATTTTGTCCGAGGAAGCGGCGGCTTATCATTTCTTGTCTGGCTACACGGCCAAGGTCGGTTCCACCGAGATCGGTTCAAGTGCTGCTATTGAGTCCACCTTTTCTACCTGCTTTGGTGCGCCTTTCTTCCCGCGCCCGGCAGGGGTTTATGCCGAGCTGTTGAAAAAGCGGGTGCGTGAATTTGGCGCCAAGGTCTACTTGGTGAACACAGGCTGGACTGGCGGACCTTACGGTGTGGGCAAACGATTTGACATCCCCACCACGCGGGCGGTGATCGATGCCATAGTGAGTAACCACCTGGCCGGCGTGCCCACTCGCCACCTGGAGCAGTTGAATCTGGATATTCCTGAGAGCGTGCCGGGTGTGGACGACAAGTTGCTGGACCCGCGTAATACCTGGGCTGACCAAGCGCAGTATGACGAATACGCCCGCAAACTGGCCGAAGATTTCCAGAAAAACTTCGCTAAGTACGATGTAGCGGATAATATTCGTAACGCTGGACCCAAAGTCAACTAGTCTGGGTGAGCAGCTATTGTCACTTTAAAAACCGGGGCCGGGTGCTCCGGTTTTTTATTGGCTCAGTGGTGGCGAAGCTTCAAACTGGCAGGCGCTAGATTGGATGGTTGAGCGGTTTGGTAGGGAGACTTACAGTGGCTTCCAGGCCGCCATCGGGGTGGTTTTGCAGTGCCACCTGACCGCCGTGCATATCCACGATACGCTTGATAATCGCTAGCCCCAGACCTGAGCCACCGCTACCTCTGGCTTCATCGCCTTGGGTAAAGGGGGTGAACAGGGCCTCGATTTTTTGCTCTTCGATGCCTTGACCAAAATCGCGAACCTTAATTTGCACCTGCTGGGCTTTTTTCAGATAACGGCTGTGAATCAGTATTTCCTGGCTGCCGTAGCGGAAGGCATTTTCTATCAAATTTTCTAATACTCGCTTAATGGCGACCCGGCGCAGGGTGAGGTCCGGTAATTCCGCTAAGTCCAGCTGTATCTGCTGAGCCTCTAACTGCCGCGCCTGCACGACTTCGCTAATCAGGCTATTCAGATTGCAGGACTCCAGTGGCTCTTGCCGGTCGCGGCGCACATAGTTGATAAACTGATCGATGATGTCGTTCATATCTTCGATGTCGTGCACTATGCCTTCTCTTACCCAGTCCTGATCGTCTGGCAGCATTTCGGTGGCCAGGCGCACGCGGGTCAGGGGGGTGCGCAGATCATGGCTGATGCCGGCGGTTAGCAGGTTACGGTCATCTTCCAGTTGTTTAATGCCCTTGGACATCTGATTAAAAGCTCGGGTTACGGCGATGATCTCGGTGGAACCCTCTTCTTTAAGTGGCTTGGGAAAGTCGCCCCGGGCCACCTGAAGCGCGGCTTTTTGCAGTGCATGAAGGGGACGGTTTAACCGCCGTACAAACAACCAGCCACCGGCTACGCTTAAAAATCCGATCACCATCAGGTAGATGGTCAACGGTGAAATGCTGGCATCACCAATACCGGTCATGGGCACGCTGATCCACTGCTGAGGGGCTTGCGGCGCCTGAACCCAGAAACGGGACTGAACGCCTGTGCCAATGCGCACCTCGGCAGGACCCTCGAGAGCCTGGCTCATCTGCTGGCTCAAAAACTGGTAATAGACGCTCTGTTCCAGTCCGGCCTCACGCGCCTGAGCCTGATTAAGAATTTCTATTCCTGTTTTGTCTTTTAGGTGCTGTTGTTGTCTGAAGCTGGGGGGCTGCCCGTCGGCATAGAGAGTTTGCACCTGGTTCGCCAGTAATTGATTGATCTGCTCGTAGCTGGGGCGAATAAAGTAGTAGGTCACTGATAAATAGGACACGACCTGGTTGATCAACAGCAGCATGCCAATCAGTAACACCGTCTGACCAAAGGCGCTCCTTGGAAGTAGCTTCATGGTCAGTTTTTCTGACCGTCCGGAACAAACACATAGCCCAATCCCCATACGGTCTGGATATACCTGGGGTTTGCGGGGTCTTCTTCCAGCATGCGTCTTAATCGGGATACCTGCACGTCGATGCTGCGCTCCAGGGCGCTGTAGTCACGGCCTCGGGCAAGGTTCATCAGTTTGTCCCGGGACAAGGGTTCACGCGGGTGAGTGACCAGCGATTTAAGGACCGCAAACTCTCCGCTGGTGAGGGTCATAGGCTCGCCAGCCGCGGTCATCTCTCTGGTGGCCAGGTTCAGCTTATAACGTCCGAACTCCACCACCTGCTCGCCGCGTGCTGGTGCTCCGGGCGCTTCGGCATTCTGACGACGCAAAACTGCCTTGATTCTGGCCAGCAATTCTCGGGGGTTGAAAGGCTTGGGCAGGTAGTCGTCAGCCCCCATTTCCAGGCCAATGATGCGGTCGACTTCGTCGCCCTTGGCGGTGAGCATAACGATGGGCAGGCTATCTTCCTTCTGGCGCAAGCGGCGGCAAATAGATAAGCCATCCTCACCGGGCAGCATCAGATCCAGAACTAAGAGATGAAAGTTTTCTCGTTCTAGCAGACGATCCATCTGCTCGGCGTTGGCCGCGACCCGCACCTGATACCCCTGCTCCATCAGATAGCGTTCCAGCAGGCTTCGCAGGCGCATATCATCATCGACAACCAGTATTTTTGGTGTTTCCTGACCCATTTTCACTTTCCGATTCAAACCCTTATGCCACTATAGATAAAGCCGGGATAAAGGGGAAGAGGCCCAGTAGGGAGGAGGTTGTCAGGATTGTTACAAAGTTTGTCGCACCAGGACTCTTACTCCAACTCTGGTGCCTGTTGGTTTTCTTTCTCGGCATGGCGTTCCGCCGCCTGCCTCAGTAATTGCTCAAGCCGGTTTTCCAACACCGCTAACTTCCGTTGCATTTTCTCTAACGCTTGCTTCTGCTGACTTTCCAGAGCATCTATGGCTTTTTCAAGCTTTTCGATTTCTTCCTTGAGCTTATCGATCTCGGATTTATTCAGTCCAATGCGGTTGGCCATCAGGGCATCGAAGGCATTGGCCAGGAACTCCCCCTGAGAAGACTCTTGTCGGCTTGTTTCCGGGGCCTCAGAGGTGGCGGGAACCGCCGGGAGGGTATCGACAGACTGGTGGTTAGGTTTTTGGTCACGATACTCGGGCTGGGGTTGCCTGGACCGATAGTGATTTAGGGTACTGATATTCATCCTCTGTGCCTTATCCATTGTGTTCGAAAGCTTTTGGGGTTTTGAGGTATTCGAAGCTACCGCAAGATGTGGGCCATTTATAAGTCCGCCATATTCAGCCGTTAATGGGGCGAGTGATTAGCTACGGGCGGCAAGCGGTCTGCATCCGGCTGCCTGCTTTATGGCATACTATTGCCGTTGAATTCATCAGGAGAGGATTATGAAAGCCAATGTACAATGGGCGGGTCAGGACCGCTTTATCGCTACTTCCGAAGCCAAACATGCGGTGGTCATGGATGCCAATAAGGGCGAAACCGCTCCTAGCCCTATGGAAATGGTTCTGATGTCGGCGGGGAGCTGCTCGTCGGTTGATGTTGTCAGCATTTTACAAAAAGCCCGCCAAGACATCACCGATGTGCAGGTGGAGCTCTCGGGGGAGCGGGCATCCGGGGTTCCGGCCGTATTTACCAAGATTCACCTGCACTTTGTAGTGACCGGTCATGCTGTCAGTGAGAAACATGTTGAGCGGGCGGTGAATCTGTCGGCCGATAAATATTGCTCGGTCGCTATTATGCTCAGTAAAGCGGTGGAAATCAGTCACAGCTTTGAGATAAAAGAGCAAGAATAACAATTCTCTAGGTTGTTTTTGCGAACCGAAGCTGCGGCATGGGCCTGGGGGCAGACCCTGAGATTACTTTTCTGTCACCCAGTCCATCTGATAGCCAGCGCGGCGTTTCTTATCTAACAGCTCTTCAATCAGGGGGCTTAAGATCAATTCCATCGCCAATCCCATCTTGCCGCCAGGCACGACCAGAGTGTTGATTCTGGACATAAAGGCTCCGTCGATCATCTGTAATAAATAGGGGAAATCGACATTTTTCATTTCGCGCCGGAATCGCACCACCACAAAGCTCTCGTCGTGGGAGGGGATCTCGCGGGCGCTGAAAGGATTGGACGTATCCACCGTGGGAACACGCTGGAAATTAACGTGGGTGCGTGAGAACTGCGGGGTAATAAAGTTGAAATAGTCGTCCATGCTCCGCACAATGCTGCTCATCACGGCCTCCCTGGAGTGACCCCGATCGGTGGTATCGCGAACGATTTTCTGGATCCACTCCAGGTTGACGATGGGTACCATGCCCACCAGTAAGTCTACATGACGAGCTACGTCGGCTTCTTCATTGACGACGCCGCCATGCAGGCCCTCGTAAAACAGTAAGTCGGTGTTGCTGGGAAGATCCTGCCAGGGGGTAAAGGTCCCTGGCATCTGATTAAACGGCACGGCGTCGTCGAACGAATGCAAGTAGTGACGCACCTTGCCACTACCAGTAGCTCCGTATTCATTAAACAGGCTCTCAAGCAGCTCAAAGTCGTTGGCATGAGGCCCAAAATAGCTGATGTGGCGACCCTGCTCCTGGGCTTTGCGGATTTCCACTTCCATTTCCGGTCGGGTAAAACGGTGAAAACTGTCACCTTCCACGTAGGCGGCATCGACACTCAGATTGCGAAATATATGCCGGATGGCGTTGGTGGTGGTGGTGGTCCCGGCGCCGGATGAACCTGTTATTGCGATAATCGGGTGCTTGACAGACATACTGGCCCCATTCGTTAGATGAACGCTATTTATAAGCAAGGGCAAGGGTAGGGTCAAGGAAAGCCATAAGGGGCAGGACTCAAAAAGACGGATTTCGTGGTAGGCTTAGTGGATGGAACCGCAATGCAGGGGCATTATGGAGCTGAGTCTGTTTAACCAGGTTTTTCTGGCCGCTTTTTATACGTTGGTGGCCTTGTTTTACACTTTGAGAATCAAGTTGTCCCGACCTCAGGCCCCGTCCTGTGATTTTGTGCACATGGGCAGTCTTGGTAGCCTGCATTGGTGGAACCACCTGACCTTCCGGGTATTTCGTCTTCTGATTTGGGCCGTGTGCGTGCTGCGGCTGCTTTGGCCGGAACTGGATGCCTATTTGTTGTTTGTGCCTCTGGCGGAACTCCCCATTGTGGTGAGTATGGGCATGGGGCTTTTGGTGGTTGGTTTTGCTTTGGCGATTTGGGGAAATCTGACGCTGGATGGTTTATGGCGTTCGGGGGTGGATGAAAGCGCCTCCGCAGGCATAGTTACTCACTCTCTGTACCGTTATTCCCGTAACCCGATCTTTATTGGCGTGCTCACAGGGCAACTGGGCTTCTTTATGGCTCTGCCGGGCTGGTTCTCGCTGCTGTGCATGCTGGTAGGCTGGGCAGCGATAGTGATTCAGGTGCGACTGGAAGAGGTCCATCTGGAGGCTAAGTATCCTTGTGAATTTAAAGCCTATTGCCGACAGACGGCGCGCTGGTTCGGTCGCCGTATTGCGTCGGACTGAATTCGGTCTGACACTTGAAATATACCGGGGTGCCCCCACTGATGGTCTATTCCCAAAAAGACGTTCGCGTCCAACCAAAGGATAGATTGTGACCACAATAGTATCTGTCAGACGAGACAATCAGGTAGTGATCGCTGGCGACGGCCAGGTATCGCTGGGTAACACGGTTATGAAGGGCAATGCCCGCAAGGTGCGTCGCCTCTACCATAATAAAGTGCTGGCCGGTTTCGCCGGTGGTACCGCCGACGCCTTTACCCTGTTTGAGCGCTTCGAATCCAAGCTGGAAAAGCATCAGGGGCAATTAATGCGGGCAGCGGTCGAACTGGCCAAAGAATGGCGTACCGACCGGGCCTTACGACGTTTGGAGGCTTTACTCGCGGTGGCGGATGAGACCGCCTCATTGATCATCACCGGTAATGGCGATGTGGTTCAGCCGGAAGATGACCTGATCGCCATTGGTTCCGGCGGGCCTTATGCTCAGGCGGCAGCTAGTGCCTTGTTGCGTAACACCGAGTTAGGTGCCCGGGATATTGCCGAAAAGAGCCTGACCATTGCCGGTGAAATCTGCGTTTTCACCAATGACAAGCAAACGGTCGAGCAGCTGGACTACTAAACGAATTCTGCCTGCGGGCAAGCATTAATGAAAAAGGTTATTCCATGTCAGAAATGACTCCTAAAGAAATCGTCCATGAACTGGACCGCCATATCATCGGCCAGTCCACCGCCAAACGGGCAGTGGCCATTGCCTTGCGTAATCGCTGGCGTCGAATGCAGCTGGATGACGATCTGCGTCAGGAAGTGACGCCCAAAAACATCCTGATGATCGGCCCTACCGGCGTAGGTAAAACCGAGATCGCCCGCCGTTTAGCCAAGCTGGCCAATGCGCCCTTTATCAAGGTGGAAGCGACCAAGTTCACCGAAGTCGGCTATGTGGGTAAAGAAGTGGAAACCATCATCCGCGATCTGGCCGACATTGCTGTGACCATGACCAAAGAGCAGGAAATGAAGAAGGTCCGCTATCGGGCAGAGGAAGCGGCTGAAGAGCGCATCCTGGATGTCTTATTGCCCCCGGCGGAAAATACCTGGGGCGAGAAAGAAGAGCCCAGAGACAGCTCCACCCGTCAGACCTTCCGCAAGAAGCTGCGTGAAGGGCAGCTCGACGACAAAGAAATAGAGATCGATGTGGCGGCCCCACAGGTGGGTGTAGAGATCATGGCACCGCCGGGCATGGAAGAGATGACCAATCAGTTGCAGTCGATGTTCCAGAACCTGAATGGTCAGCAGGGTAAGAAGAAGAAAAAGCTTAAGATCAAGGACGCCTTTAAATTACTGGTGGAAGAGGAAGCCTCGCGCCTGGTCAATCACGAAGAGCTGAAAGAAAAAGCCTTAGAGTCGGTGGAGCAAAACGGCATCGTGTTTGTGGACGAGATCGACAAGATTTGTAAGGGTGACAATACTCACGGTGGTGATGTGTCCCGCGAAGGGGTGCAGCGCGACTTGTTGCCTCTTGTGGAAGGGAGTACTGTCAGCACCAAGCACGGCATGGTTAAGACAGACCATATTCTGTTTATCGCCTCAGGCGCCTTCCAGATGTCCAAGCCGTCGGACCTGATCCCCGAATTACAGGGCCGTCTGCCGATTAGGGTGGAACTGAGCGCGCTCACCGATAAGGACTTTGTGCGTATCCTTACCGAGCCGAGTGCGTCTTTGACCGAGCAATACCGCGAGTTAATGAAGACAGAAGGCGTCAACATCGACTATACCGAAGATGGTATCGAGCGTATTGCCCACGCGGCCTGGCAGGTCAATGAGAGTACCGAGAACATTGGTGCCCGCCGCCTGCATACGGTGATGGAAAAACTGATGGAAGATGTGTCTTTCGATGCCAGTGACCGCAGTGGTGAAACCATCACAATCGACGCAAACTACGTTAACAGCCACCTGGATTCGCTGGTGGAGGACGAAGATCTGAGCCGGTTCATACTCTGATTGAGTCGATGATTCAGTACGTTATAAGGCCTGCGATTGCAGGCCTTTTTTACATCTGTCTGAAGTCTTATCGGCGAAATTTAAGAATGATTTTTCTTGGTTAAATCTGGATTCGGTGCTATATGCCTAGCCGTATTGGTTTTTTAACGAGGTGGTTATGAGTCAGCAGCCCTCATCACTACAGCCGGTGGGTTGGCGCGAGTACGGTGCCCTGCCTGAGCTGGGTATTGAACGTATTAAAATGAAGGTAGACACTGGGGCCCGCACCTCTTGTCTGCACGCGTTCCGGCTTGAGTCTTTTGAACGGGATGGCGAAACCTGGCTGGATATTTACGTGCACCCAAAGCAAAACAGCGACGAAGAGCATCATTGCCAGGCGCGGGTACTGGAACAGCGCAGTGTGCGGGATTCAGGCGGTCATCAGGAAATGCGTTATGTGATCCAAACCCCATTAATACTGGGTGACAACCGTTACGAGGTAGAGTTGACCCTCACCAACCGTGACACCATGAAGTTTCGTATGCTGCTCGGACGGGAGGCTATGAAAGGACGGTTTTGGGTGGATCCGGGGGCGTCTTATTTACAGGGGGACTAGGGCCTGATTTGAATTCCCTTGCGGCCCCTGCCAGACTAACCATACGCTTGTCAGCAAGGGTAATGTCTCGGCCTGGGCTGATTTTCTATTTAACTTTTATAAGGCTTTACGGATGAGAATAGGTATTCTTTCTCGCAATGCGAACCTGTATTCAACGCGCCGGCTTTGTGAAGCCGCCACCGAACGTGGACATGAAGTGCAGGTGGTGGATGCGCTCAAATGCTATATGAACATCAATATGCAGACGCCCAGTATCCACGTAAGAGGCAAGGAGCTCATGCCCTTTGATGCCATTATTCCCCGTATTGGCGCTTCCATTACCTTCTATGGCACCGCCGTATTGCGTCAGTTTGAAATGATGGGCGTTTACCCGCTGAATGAGTCGGTGGCGGTGACCCGCAGCCGCGATAAACTGCGTTCGTTGCAGCTGTTATCCCGCAAAGGCATCGGCTTGCCGGTCACGGGGTTTGCAAATCAGGCCAGTAATATCCCTGATCTCATTGATATGGTGGGAGGACCGCCATTGGTCATCAAGATGCTGGAAGGCACTCAGGGCATCGGGGTGGTTCTGGCTGAAACCCGCAAAGCTGCTGAAAGTGTGATCGAAGCCTTTATGGGGCTGAAAGCCGAAATTATGGTGCAGGAATTTATTCGTGAAGCCGGTGGCGCAGACATTCGCTGCTTTGTGTTAGGTGGCAAGGTAGTGGCGGCCATGAAGCGTCAGGCCAAAGAAGGAGAGTTCCGCTCTAATTTGCACCGGGGCGGGAAGGCGTCTCTGGTGCGCTTAACACCGGAAGAGCGCAGCACAGCTGTGCGCGCTGCCAAGACCATGGGGTTGAATGTGGCTGGGGTGGATATCTTACGCTCAAACCACGGGCCGGTGGTGATGGAGGTTAACTCTTCTCCGGGACTGGAAGGCATAGAAGCGGCCACCAACAAGGATGTGGCCGGCAAAGTGATTGAGTTTTTGGAGAAAAACGCCAAAGCCCATAAAACTCGCACCAAGGGAAGCCGCGGTTAATGGCCAAACGTCGTCCGCCCTTTGAGATCGCCGAGCAGCAGGTACAGGCGGGCACTCAGACCTCAATTAAGTTGCCGGTAGCCCGACTTTATAACGATACCCCAATGGAACTTCATGTAGAGGTTCTGCACGGTAAGAAAGACGGGCCGTGTCTGTTGGTATGTGCCGCCATTCACGGTGATGAATTGAATGGCATCGACATTTGTCGGCGCCTTATCAAGAAAATTAATCCGGCCCGCATGGCGGGTACCTTAATGGTGGTGCCTATTGTCAATGTGTTTGGTTTTATTCATGAGAGTCGCTACCTGCCGGACAGACGCGATTTGAATCGCTGTTTCCCGGGCTCTGAGCGCGGTGCCTTAGGCAGTCGGTTGGCCCATCTGGTGTATACCGAGTTAATGCAGCGGGCTTCGCACATCATCGACCTGCACACTGGCGCTATCCATCGGAGCAACTTGCCACAAATTCGCGCGAATCTCAGTGAACCTGACGCTAAGGCCATGGCAGAGGCGTTTCACGCACCGGTGATTTTGGATGCCAAGCAGCGGGATGGCTCCTTGAGGGCGACAGCGTCCAAGCTTGGCGTACCCACCATACTGTATGAAGCGGGAGAGGCGCTGCGCTTTGACGATACGTCGATAAAGACCGGGTTAAACGGCATTCTTAATGTGATGAAGATGCTGGGAATGACACAGCGTCGTGGCAGTCGGAAAAAATACGAGCCGGTGATCGCCAACTCCAGCTACTGGGTGCGTAATGAATACGATGGCCTGATTATTTTCCGCATCAGACTGGGCGATATTGTCAGTAAAGGCCAGACTCTGGCCTATTCGGCAAGTCCCCACGGTGAGGGAGAGGAGACCATTCGCTCACCCAGTGATGGCATCGTGATTGGTGTCTCCAATATACCGGTGGCTAACGGCGGTGAGGCGTTAATTCATATTGCCCGCTATGATGCCGAAAAGATTGGTGATGCCGACGAAGTGCTGGATGCGTTTATGGAAGATTTCGAGCCCAGAGTGCTGTAGTACCAATCCGTATCAATTGGCACGTTCACCCCGCCAATTGATAACGACTCAGCTTGCGCCTTACCGGCTCGGGAAAACGGACCTGCTGCCACAGGCGCGCGCAGAGACTCTGGGTATCCTGCCAGTTTCGCTCCAAAAGCCAGTCGATAAGTAGCTGAGGGTCATCCGGGTAGTGAATTGGCTCGCCGGGCGGCAGCTTCAGCCAGGCTTCCAGCGCATCGACATCCAGGTCATGCATGCTGCGACATAAGTCCAGGCTCTCCAGCGTCAACACATTAGACAATTGCTCGAACTGACCATGCAGAGGCTTAATCAGCAGCTTCTTGCCCAGCTTTAAGCACTCGCTCGAAAGCTCAAAGCCGCCGTTCGCGATCACCCCGGTCGCCTGTTGTAAAGCGTGATGAAAGGCATTTTTGCTGGTGGGGTGCCAGCTAATGTTACCGTCTTGCTCCGGCTGGTCGATATCCGGATGAAAGCACAGAAAATTTACCTCGCTGATGGGTTCCAGCATCATAGTGATCTCATCGAGGGCCTCGAACGGCAGATACACTAATACATGGGACCCGGAAGCTCCGTGCACATATTCATCTTCGATAAAGGGCGGCATGATCGTCTGGCCGAAATGATACCAGTGCACGCCTAAATGAATATCGGCCGGGGCAAAGTAGTCCAGCAAAAGCCGGTTCATACGGTTAAAACCCCGTTTGGGCACCTCGTAGCGAAAGGCGTCCTGATGACTGATGGAGATACAGGTTACTCCCTGACGTTTTGCCGCCCAGGCGGTAACCGGCTCAAAATCATTCAACACGAGATCATAATCGCTTAAATCCAACTGCTTTACATCGCGCATAAATTGCAGCGGTTTTAACTGACTTGCGGTGGTCAGGTGGTCAATGGCCCCTTCTTTGTGATGGAACGTCATTCCGGTACGAAGCTGATAGTTACCGAAGATTTCCATATCGAAGAACTTATTCGCCTCACGACCAGAAAACAGAAAGTCAACCTGTACATCATCACGCGCTGCAAGGGCGCGAGCCATCACCCGGGCGCGGGTGATATGCCCATTGCCCGTGCCTTGTACGCCATAGAGTATTTTCATCATAAAGACTCAGATCGTTAGTTTGCTTATCAGGCTAGAACGTGAAGGCTGAGCGCAGAGATGGTTAACCCCAACCCTGCACCGGCCAGAATGTCGCCGGGATAGTGGACCCCAAGCAGGACCCGAGACAGGCCGATAACAGACGCCCAGGCGTATACCAGTAATGTAAAACCGGGGTAGAACTCGGCGACTAAAGACGCCATCAAAAAGGCCGCAGCGGTGTGGCCGGATGGCAAACTGAACTTGTCGGACGGAGATATATGCGCCTTTAAGTTAAGCAGTAGGTCGCAAGGGCGCAGGCGTTTGACGTACTTCTTGAGCACCAGGTACACCGGCAGCTCCATGGCATAGGCGAGCAGGGCGGTATATAGAAACAGGCTGCCTCGGTCAGGTTCGAAGGCCCACAGTACAATGCCCAAAAGCAGGTACAAGTGGCCGTCACCGGTTTTGGATACCCACCTCACTGGCGCACAGTTGCGACGCTTGGTGATATTAAAAAACCAGTAGAATAGTTGGGTATCGGCCCGGGCAAATAGATTCATGTTGATACATGGCTCTGCTTATTTGTTGCTCATCCTATGTGTGAAATATGAACAGAAATTGACAGAACCGCGAAAACTTTATGACAACGTTCATCCTGGCTGATAAAGCCGGTGGTTTACGCTATCTTCTCTATCAACGTATACTGATAGCTGACGCCCTTAAACGACGGGAACCAACGATGGAATACAATACCTCAGAGTTATGCGACCTTTTTGCCGATAGTGTGGATGTGGTCGAACCCATGTTCGTGAATTATGGAGGGCGAGTGTCCTATGGCGGGGAGGTGACTACCATCAAGTGCTTTGAAGACAAAGGCTTGATTGAAAAGGTGGTTTCACAGCCCGGCGCCGGCAAGGTGCTGCTGATCGATGGCGGCGGTTCTACCCGCCGGGCATTGCTCGATGCCGAAACCGCGCAACTGGCACTGGACAATGATTGGGAAGGCATTGTCTGCTATGGCAGTGTGCGGGAAGTGGATTTGCTGGAAGAGCTGGATATTGGCATTCATGCCCTGGCCTCGATCCCGGTAAGCGCCGATGCCGAAGGCGTCGGCGATGTGGACCTGGCGGTGAATTTTGGCGGCGTGACCTTCCTGCCGGAAGATCATTTGTATGCCGACAGCACCGGTATAATACTGTCTCCGGAGCCATTGGATATTGATTGAACCATGACAGACTTTCTACTCCCTACCTCGCAAAGTGATCTTGATGGGCTGGTAGCCCAGCGTCCCGGGGAAGTTAAGCTCGGTCAGAGGTTGCACCTAAGCGGCTCGAGCCCTGACTACCGGGAGGCCGCGCGTGCTGGTGTGAAATATGTGTTGTTGGGTGTGCCAGAGCAAACCGGGCCTAAGGCTAATTTGGGCAAGGGCGGCGCACATCTGGGCTGGGATGCCTTCTTACAGGCCTTTGTGAACCTGCAGTCCAACCTGCTGTTCACAGGTGAACAGGTGATGGTTGCCGGACAAATGGACTGTCAGAGCAGTAAGGCCCTGACGGATCTGGAGAGCCTCCGTCACCACTGTGCCGAACTGGATGAGCGCCTGGTGGTCACGCTGACTCCTATCTTCCAGGCCGGTTTAATTCCCATCATCATCGGCGGAGGGCATAACAATGCCTACGGGGCCATCAAGGCCTGTAGTCAGGTGTTAAATACTTCGCTGGCGGTGTCTAATTTTGACCCCCATGCCGACTTTAGAGCTATGGAGGGGCGTCACAGCGGTAATCCCTTCCGCTACGCTCATCACGAGGGCTTTCTGAGCCACTACGCCGTTTTGGGGCTGCACGAGCAGAAAAACAGTCAGGAAGCGCTGGACGCTCTCAAAGAACAGGGTTTTCCCTGGTACAGCGTGCAGCAAATTAGCTGGCGGCGTGAGCTGACTCTGGCTCGGGCCATTGGCCATGTGGGCCATTATTTGTTGTCCAGTGGTATGCCGGTGGGAATAGAACTGGATATGGATGCCATCAGTGAAATGCCCACCAGTGCTATTACCCGGGCGGGCATGAGTCTGGACGATGCCCTCTACTATGTGGACCAGATCGGACGCCAGCCCGCGGTGAAATACCTGCACCTGGCCGAAGCTGCTCCCGAGCGTCATCCCGCTGGTGAAAAAGCCGGTATGCGCGTCACCGGCCAGGCCCTGGCCGAACTGGTCAGCGGCTTTATTAAAGCTCATGATGATGATTAGAAGCAGTGATATTCTCCCTCTTTAGGTAAGATTTTTACCTCACATATGAAAGCAGTATTTTCAGAAACCTTCTGTGATACATTTTTTCTATTTCAGTTACAGGAGCTGTGCTTTTGTCCTCAATAACCTATACCGATTTGTTTGAGATGCTCGCACATATTGGCGAGTTTATTACTGCCTTTGCGTTAATTGTTGCTGGGGTATGGGCCTTGGTTAATTACCGAGTAAACAAACAAGTAGAGGCGGCTCGTTGGTTACACGAGTTGAGCCAAGAGTTTCAGTTTTCGGACAAACTGAGTAATGGCAAGTTTTTACTGGACTTTAGGTTTCGGGAAGTGGTTGAGCCGCTACTTTCGACATTGATTATCTATTGCAATAAAGGTTTGAAAGAGAGTGACCTTAAGTTATCGGTTGAATTGGACAGAGTATTAAATCAATTCGAGCACCTTCTTTTTCTGGAGTCGAATGGCCGTATAACACGCGCTCATTTGAATGCTTACTTCGGCTATTGGTTTGGTCTGTTCAAGAAACCGGAATACGGGACTTTGCGTAGATATTGTCATAACTTCGGGTATGAACTGATCGCACAATATTGTTTTCCCGAGGGGGCCAGAGCTCAGAGAGAAGAATACATATTGGTTTATGGTTCTTTGAGACGGGGGACGCCAAAATATTTTGAATTAGGCTTGGATAAACAGTGTGAATATCTTGGGGAGCGTTGTCTAAGAGGTAAGCTGTATGATCTGGGTGATTATCCAGGATTAATTTTAGAACCGGATGAGATGGATGGTGAAAATGCTGGAGTGTCAGCAGATTTATTCCGAATTAATGAGCAGGGTAAGCAAGGCAGAATATTCGAGAAGATTGATATATACGAGGAGTGTAACACCGAGGATAGCTCGGAGTGGGAATACCGCCGTACTACGATACCTGTAAAAGTTAAGGATAGAGGCAAATACTACCTGGTTGATGCCTGGGTTTATGTGTATCAGCAGGAGGTCGCTGATAAAACGCGTATAGATAAATGGCCAGTTGATTAGCATGCCCGATAGCGCAAAAGATCTGTACAAAAAAGCCCGCAAATGCGGGCTTTTTTATTTAGATTTGTTAATCCTGAGGATTAACCGCGGCTGGCGCGTTTACGCTCACTTTCGGTGAGCTGCTTCTTACGCAGGCGCACATAGTTGGGGGTTACCTCAACCAGTTCGTCGTCATTGATAAACTCAAGAGCACGCTCCAGCGTCAGCTTGATTGGTGGTGACAAAGTCGTGGCTTCGTCGGTGCCCGAGGCGCGTACGTTGGTCAGCTGCTTGCCTTTCAGACAGTTAACGGTCAGGTCATTGGAGCGGTTGTGAATACCGATGATCTGACCTTCGTAGACTTCCTCACCGTGAGAGGCAAACAGACGGCCACGATCCTGCAGGTTATACAGCGCGTAAGACAGTGCCTTACCCTTACCGTTGGAAATCATCACCCCGTTGTTACGCTGGCCGATGGTACCGCCCGCATGAGGGCCGTATTCTTCAAAGGTGTGGTAAACCAAACCGGTGCCGGAGGTCAGGCTCATAAACTCGGTCTGGAAACCGATAAGGCCGCGGCTGGGTACGATAAAGTCGATGCGCACCCGGCCTTTGCCGTCGGGGTTCATATCACGCATCTCGGCCTTACGCAGACCCAGGTTTTCCATGATCGAACCTTGATGTTCCTCTTCGATATCCACTGTCAGGGACTCGTAGGGCTCCATCTTCTGACCGTCTTCTTCTTTGACGATAACCTCTGGGCGGGACACCGCCAGCTCATAGCCTTCACGGCGCATGTTCTCGATAAGAACACCCAGGTGAAGTTCTCCACGACCGGAAACGCGGAATTTATCCGGGTTTTCGGTTTCTTCTACGCGAAGGGCCACGTTGTGTTTCAGTTCCATCTCTAAACGTTCAAGGATCTGACGCGAGGTGACAAACTTACCGTCCTGGCCGGCAAAGGGTGAGGTGTTGACCTGGAAGGTCATGGTCACTGTTGGCTCATCCACGGTCAGTGGCGGCAGGCGATCCACCTGGTCTAAGTCACACACGGTATCTGAGATTTTTAGCTCACCCAGGCCGCTGATGGCAACAATATCCCCAGCTGAGGCCATTTCAGTTTCCATACGCTCAAGGCCCAGATACCCAAATACCTTACCGATTTTACCTTTACGCTCGGTGCCGTCGGCACTGGCGATGGTCACTTGCTGGTTGACCTTAACCTGACCCTGCTTGATACGGCCAATACCGATAACGCCCAGGTAGCTGGAATAATCCAACTGAGAGATCTGCATTTGCAGCGGACCTTCAGGGTTAGCATTGGGCGCGGAAACCTGCTCTACAATAGCCTCAAACAGTGGCGTCATATCACCGCCCTGTTCGCCATCGTCCATGCTGGCCCAGCCTTGCAGGGCCGACGCGTAAACCACTGGGAAATCCAGCTGTTCATCGGTTGCGCCCAGGTTGTCGAACAGGTCGAAGACCTGATCCATTACCCAGTCGGGACGTGCACCGGGGCGGTCAATCTTGTTGATAACCACAATAGGGTTCAGACCGTGCGCAAAGGCTTTCTGGGTTACAAAACGGGTTTGCGGCATGGGGCCATCGACCGCGTCTACCAGTAGCAATACCGAGTCGGCCATGGACATCACCCGCTCAACCTCACCACCAAAGTCGGCGTGTCCTGGAGTGTCCAGAATGTTAATGCGGTAATCTTGCCAGTTAATGGCAGTGTTTTTGGCCAGAATGGTAATACCACGCTCTTTTTCCAGATCGTTGGAGTCCATTACGCGCTCGTCGTGCTCGGAGCGTTCATCAAAGGTGCCGGACTGCTCTAGCAGCTTATCTACCAGGGTCGTCTTGCCGTGGTCAACGTGCGCGATAATGGCGATATTACGTAACTTGTTAATATCAGTGATTTTATTTGCAGATGTCATCAATAGGTGTCTCAGATTGCGGGACCAGACAGAGCGCCACCCGTTGGCGTTGCTGGCTTCATTGTGAAATTGGCCGCGATTATACAGCTTTTCTGATGAAAGAATAGGCGCTATTGAGGAGTGCACCATACCGAGTATCGAGAGTTTTGATTGCACCCTTTTGGATTTCAGCTAGTTTTAATGACGAGCAATGTTTCTTTCGCACAATAGTGGTGCAATAGTGACTTGTTATGGTGCATTTGTCGTTCGAGACGGTTCGGCAGTGAAACCGGAAAGTGGGTGAAAATGGGGCACCGGAGCGAGTTTTAGCGATCTGGCATGATTATCGCTTTGTTCCGTGCAGGTATTTTACGCCCATAGTCAGATTTAACCGGAGGACCCTGATGTCTATTGAGAAGGCTTTAGAGCTAATAAAAGAAAGCGAAGCAAAATTTGTCGATATGCGTTTTACCGATACCAAGGGTAAAGAGCAGCACGTTTCCATCCCTGCAAATCTGGTGGATGAAGAGTTTTTCGAAGAAGGTAAGATGTTTGACGGCTCCTCCATTTCAGGTTGGAAGGGCATCAATGAGTCTGACATGGTGCTACTGCCAGATCCCAGCACCGTGGTATTGGACCCCTTCGCCGAGGAAGTTCAGGTCAACGTAACCTGTGACATCGTCGAACCGTCTACCATGCAAGGTTATGAGCGGGACCCTCGCTCTGTGGCGCGTCGTGCAGAAGAATACCTGAAGTCGACCGGCATCGGTGACAGTGTATTGATTGGGCCCGAGCCTGAGTTCTTTATGTTCGACGATGTGCGTTTTCACACCGACATGGCCGGATCTTTCTACGAGGTCGACTCCATGGAAGCCAAGTGGAACTCTGGAGCCGAATACGATGGCGGTAACCAGGGCCACCGTCCCGGTGTGAAAGGTGGCTACTTCCCAGTACCTCCCGTAGATTCTGCCCACGATATCCGTTCAGCCATGTGTATGGTGATGGAAGAGATGGGTCTGCATATAGAGGCGCACCACCACGAGGTAGCGACCGCAGGGCAAAACGAGATCGCCTGCCGCTTCAATACGTTGGTGAAAAAAGCCGACGAGATTCAGATCTACAAGTATGTGGTTCACAATGTGGCGCATGCCTATGGCAAGACAGCAACCTTTATGCCTAAGCCTGTGGTCGGTGATAACGGCTCAGGTATGCATGTGCATCAGTCTATTTCCAAAGATGGTCAGAACATATTTGCCGGTGATAAGTATGCCGGTCTGTCGGAAGAAGCATTGTACTATGTGGGTGGAATCATCAAGCACGCTCGCGCTATCAATGCTTTCTCTAACGCTTCAACTAACTCGTACAAGCGTTTGGTTCCAGGTTTCGAAGCGCCAGTTATGCTGGCTTACTCAGCTCGTAACCGTTCTGCCTCTATTCGTATTCCTCATGTGAGCAGCGCGAAAGCACGCCGCATTGAGATCCGATTCCCTGACCCGACGGCCAACCCTTACCTGGCTTTCACTGCCATGCTGATGGCGGGTCTGGATGGTATTCAGAACAAGATTCACCCCGGTGATGCCATGGATAAGGACTTGTATGACCTGCCAGCTGAAGAAGCCAAAGAAATTCCAACTGTGGCCAGCTCGCTGGAAATGGCACTGGACGCTCTGGATGCAGATCGTGACTTCCTGACCTCCGGTGGTGTTATGTCTGACGATATGATCGATGCCTACATTGCACTGAAGCGCGAAGAAGTAGAAAAGCTCAACATGACCACACACCCTGTTGAGTTCGATATGTACTACAGCGTATAACTCGCTATAGCTAGGTACACACAACACGCAGAAAAGCCCGCAGTCGCGGGCTTTTTTTTATTCTCTGGCTGACTACACTAGTCAGTGAGTACTTTTTTAGAGGCGGTTATGCGCTTACTGAGTTTATTCATTTTGTTGCTGAGTTTGTCGGTGTCCGCAGGCACAGTGTATAAGGTCGTCAAAGAAGACGGCACCGTGGTTTATACCGACAAACCGGTAGCGGGTGCCGAGAAGGTTGGCTTACCAAAGGCTAATACCGCCGAGCCATTGGCTACGCCAAACCCTCGCTCTTCCGCCGATGTCGAAAAGACGAAGCGGAAAAAACGGCTTAAACCCGAGTATCAACTGACCATTACTCAGCCCCAAAATGAGGCGAATATCCGTAATAACGCGGGGAATCTCACCGTTATGGGGCATATGCAGCCCAAAGCAGCGGACGGTGAATTTCACTTATTGCTCGACGGGCAGGTCATTCATCGCGGTTCCAGCCCCCAGTTTGCGTTGGAGAATGTGGATCGTGGCGAACATCGGGTAAAAATTCAGTATGTTGGTCGTTCAGGCAAGATCCTTGCATCCTCACCCGAAAGGGTCTTTTATCTGCATCGTTTCTCGATTCTGCACCAGAATCAACAAAGCAACTAGCAAGTAACGCACCCTGTAGAATTCATGCTAAATTAGGATGCACAAAAATGGTGCATTCGGTTTGGAGAGGGCCATGATCCGTCAGGACAATTTGCTGAATCAGCTATCCACCACATTACTGGTGCTGGATGCACGTCTGACCGTGGTGTACGCCAACCCGGCGTCAGAAGGTTTTTTTGAGCAGAGCCGAAATCAACTGCGGGGACAGCCTCTGGAGCGATTGGTCTTACAATCGAGCCTGGAAACTCAGCGTCTGGAGGATGCCTTAGAACAACGCAGTAGCTTTTCCGATACTGAGGTCAAGATGACCCTGTTCGATGGTCGTCACTGTCTGGCTGAGATTACTGTCAGTAGCTTTAACGAACAGGAGCAGGAACTGCTGCTGTTGGAAATCAAACCCATCGACAGTCTGCGTCGGATTAGTAAGGAAAACCAGCAGTGGGCCCAGCAACAAGCCGCCAGAGAGCTGGTTCGTGGTATCGCTCATGAAATTAAGAACCCCTTAGGGGGTATAAGAGGTGCAGCGCAACTGTTACAGATGCAGTTGCAAGACCCGGAGTTAGGCGAATATACCGGCCTTATCGTAGAGCAATCAGACCGTTTGCGTAACCTGGTTGACCGTTTGTTGGGACCGAATCAGCCCCCCCAGTTCGATTGGCATAACTTGCATCAGGTATTAGAGAAGATCCGGACGCTGATCAGTGTGGATGACTTTGCCGACATTAAGCTGGTGCGCGACTATGACCCCAGTATTCCCGATATCTGGATGGATCAGGACAAAATCCAGCAGGCGGTGCTGAATATCGCCCGCAATAGTGCTCAGGCGCTGGAGGGACAAGGTCAGATTCGTTTTGTAACTCGTATTGAGCGAAATGTGGTGATCCACGGTCGCAATACCCCGCTATGCGCCCGTATTCAGATTATCGACAATGGCCCGGGCATCCCCGATGAACTAAAAGACACCCTGTTTTACCCTATGGTCAGTGGCAAGCAAGACGGTACCGGCCTTGGACTGTCCATCGCACAACATTTGATTGACCATCATAGAGGCAAGATCGAGGTGGAGTCTTGGCCGGGAGAAACCCAATTCACTATCTACCTGCCAATTGATAAGAGGGAGCCAAGTTAATGAGTGTTGCACCCGTTTGGATCGTTGACGACGACAGCTCCATCCGCTGGGTTTTACAGAAAGCTCTGCAAACCGCACAGATTCAGTGCGAAAGTTTTGAGAATCCGCAAGATTTGTTACTGCAGCTGCAAACCGAGCAGCAGCCGGAGGTGATTGTCTCCGACATTCGGATGCCGCAGATGGGAGGTATGGAATTGCTGCAAGAAGTGCATCAGCTGTATCCGAACCTACCCGTGATCATTATGACCGCTCACTCCGACCTCGACAGTGCGGTCAATGCCTATAAGAGCGGGGCGTTCGAGTATCTGCCAAAGCCCTTTGATATCGACGAGGCGGTTACTTTAGTGAAAAGAGGCTTGTCTCACGCCCGAGAACAGGCGTCTAAGAACGCGCCGCAGAAACCGCAACTGCAAACTGAGATCATCGGTGAAGCGCCCGCCATGCAGGAGGTGTTTCGCGCCATCGGCCGTTTGTCGCGTTCAAGTATAAGCGTTCTTATTAATGGTGAGTCGGGCACAGGTAAGGAACTGGTGGCTCACGCGCTACACAAACACAGTCCTCGCTCCGACAACCCCTTTATTGCTCTAAATATGGCGGCCATCCCCACAGATCTCATTGAATCGGAATTGTTCGGTCATGAGAAAGGCGCTTTCACCGGCGCGCAGGCCGCCCGAAAAGGACGCTTTGAGCAAGCCAATGGCGGGACACTGTTTTTGGATGAAATAGGTGATATGCCATTGGACGTGCAAACCCGGCTATTGCGGGTGCTGGCCGATGGTCAGTTCTATCGGGTGGGGGGACATCAGGCGGTGTCAGTGGATGTGCGGATTATTGCTGCCACTCACCAAAATTTGGAGCAGCGGGTGGCGGAGGGCCGCTTCCGTGAAGATTTGTTCCATCGCCTGAATGTAATTCGGGTCCATATTCCAAAACTCAGTGATCGTCGTGAAGATATCCCGCTCTTGGCGGAGCACTTTCTGTCCAGCGCCGCCAAAGAGCTGGATGTAGAAGCCAAGGTTCTGGGCAAGGAGGCGGCAAAGGTCATCAAAGATTTGCCCTGGCCGGGGAATGTCCGTCAGTTGGAGAACCTGTGCCGTTGGCTGACGGTGATGGCCAGCGGTCAGGAAATCATCCCTTCCGATCTGCCACCAGAGCTCTACGACCAAAAGCCGGTAGTCAGTGAGCAAGCTGTGGACGGCGACTGGCCGGAGCTACTGGCCCACTGGGCCGACAAGCAACTGGTGACCAATAAAGACGGCATCCTGGACGAAGCCAGCGTCATTTTTGAGAAGGTACTCCTGGAGCGAGCCTTACACCATACCCGTGGTCATAAACAGGAAGCCGCCAAGCGTCTGGGCTGGGGGCGTAACACCCTGACTCGTAAGCTAAAAGAGCTGGATCTATAGTGGATTTGCTTCCTTGCGGATATGACTCGCCGTCCGTGGCGAGCCAGCCGGTTTTGTCAGCTCACAAAACCGGCGAAAAAGACCTAGAGGCCCGTAGGCACCCTAGTCGTGCCGGTCAGACTTGGAAAAGTCGGTCGCTCACACTCACTCCCTGTTCGTCTTCGCTCGATTTTCTTCCCTGAAAATCGTCCCACTTTTCTCCGGCGCCTTCCCGCCACAGGGTGTTTTGACGGGCCAAAAAGTGTACCTTCACTCAGGAGTCGCCCATCAGCTAAAGAAAACTGTATATGTAACTTTTTTGCGGAAATTGGATATTGATTAACTCTAGGAAATTAATATATGAAGGATTTTACAACCAGCCTTGGGAAAAGAGCCTGTGAACTGTTGTTTACTCTAAGAGACGTTGAAGATCTGGACGATGAAAAGTTCCGCCCTGTATTCTCTGAAGGGGATAAAAAAGCTGATTTTCTAGCTATGGACCGCAGCCTAATCGTTGAGCATAAAGAGTTTAAGACGTCTAGGGATAAAAAACTCGGAGATTGGTTGAACCAACGTACTAAAAGAGATGTATGGTTAGCCAAAAGCTGGGCTGGCGAAGTCCATGTTGAAGAGCTTATACAAAAGCATCCTAACTCCACTCGCTTTCGGCAGGAAATTGAGAACTACTTGTATAGAAATATAGAGAACGACCTGATTAAGAAAGGGGCTTCACAATTAAAGTCAACTTCCGATGTTCTAGGGATACGCTCCCAGCGACTTCTCTTCATTACAGTGGCCACAGAAGGGGCGATAACTGCTGAAGGTATTGCAAATACCGCTAGAATGTATTTCAACAAGGGCCGGACCGATAGTCGTGTTATTGATGCTGTAGGGATCCTTGTGGGTAAGCCAGATTCGAACATAGCCTCATCCGAACTAACTTTTTTCGTGAACGAGCATGGACGAGACCCTGAAAACGCATTAAATATGGCACAGATGGTTTGTAGCCGTATTGCAAGTAAAACAGGCTCTCCAATGAAAAAGTAATAATAATATTAGGTAGGGCTCACGCCCCGCCACTGATTTACTTCCGGATTAGCCCCAAAGCTATAGCCCAGTTGCCATTGAGCCCAAACCAGGCGCTTGGGCTGGGATGTAATCCTCTCACCGGTAAGCTGAGCGAATGAATATAGAGCTCAATGGGCTATTAGTCTGTGTAGTCTGTGAGTTTCGGCGCGGTGGTGTTAACGAGCGGCTTTGAATACTGGGAGCTAACTAGCAAACCGCTTGGCTGTTCACTTGTATACAAGTGGCTTGTCTACAATACTTTGTCTATCTACGAATAGAGAAACACAGAACCTATGTTACTTCGTGTGGTATTGGCCTTTTTCTTGTCGGTTTGGGCGGGCGCTCTATTTAGTCAGCCTGTTAAGTTCTGTTATGAACTGCACGCTCAGCCTCCCTATATCAATGACGAAAGAGAGGTGCAGGTGGGTAAGCCAGGTATACTGGTGAAACGTATTAGTGCTGTCAGTGAAGAGCTCAATATAGAGCCACTTTTTGATCGTTTCTCATGGCTAAAATGTCAACAGCTGGTGAAGCAGGGTCTTGCCGATGCCTTGTTTGTGATGATCAACACGCCTGAGCGAGAGCAGCAATTTGCCTTTCCGAAAGAGTCTTATTTTATTCGTGCCAACTATCCGCTTTTTGTGAACCCCACTGGCACCAACTCGAAATTATTGGAGTTATCCCGGGCTCAGGTTATCCGGGAGTTGCAGGAAAATGGACGTTATGGCGTGGGCGCCCCGTTGGGGTATATTGTTCACGGACAGCTCGCTGACCTGGGGTTATTAAGTGGCTTTCAGTATTCTCCCTCCAAAGGTTTATCGATGGTGGCAAAAGGAAAGCTGGATGCTTATGTTTTGGAGC
The DNA here is from genome assembly GCF_003143555.1 of Saliniradius amylolyticus. Lineage (NCBI taxonomy): Bacteria > Pseudomonadati > Pseudomonadota > Gammaproteobacteria > Alteromonadales > Alteromonadaceae > Saliniradius > Saliniradius amylolyticus. The sequence goes on from NZ_CP029347.1 coordinate 142,959, forward strand.
GACGCATTGGAATGACTTTGGTCCAGCAGCTGGGTATTCAGCAACAAGTTGTGCCCACCAAAGCCAGTCTGGTCGAGGCAAACTGGCACGTGGCTTTTAATAAAGATTTTTATCGACAACATCCCGCACTGGTAGAACGGTTCTGGGCGGAAATCAGTAACGAGCAGCAAACACCCTGAGAGGGGGCCATAAAGCGACTCTATTTTAAGCAGTGACGTTGCCAGCGATATTGAATGTTGTTGATGACACCCTGTCTCTTAAAGCTATCGATGGCCTGATTGAGCTCGTGTTTTAATTTTTTGGCATCTTTGCGATGTTTCGAGATAGCAAAAAACAGTTTGTTCATACGCAGAATAGGCTTGACGGTTTCTATGGTTGCAAGCATTTCGACTTTTTCTTCATTCGCGTAGTCGGAGAGCCGAATTTCCTCTCTGACCACTTTGGGGTCGCCAATGATCAGGTTTACTCGGTTATTGAGCAACAGCTCTACATTGTTAAGGTCACTCAGTGCCTCGACGACATTAAAGGTGCCCATTTCCATTAAACGATCAAACTCAGGCGTATTCTGATAGCCACGAACCACGCCAATGAACTCATCTTTAAGGGATATTAAGTTTTTATAATGGCTTGTGTCGTAACCTCTTCGCTTGATGAATGCGATGGGACCCGCGCCGAAAGAGTGCGAAAGAGTAAGGTGATCAAGCCGGCGGGTACCGGGAAACACGTCCGAAGACGCCTCAGGCTCTATAAAGTACTCTGGAAACAGAATGTCGGCCTTACCCGACTCCACCAGGGTAATGGCTCTCGCCCAGGGGTAAAAGGTGATTTGAGCCCCATACCCCTGACGGTGGAGCAGTGCGACAGCGGTCTGAAACACCCACCCTTTTTCGCAGGCTTTCTCGGCGATGTAAGGCGACCAGTTTAACGTTGCCAGTTTTAGAACCGTCCTAGCGTCTTCATTGAATAGATACGTATGAGCCGCGGTTTTTCTACCCTCGACCTCATGAGAGCCCTGGTAGTCACGATAATCGACTGTTATCTGAGGTAGGCCATCGGGCTCGGCGGATGACAGGAAGTGACAGCAGAACAAAAAAAGGCCAAGCACTAACCGCATCTAATAGTAGCCTGATAAGAAACAAATAATTAATAAGTATAATTCGTTGGTCTCTGATAGCCACTTTCTGCCGCTTGCAGGGCTAAACGAGGTGTTTTGACCTCAACCACCGACTTTTTACTGGATTGACACCAAAGTTATACGCCAGTTGATTGGGATGGTCGATAGCCATTAGCACCATGTCGGCAGCTTTGCCTAGTTCCAGGCTACCGACTTGATCGTCTAACCCCAGGGCTTTAGCCGCGTTGAGGGTCACGCCTTTAAGGGCTTCCTCGGGCGTGAGGGCGAACAAGGTGCAAGCCATGTTAAGCATTAGTTGCAGCTGGCACAGCGGCGAGGAACCGGGGTTAAAGTCGGTGGCGATGGCCATGGGTACATCGTACTGGCGCAGAAGATCCACCGGTGGCTTTTGCGTTTCCTTTAAAAAATAGAAAGCCCCTGGGAGAAGGGTCGCCACAGTCCCGCTCTGACTAATGGCTTTAACGCCTGCTTCATCCAGATACTCGATATGATCCACCGACAGCCCCTGATACTCGGCCGCCAGGGTGCTGCCGCCCAGGTTGGATAATTGCTCGGCATGCAGTTTCACCGGTAGACCTAAGGCCTTGGCCTTTTCAAATACTCGCTGGGTCTGCTCGCGACTAAAGCCGATGGACTCACAGAATACATCCACCGCATCGGCCAGGTTGTGTTTGGCGACTTCGGGCAGCATCTCGTTACACACCAGTTCGATATAGCCATCGGGGTTGCCATCAAATTCTGGCGGTAGAGCATGGGCGCCTAAGAAGGTGGTTTTAACGCGTATTGGCAGCTTTTCGCCGACTTTACGCGCTACTTTAAGCATTTTTAGCTCGGTATCTGTGTCCAGTCCGTAGCCGGACTTGATCTCCACCGTGGTCACGCCTTGGTCGATCAGCGTCTGAGCCCGCTCCAGGGCCAGTGAGAGTAACTCATTTTCGCTGGCTTCACGGGTGGCTTGAACGGTGCGGCGGATGCCGCCGCCAGCCTTGGCGATGTCGGCATAGCTGACTCCTTGCAAACGCTGTTCAAATTCATCGGCACGGTTGCCGCCGAATACCAGGTGGGTGTGGCAATCGATCAGTCCCGGCAGCAGCCACTGGCCCTGACCGTCGATGGGTCCAATGTTCCTGTAGTCTGCCGGCAGGTCACGCTCTTTGCCCAGCCACACAATCTTGCCTTTATTTGCCACCAAAGCCCCGTTTTTGATAGCACCATAGGCTCCATGCTTTGGGTTCATGGTGGCGAGGTGAACATTCACGATGCAAAAAACACTATCGGACATACTAGCTCTCTTATTGTGTTGGCTGACACTTTGTTCTATCTTGTATATACAAGGTGTAAGTGTCAAACATTTTGGGAAAAGGGACCTGTTATGGCAGTCAGTAAATACCAGACCATCAAGCAGCATCTGCTCGATCAGATCGAATCCGGCGACTGGCCTGAGGGCCATCCGGTGCCCTCGGAGAACCAACTGGCCGAGTCGTTTTCAGTCAGTCGGATGACGGCACGCAGAGCGTTACAGGAACTGGCCGACCAGGGGCTGATCAAACGCAATCAGGGAGCCGCCTCGGTGGTGGCCAGCCTGAAGAGTCAGTCCTCGATCCTCGAAATTAAGAATATAGCCGATGAAATCGCCGATCGCGGGCACAGGCACAAAGCGCAGGTGCTGGTGGCCTCTGAGCAAAAGGCAGGGATGGTGTTTGCCGCCATGCTGGGTCTGGATCGGGGGGATAGCTACTTCGAGACCTTGATTTGCCACTGGCAGGACGACAGTCCGATCCAGTTGGAACAGCGCTACGTGAATCCCAAGGTGGTGCCCGAATATCTGCAACAGGACTTCACTCAGATTACTCCCCATGAGTACCTGTGTCAGGTGGCACCACTGACCGAGGCAGAGCATCGGGTTGAGGCTGTCTCTGCGGATATTCTGGCCCAGCAGCATCTGGGATTGGAGGCCCACGCCCCTTGTTTGCGCTTACACCGCACTACCTGGAGTAAAGCCGGAACCGTCAGCTATGCGGTGCTGACTCATCCCGGCGATAAATTCCAGCTGGGTGGCCATCTGACATTTCGTTAGGCCAAATAAACCCCGATCTCAGAATAGATAGAACATTGGAGCATCGAATGAATAACGACAGACACGACCCTACAAGAGAGATTCGAGCGCCCCACGGCAGTCAGCTAAGATGTAAGAGCTGGCAAACCGAAGCGGCACTGCGCATGTTAATGAATAACCTCGATCCTGAGGTCGCCGAACGTCCAGAGGACCTGGTGGTCTACGGTGGTATCGGTCGCGCCGCTCGCAACTGGGCCTGCTTTGATAAGATCGTCGAGGTATTACAGCGTCTGGAAGACAACCAGTCCCTGTTAATCCAGTCCGGCAAGCCAGTGGGCGTATTTACCACTCACAAAAACGCGCCCCGGGTCCTGATCGCCAACTCTAACCTGGTGCCTCACTGGGCCAACTGGGAGCACTTCAACGAGCTGGATAAGAAGGGCCTGATGATGTACGGCCAGATGACGGCTGGGAGCTGGATCTACATTGGCAGCCAGGGCATCGTTCAGGGCACCTATGAAACCTTCGGTGCCGTGTCCCGTCAGCATTTTGATGGCAAGGCCGAGGGCAAATGGATCCTGACTGCGGGCCTAGGTGGCATGGGTGGCGCTCAGCCACTGGCCGGAACCATGGCGGGCTTTTCCATGTTGGCGGTGGAATGCGACGAGACTCGTATCGATTTCCGTCTGCGCACCGGTTACTTAGACAAGAAAGCCGACTCGTTAGAAGCGGCCTTGGACTTGATTAAAAACACGGACAAGCCAATATCTGTGGGGCTATTGGCGAACGCTGCCGATATCTTCCCCGAATTGGTGGAGAAAGACATCACTCCGGATGTGGTCACCGATCAGACCTCGGCGCACGATCCCTTAAACGGCTATCTGCCCAGAGGTTGGACTCTGGAGCAGGCCAAGGGCGAGCGTGAAACTCATCCTGACCAAGTCGTGAAAGCCGCTAAAGAGTCCATGGCGATTCAGGTACAGGCCATGCTGACCCTGCAAGCCCGTGGTGCGGCGACACTGGACTATGGCAACAACATCCGCCAGATGGCCAAAGAAGAGGGTGTGGACAACGCTTTCGACTTCCCGGGCTTCGTCCCGGCTTATATCCGGCCTCTGTTCTGTGAAGGCATTGGGCCCTTCCGCTGGGCGGCGCTGTCCGGGGACCCTGAGGATATTTATAAGACTGACCAGAAGGTTAAAGAGCTGATCCCCGATAACGCTCATCTGCATAACTGGCTGGATATGGCCCGCGAGCGTATTCAGTTTCAGGGGTTGCCTTCGCGCATTTGCTGGATTGGGCTGAAAGATCGTGCCCGTGTGGCGCTGGCGTTCAACGAGATGGTCAAAACTGGCGAGCTCAAAGCGCCAGTGGTGATCGGTCGGGACCACCTGGATTCAGGTTCAGTGGCCAGTCCCAACCGGGAAACCGAATCCATGCTGGACGGTTCGGATGCCGTGTCTGATTGGCCATTGCTTAACGCGTTGCTCAGTACCGCAGGTGGCGCTACCTGGGTCAGCCTGCATCACGGCGGCGGCGTGGGCATGGGCTTTAGCCAGCATGCCGGGGTGGTGATCGTCTGTGACGGAACCGATGACGCTGCAGAGCGAATCGGTCGAGTATTGTGGAATGATCCGGCCACAGGGGTGATGCGCCACGCCGACGCGGGCTACGACATCGCTAAAGACTGCGCTCGTGAAAACGGCCTGGATCTGCCGATGCTGGGGGAAGAATAATGTCAGAATTTGTATTAATGCCGGGCGAGCTGACGCTCGCCGACTTACGGGAATTCCAGCGCCAGCCATTGCGGCTCAAGTTGGCCGAGAGTGCCAAGGGTGTGATCGCCAGATCCGCCGAGGCGGTGCAGTCGGTATTGGACCAAGGTCGGGTGGTGTACGGCATCAATACCGGCTTTGGTTTGTTGGCTAATACTCGCATTCAGCACGATGAACTGGAACTACTGCAGAAATCCATCGTGCTGTCTCATGCAGCGGGCACCGGTGAGTTAATGGATGATGCCACCGTGCGTCTGATGATGCTGCTTAAGATCAATGCGCTGTCACAGGGCTACTCGGGGATTCGTCCTATTGTGATCGAGAATCTGGTGGCACTGCTAAACGCCGGTGTTTATCCCTGCGTGCCGAAGAAGGGCTCGGTGGGCGCCAGTGGCGATCTCGCCCCATTGGCGCATATGAGCATGCCACTGATGGGTGAGGGGCATGTGCGCTATCAGGGTGAGATCCTCGATGGGGCCAAAGGCCTGGAAATCGCCGGCATTCACCCGGTCAACTTCGCACCTAAAGAGGGCCTGGCGTTGTTGAATGGCACCCAGGCGTCCACTGCTTTCGCTCTGGAGGGGCTGTTTCATGCCGAAAATGCGCTCGCCGCGGCGATAGTGGCCGGAGCCATGAGCGTCGAAGCAGCCTTGGGTAGCCGCTCACCCTTCGATGCGCGTATCCACAAAGCTCGCGGGCAAAAAGGTCAGATAGACGTCGCCGCAGCTTTTCGTGACCTACTGGAAGAGCAGTCGGAAATTGGAGACTCCCATGAAAATTGCGACAAGGTCCAGGACCCGTATTCGCTGCGCTGTCAGCCTCAGGTCATGGGCGCGTGCCTAACCCAGATGCGTCATGCCGCTGGGGTGTTACTGGCTGAGGCCAATGGCGTCACCGATAATCCCTTGGTGTTTGGTGAAGACATTATCTCCGGCGGTAACTTCCATGCCGAGCCGGTGGCTATGGCGGCGGACAACCTGGCTCTGGTATTAGCCGAAATCGGCGCCTTGTCCGAACGGCGCACGGCACTTCTGATCGATGCTAACCTCAGCAAACTACCGCCCTTCCTGGTGGAAAATGGCGGTGTAAACTCGGGCTTTATGCTAGCTCAGGTGACGGCAGCTGCGCTGGCGTCCGAGAATAAGTCTCTGGCTCATCCGGCGTCGGTGGATAGCTTACCTACCTCAGCCAATCAGGAAGACCATGTGTCTATGGCAACGTTTGCCGGACGCCGACTGGCTGATATGGCAGAGAATACACGGGGCATCGTGGCGGTTGAGCTACTGGCTGCCGCTCAGGGGGTGGACTTTCGTCGTCCGCTGAAGACCAGTGCCAAGCTGGAGCAGGCTTATCAGATCATTCGCGATAAGGTCAGCTTTTATGACCATGACCGCTACTTTTCACCGGATATTGAAACGGCCGCCGGTATTATTCTTGCGGGCGGGTTCAATCAGCTGGTGCCGGTTCTGGCATAGTATGGTCCGCTCAATGCCCCACCGGCCAGTAATGCCAGTGGGGCATTTTCTTAACGAGCTAAAACAGCACGTTGCAACTTTTGGCGATCTTTTGCTCAGCATTAAGAGTAAAACTCACCATGTGGTAGTCGCACTCGCCACATGAATTCATCGACCAAATCAGGAGGCGAGTATGCCGACACTGACCGCAGACGCCCTTCCTATTGAGGAAGAGGATACGTCCAAACAATCGGGGGTTCAGGCACAGGCTGCACCGGGCTATGACCCAACCCAGCCGGTCCTGTTCACTACCAGTCTTGAGCTTAAGCTACAACGAATGTATGACAGCTCCACGGCCATGTTCGGGCTGACGAACGCACAGATCAAACAGTCCCGGGTGGGAGTGGGTAGTCTCATTGCCGATGTGCCATCTCAGGTACTGGCTGAGGTCAAGCATGCGCTTGGTCAAGAGCTTTCATGGCGAGGAATCGTGCCATTTCGCAGCCAGGCGGGCTCTGAAGTCTGGATGGATGCATACGTTCGTCCGGTATTCAGAAAAGGCAAGGCTGTCGGAGCGCAATGGTTTCTGGAGCCGGCAGATAAAGAACACAAAGAGGCGGCTGAGTCGATTTACCAAAGCCGTCTTTCGCTGCCCAGTCAGCTGCCGGTGATCCTGTTGTCGGTGGGCGTTCTGGCCGTGGTGGCCTACCTGTTAACATCGGAGTCATTACTGGCCGGCGCCAGCGCTTTGGTAACCGCGATAATGGCAGCCTTTATCGGTCGCTACGCCAATGTGCGTCAGCAGGAGCTTGGGCTGGACGGAGATGTTGCACCGACTCAACAGCAAATACTCGGCGGTATGGGGGAGCGGGGTCGCCTTCAATATGAAGTGGCTCTCAAAGAAGGCGCCCTCAGGGTGATGAGTGCCAGAGTTGAAGCGGGAACGGATGACCTGTCACAGACTCTGGGGACCACCAAAGACTATTCATTGGAGATGCTCAGTGCCGTTGAGCAGAGCGCTTCGGCTACCCAGCAAATCTCAGTATCGATGACTCAGATGTCAGAGGCCATCCAGGAAATCAGCAATAACGCCAGTGCGTCTGCTGACTCATGCAATGAGGCCAGTGATAAGGTCCGCTCATCGGCCGATCTGATTGACGAGGCGTCCACCAATACTGAACAATTGTCTCAGCATATTGCCCGCAGTGCCTCCGCCACGGAAGAGCTGGTGGAAAAATCCGAATCCGCCAAAGTCATCAGTCAGAAAATCGATAACATTGCAGAGCAAACCAATCTGTTGGCGCTCAACGCTGCTATTGAGGCCGCTCGGGCGGGTGAGTCCGGTCGTGGCTTTTCTGTGGTGGCGGATGAAGTCCGCAACCTGTCTGCTCACACTCAGGAAGCAGTGGATGAAATCGAGGAGACAATTAACGGCATCGTGTCCTCTATTGAGAACTGGCGCGCTGAAATGCAGCAGCATGCGGATCTGGCGACCAAGTGCTCTGATATGAGTGAGCGCTCCCGCTCTGAAATGCGCCTGATTCGTGAGGAAGTCGAATCAGTGAATGAACAAATGACCCAGATTGCTTCGGCATCCGAGGAGCATTCGTATGCGGTGAAAGAGGTCAGTCAGGCGCTCAATGAAGCTAAAGAAGGCAACACCCATGTGCACACGATGGCGAAACAAACCACTGACGAAGTGGCTGACGTCAGCAAGCGACTGACAGAGTTTCGTTCTCTGGTTGCTGCCTTTGATGAGGATGATGATTAAGGCCGGATATCCGGCCTTTTTATCAGGAATGTTGATTCTTACAGGGATATTTCGTAAGACGTAAATTTGCGGATATTGATCACGCCTGTATCCAGAATCAGATATTGGCCCTTAATACCAAGCAAGGTGCCACTGACTTCTGGTGATTTATCCAGATTAAAGGAGCTAATTTTTTTGGGGTAGTGGGTCACCGGATACCGAATCTCAGTGACGGCCTCGTCCAGCTCCTGGACGGCCTCCTCACCAAACTGTAGACGCAATTCTTTGAGCCTGTCACCAATCTCTGGCACCAATTCCCTGGCGTGCGCTTTCAGATCCATTGGCTCTCCGTCGCCCTTGAGCATGGCCCGCCAGTTGGTCTTATCAGCGACCATCTCGGCAAGGGCCACTTCAACCAGCCCCGATTGTTGCCGGGTCTGGACTTTAAAGACGGGTAGTGCCTGGGTCGCCCCCTGATCGATCCACCGGGTAGGCACCTGAGAGTGGCGGGTAATGCCTACCTTAAGCCCAGAGGTATTAGCCAGATACACATAGTGCTCGATCATGCAATTGCGCTCGCCCCATTCTGGTTCGCGACAGGTGCCCTGATGATAGTGACAGGTTTCCGGCTTCATAATGCACATGTCGCAGGCCGCCAGCTTCTTCATGCAGGGGAAGCAGTAGCCTTGAGAATAACTCTTCTTGGTCTTGCGGCCACAATTCTTACAGTTGATATTGCCGGTAAAGCTAAAGTTCAGTGGTTTACCGATGTAGCCATTCAGGGGTAACTGGTTCTCGCCGACAGGCAGCGCGTACTGCACTGGGGATGCCAGTGTACTGGTCATTTTATTAAGGTGGCCTTGCATAGAGATTAGGGCTCTTGGCTAAAAAGGCCAGTTTAACATAAGGCTGGGGAAAGCCATGAAGGGGAAGGGAACTGAATAAGGCTGCGGGAACAGCGCAATATACGCGTTCCCACAGTTCTGCTACTCAAAAGTAAGTTATTTAACTACTTCCAGCAGTTCAACTTCGAAGCACAGAGTGGTGTAAGGCGGAATCGCACCACCGGCACCCTGCTCGCCGTATGCCAATTGGTGAGGCACGGCCAGCTTGAATTTAGAGCCAGGCTTCATCAGTTGCAGGGCTTCGGTCCAGCCGGCAATGACGCCATTGGCGGGGAATTCGACGGGCTCACCGCGCTGTACTGAGCTGTCAAACACCTGACCGTCGATAAAGGTGCCATGGTAGTGGACCTTAACTTTGTCTTCCGCAGTGGGGCTTTCGCCTTCACCTTCGGCCAGTACTTCGTATTGCAGGCCAGTGTCGGTCACGGTGACTTCGTCACGTGCGCCATTTTCTTTTAAGAAGTCTACACCGGCTTGGATCTGGGCCTTGGCTTCTTCTTCTTTTTGCGCCTGCATGCGCTTTTGAATCTCTTCGAAGGCGGCTTGCAGATCTTCAGGGGCGACTTCACTGGGCTCTTTATTAAAAGCCGTGGCGATACCGGCAGTAACGGCGTCGATATCCAGGCCGTCGAAAGGGTTGCTGGCCAGTTGCTCACCCATATTCAGGCCGATGCCATAGCTGGCACGGGCTTCTACGCTCTCGTATTTAGACATTAATTTACCTATTGCTGTGGTCAGTGAACCTCTCGTACCAGCATGTCCGCGGGCAAGTGGTCATTGAGAAGTAACGCTTTGCGGAAAGCAGGGGATGCTAACATTTTGCGCAGTTTAAATACAGAACGGGCGGCTCAAGGCCGCCCGTCTGCTTGGGGTAGTTAAAGCGGATAACTCTGAATCTATGCCATTACTCAGATTCGGTCATCGATTGGCGCAGCTTCATCAGCAGTGCCTGAGGCAAGTTAAAGGTTGAGGCCTGGCTCTCCACTTCAGGGATGCCGGGCAAAAACAATGCACACTCTTTGGCACTCTGATACTGCTCGGTACTCATGGTTTGTTCTTGCATACTCACCTCCTCGCTCTCAATTAGGGCTATCGGCGCATATGAAAATTGCTTTAATTATTTTTGTTTTTGATTTGAGGCTAAGGTGTCGCAGGACGCAAACGAACGTATGCCGCAGACTAAAAAGCTGAGACAGGACGAAGTCTCTGGGAAATCAATCACAGTGGAGAAATCCGCGACTCGCGAGCCATCTTCGAGCGCTTTTCTCATTGTCGAATGCGTAGCGAGTTGAAGCAACGCTGAGATGCTCCAGCATTCTGCTCAGTTGAAAGCTTTTGAGCGCATCAGGGGAGAAAACGTTCGCAGTGCAACTCAAGCCGTTAAGGACCATCCAGTTGGAAAGACGCTGAATCTCAGGCTCTATGTCAGAGGTTCCTGATTGCCACTCTTCCAGCAAAGCCAAATGGGCCCATGGTTGACCTGCATCTATCAGGGGCTGAGAGTAATGTTTCAACTCTCTGGAAAATGCTTTTGCTGTTTCGAGACTCCACGCACCAGCTATTTGGACCACCAGCACGCGCTCTTCAATCCATATCTGAAACGCACTAGAGTGCTCCACGAACGATACCTCTTATAGTTATTGAGTAGTTATAACGAGAGTATAGGAGTTGGCAGAGAAGCTTTGTCAACATCATGTGCCGCAGAAGGTTCTATAGCGTTGGCTAAACTCGGCGGGGGCTGCCTGTTGGTAGCGCTGGTTTTGGGAAGTATCCTGGTAGGGGACTTTCAGGGCTTCTAACAGAGCGTTAAACAAGCTCAGGTCTCCCTCTTCGGATGCGGCAGACAGAGCCTCTTCCACCCGGTGGTTGCGGGGGATAATGATCGGATTACTCTGGTCCATCTGCTCGGCTCGCTGGCTATCTGATAATGAAGAATCATTATTCTTATCTTCCAGGAGTCGTTGCTCCCAGCGGTCTAGCCAGAATTTCACCGGCGTTGGATCCTCGAACAGTTTTAGTAGCTCAGCCTCGTTATCTCGCAATACGTCGCTGAGTCGTCGCCACGCCAGAGTGAAGTCAACACTTTGCTGTTCGAGTAACCACAACCAGTCCTGAATCAGTTGACCATCACCGGTGTGCGCCGTTTGCAAGAGACCCAGCTTGCGGCGGAATCTATCAAGATAAGCCGCTTCATACTGTGGTTGAAAAGTATGTACTGCCTGGGTCAGTCGTTCGATACGTTGTTCATGATCGCCGTCCAATAGGGGATACAGGGTTTCAGCAAAGCGGGCCAGATTCCACTGCATGATAATGGGTTGGTTGTCATAAGCATAACGGCCCTGGCGGTCGATGGAGCTAAATACGGTATCCGGGTGATAGGCATCCATAAAAGCACAGGGACCGTAGTCGATGGTCTCACCGGACAGCGCAATATTATCGGTATTCATCACGCCATGGATAAAGCCCACGCTCATCCATTGCGCGACAAGCCGGGCCTGTTGCTCAATGACAGCATCCAGCATGGCCAGGTAAGGCTCTTTTTTGTTGGCGCACTCAGGGAAATGGCGCTCCAGGGTATAGTCAGCCAGCCTTTTGAGGCTGGCTGTATCCTGCCCATGCATAAAATACTCGAAGGTACCGATGCGAATATGGCTCGCGGCTGTGCGGGTGAGGATGGCGCCGGGTTCGGGGTGCTGCCGGTGTACGACTTCGCCGGTGCCGATCACCGCCAGGCTGCGGGTGGTGGCAATGCCCAGGTGGGCCATTGCCTCGCTGATCAATACCTCCCGTAGCATGGGGCCTAATGCGGCCTTACCATCGCCCCCGCGCGAGTATGGGGTGCGGCCCGATCCTTTCAGAGCGATGTCCCAACGGCGGTCATCATCGTCCAGCCACTCGCCTAAGATTACTGCGCGGCCATCGCCCAGCATCGGTGCTAACTGACCAAACTGGTGACCGGTGTAGGCCTGGGCAAAGCAGGTATCAGCATCGCGAAAGGCATTACCACTGAACAGCTGTGCCAATGTATGGGAATCTGCGTTTTCAAGGGGAAGGTGCAACTGCCGGGCAAGCTTGTCATTAAAATAAAGGGTGCGGGGTTTGTGGATCTGAGCCGGCGGCCACACAGTACCGGCTTCGGGCAGGGCCTGAGCGTAGCTTTGGCTCAACTGAAAGGGTATCTGAGTCATAAATTCGCGCTTCTGTGCCTTTTCTTTGCGCAGCCTAGGTCATCAGGCCGCCAACAACAACGTCTGTTTTATAAGGTTATTGCTAGCCCTAGTCAGGTGCACCGAAGTATTGTCGACAATAAAGCGGTCATAGGTTGATAAATGAATTATACGAGGCTATATTGTCGACACTTTAATGCTCGATAGCGACCTATGGCCTTTTTCAACGAACAGCCGGTGACCTCTTCCGACAAGACATTTTTTCAGCTTCGTAAGGATATTGTAGAAGGAGAGATTCCTTCAGGCACGAAACTCAGTGAAGTGGGGTTGTCGACAAAATATCAGGTCAGTCGGGCGGTGGTGCGTGAGGCCATCAACCGGGTAGAGCGCTGTCACCTAGTGGAGCGAAAAGCCAATATTGGCGCCCGGGTAGTAACGCTGACACCCGAGGGGCTCATTGAACTGTATCAGGTGCGTGAGGCGCTGGAAGGCATGGCAGCCCGCTTGGCGGCACGTAATATGAGCCAGGACGAGATTGACAGCCTGCAAGGGCTGCTTGGTGAACACTTCGACCGGGTTAAAGACGGCCAGTCCTATTACCAGGAAGCGGGCGACGTCGATTTTCACTACCGCATCATTGTCGGCAGCAAGAACCAGCACCTTATTTCAATGCTGATCGATGGCATTTATCACCTGGTGCGTATGTACCGGGTACAGCTTGGCATGGCCGGGCCCAGAGTGACCACTGCCTTTGATGAGCACAAGCAGATTGTGCAGGCCATTGCCAATCGAGACGAGGAATTGGCGGAAATGCTGATGCGCCGCCATATTCTTTATTCCAGAAACAATATTCAACGCAAGTTAACCCAGAACCAGCAGGAGACACTATGACCAGTCCGGGAAAGAAATTCAGACAGGCGCTGGCGGATAACCATCCGCTGCAAATTGTCGGAACGATTAACGCCTACAGCGCCATTATGGCCAAAAAAATCGGCCATCAGGCCATCTACCTGTCAGGCGGCGGTGTGGCGAATGCTTCTTACGGCCTACCGGATCTGGGCATGACCTCTTTAAATGATGTGATCGCCGATGTACAGCGCATCACCTCGGCTTGTGATTTGCCGCTGCTGGTGGATATCGACACCGGTTGGGGCGGCGCCTTTAACATCGCCAAGACCATTCGCGATATGGAAAAAGCCGGTGCAGCAGCAGTGCATATGGAGGACCAGGTGGCTCAGAAGCGTTGTGGTCATCGTCCCAATAAAGAAATTGTCTCTACCGGTGAGATGGTGGATCGCATTAAGGCGGCCGTGGACGCCCGAACTGATCCAGATTTTTTCATTATGGCCCGTACCGATGCTTTCGCACAGGAAGGGTTAGAGGCCGCTATTGCACGGGCTAAGGCTTATGTGGCTGCAGGTGCCGATGGCATCTTTGCCGAGGCGGTACAAACCGAAGAGCACTATCGTGCCTTTGCCGAAGCCCTGGGTGTGCCCATTCTGGCTAATATCACCGAATTCGGTAAGACAGAGCTGTGGAATAAGAAAGAACTGGCCGAGTGGGGCGCCGATATGGTGCTGTACCCCTTAAGCGCGTTCCGGGCCATGAACAAGGCGGCGGAAAATGTTTATACAAGCATCCTAGAGCACGGCGATCAAAAAGCTGTCGTCGATACCATGCAAACCCGTATGGAACTGTACGATTATCTCGACTACCACCAGTATGAAGAAAAGCTGGATACCTTGTTTGCCGAAGGAAAGAATAAATAAACGCCAATACCCGACGTTAATCTTACTCAGAAACAAAATTACTGACAGAACACCAGGAGACAAATTATGGCGAAGCAACTCAGTGGCGCAGGTCTGCGCGGACAAGTGGCTGGTAAAACCGCCCTATCTACTGTGGGCAAATCCGGCTCTGGCCTCACCTATCGCGGCTATGACGTGAAAGAGCTGGCCGACAAATGCCAGTTTGAAGAGGTGGCCCATCTGATCCTCAAGGGTAAGCTGCCCAACCAGCAGGAACTGGATGACTACAAAGCTAAGCTGCGTTCACTGCGCGGCCTGCCAACGGCGCTAAAAGAGGTGCTTGAGCGTATCCCCAAAGACGCCCATCCCATGGATGTGCTGCGCACGGGGTGCTCCATGTTAGGTAATCTGGAAACGGAAGAAAGCTTCGACCAGCAGCAGGATGCAACAGACCGTATGTTGGCCTGCTTCCCCAGTATCATCTGCTACTGGTATCGCTTCACCCACGACGGCGTGAAAGTGGACGTGGAGACCGACGATGACACCATCGGTGCGCATTTCCTGCATCTGCTGCACGGCGAAAAGCCGCGGGAACTGCATGAGCAGGTGATGAATGTATCGCTGATCCTGTACGCCGAGCATGAGTTCAATGCTTCCACCTTCACAGCCCGGGTGTGCGCATCGACGCTGTCGGATATGCATTCCTGTGTTACCGGCGCCATCGGTTCCCTCCGCGGCCCGCTGCACGGTGGCGCCAATGAGGCTGCCATGGACATGATCGAGAAGTTCGATTCTCCTGAGCATGCCGAGAAAGAAATGATGGGCATGTTAGAGCGTAAAGAGAAGATCATGGGCTTCGGCCATGCCGTTTACTCAGATTCTGACCCACGCAACGAAATCATCAAGCAGTGGTCGGAAAAGCTGTCCAAGGATGTGGGTGATACCGTGCTCTATCCGGTTTCTGTTCGCTGTGAGGAAGTGATGTGGCGCGAGAAGAAGCTGTTCTGTAACGCCGACTTCTTCCATGCCTCTGCGTACAACTTTATGGGTATTCCCACCAAGCTGTTTACCCCCATCTTTGTGATGAGCCGACTGACCGGCTGGGCCGCCCATGTAATGGAGCAGCGCGCCGACAACCGCATTATCCGTCCTTCGGCGGAGTACACCGGCGAAGAGCTGCGCCCGGTACCTGCTATCAGCGAGCGCTAGTAAGCAAATACTCACCGGCATGGGCCGGTGAGTTTCTATTTTGTCAGTTCTATTACCCTGCTTAGCATGACCCTGGAAAAAGACCATGAATACTGATTACCGTAAGCCCTTGCCCGGGGCGAACCTGGATTACTTCGATACCCGCGAGGCGGTGGAAGCGATTCAGCCGGGCGCCTATGACAAACTGCCCTACACCTCCAAAGTTTTTGCCGAAAACCTGGTGCGTCGCTGCCCGCCCGAGCAACTGGAAGGCGCGCTACGTCAGCACATTGAGCGTCGTCGTGATCTGGATTTCCCGTGGTTCCCGGCCCGTGTGGTCTGCCATGACATTCTGGGCCAGACCGCGCTGGTGGATTTAGCGGGGCTACGGGATGCCATCGCCGAGAAAGGCGGTGACCCGTCCAAGGTAAACCCCGTGGTGCCCACACAATTAATCGTGGACCACTCGCTGGCGGTAGAACACGCCGGCTATGAAAAGGACGCCTTCGAGAAAAACCGGGCCGTGGAAGAACGCCGCAACGAAGACCGCTTCCACTTTATTAACTGGACCAAGACCGCCTTTAAAAATGTCGATGTGATCCCGCCGGGGAACGGTATTCTGCACCAGATTAACTTAGAGCGTATGTCGCCAGTGGTGCAGGCTCGCGATGGTGTGGCCTTCCCCGATACGCTGGTGGGTACCGACAGCCACACGCCCATGGTGGATGCCCTGGGTGTGATCGCAGTGGGTGTTGGGGGCCTTGAGGCTGAGAGCGTGATGCTGGGCCGGGCCTCTTACATGCGCCTGCCGGATATTGTGGGTGTGGAGCTGAAAGGCAAGCCACAGCCCGGAATCACCGCCACCGATATTGTTTTGGCGCTGACCGAATTCCTGCGTAAAGAGAAGGTTGTATCGGCCTATCTGGAATTTTTCGGTGAGGGGGCTTCTCACCTGACCCTGGGTGACAGAGCCACCATCTCCAATATGACGCCGGAATACGGCGCCACGGCGGCCATGTTCTATATCGACGAGCAGACCATCGACTATCTCAAGTTGACCGGCCGGGACGATAAACAGGTACAACTGGTGGAAAACTACGCCCGGCAAACCGGCCTGTGGGCCGATGATATGACCGGCGCCGAGTATGAGCGAGTACTTACTTTTGACCTGTCATCTGTGGTTCGAAACATTGCCGGACCGTCCACGCCCCATAACCGGGTGTCTACCACCGATCTCGAAAGCCGGGGTATCAGCAAGCACCTGGATGCCGAAGAAGAAGGCAAGATGCCCGATGGCGCCGCCATTATTGCGGCGATCACCAGCTGCACCAATACCAGCAACCCGCGCAATATGATCGCGGCAGGGCTGATCGCCCGTAATGCCAACAAGTTGGGACTCACCCGCAAGCCCTGGGTGAAAACCTCACTGGCACCGGGCTCCAAGGCCGTGCAACTGTATCTTGAAGAAGCCAAGCTGCTGCCGGAACTGGAAAAACTGGGTTTTGGTGTGGTGGCCTTTGCCTGTACCTCGTGCAACGGAATGAGCGGCGCGCTGGACCCGAAAATTGAACAAGAGATTAAAGAGCGGAACCTGTACACCACCGCCGTCCTCTCCGGTAACCGTAACTTCGATGGCCGGATTCATCCCCATGCCGATCAGGCGTTCCTGGCATCGCCGCCTTTAGTGGTGGCCTACGCCATTGCCGGTACCATTCGCTTCGATATCGAAAAAGATGAGCTGGGTAAAGACAAAGACGGCAACCCCGTGACGTTGAAAGACATCTGGCCTGATGACGCCGAGATCGATGCCATTGTGCGTGAGAGCGTACAACCGGAGCAGTTCCGCAAGATTTACGAGCCCATGTTCGATATTGCCGTGGATCATGGCGAGCAGATTAACCCGCTGTACGACTGGCGGCCTCAGTCCACTTATATTCGACGCCCCCCTTACTGGGAGAAGGAGTTTAGTGGTAAGCCCTCACTCACCGGGATGCGTCCGCTTGCTGTGCTGGGCGATAACATCACCACGGATCATTTGTCACCGTCCAATGCCATTATGCTGGACAGCGCGGCCGGGGAATATCTGGATAAGATGGGCCTTCCGGAAGAGGACTTTAACTCCTACGCCACTCATAGGGGCGATCACCTGACTGCCCAGCGAGCCACTCTGGCTAACCCGAAACTGTTGAACGAAATGGTGATGGAAGACGGTGAGGTGAAGCAGGGCTCGCTGACCCGCATCGAGCCGGAAGGCAAGGTCAGCCGCATGTGGGAGGCGATCGAGACTTACAAGGAGCGCAAGCAGCCGCTGATCATTGTGGCCGGGGCCGACTACGGTCAGGGTTCTTCCCGTGACTGGGCCGCCAAGGGTGTCCGTCTGGCCGGTGTGGAAGCCATTGTGGCTGAGGGCTTCGAGCGTATTCACCGCACCAACTTAATTGGTATGGGTGTACTGCCGCTGGAGTTTGAAGCAGGCACGACCCGCAAGACGCTGAATCTTGATGGCAGCGAAGTCTACGACGTCAAAGGCGATGTAGCCCCGGGCGCTGAGCTAACCTTGCACATTACCCGCAAGGACGGCGAACAGCTGGATGTGCCGGTGATTTGCCGACTGGATACTCAAGAGGAAGTGTCTATCTACTCAGCTGGTGGCGTCTTACAGCGTTTTGCCCAGGACTTTATTGAGGCGGAAACTGCCTAAGGGTCATGGTCATTCCTGCGCAAGCAGGAATCCATTGCTGGAATATAACAAGCGTGCTGCTCCCGACAGCCCGCTTGGGTCGCGGCGCAAAAAGTGTGATTTTTGCTGGCTCGCAAACATTGATGTGTTTGGTGGTCGTTCCCTCGACCACTTCGGTGCCGCTGACAATGGTGAATAATCTTGGAGACAAACATGTATCAACCTCAGATTAAAATCCCGGCCACCTATATGAGAGGCGGCACCTCGAAAGGCGTGTTTTTTCGGCTGCAGGATTTGCCGGAGGCGGCGCAGGTGGCAGGTGAGAAGCGGGATAAGTTGTTGTTAAGGGTAATCGGCAGCCCCGATCCTTATGGCAAGCACACTGATGGTATGGGCGGAGCGACTTCCAGTACCAGTAAGACGGTGATCTTATCGGCCAGTGATAAGCCGGATCATGATGTGGATTACCTGTTTGGACAGGTCTCTATCGATAAGCCGTTTATCGACTGGAGCGGTAACTGCGGCAACCTGACCGCGGCCGTGGGCGCCTTTGCCATCGCCAACGATCTGGTGCATCCCGATCGCATTCCCGATGATGGTATTGCCGAGATCCGAATCTGGCAGGCCAATATCCAGAAGACCATCATCGCTCATATCCCCATGACCAACGGAGAGGTGCAGGAGACCGGCGATTTTGAACTGGACGGGGTGACTTTCCCGGCGGCGGAGGTCCAGGTGGACTTCGTCGAGCCGGTGGATGGCGCCATCTTTCCCACCGGCAACCTGGTGGACAAGCTGGAGGTGCCCGGTGTTGGAGTGCTCAACGCCACCCTGATCAACGCGGGCATCCCCACGGTATTTTTAAATGCTGATGAAATTGGCTATCAGGGCACTGAATTGCAGGAGGCGATTAATGGTAGCCCGGAAGCCTTAGCGCGTTTCGAGACCATACGTGCACACGGTGCGATTAAGATGGGCCTGATTCAGGATGTGGCTGAGGCGGCTAATCGTCAGCATACGCCCAAGGTGGCCTTTGTGGCCTCGCCAAAGAGTTACACGGCATCCAGTGGCAAGCAGGTTAACGCTGAGGATATTGATTTGCTGGTGCGGGCCTTGTCAATGGGCAAATTGCACCATGCCATGATGGGCACTGCGGCCGTTGCCATTGCCGCTGCCGCGGCCATTCCCGGCACTCTGGTGAATCAGGCCGCCGGCGGTGGTGACCGCGAATCGGTGACCTTCGGACATCCTTCCGGGACGCTCACCGTGGGCGGTAAGGCCAGCCAGGCCAATGGTCACTGGAATGTGGATAAGGTCAGCATGAGCCGCAGCGCTCGGGTACTGATGGAAGGCTGGGTGAGAATACCTAGCGATACACTGGCATAATCGCCTTACAGGCAGGGGGAGACTTCCCTGCTTAGACTTATCCCTGATCTCGTCTATTCTTGCCTCTGACCCGCTCGGGTCAACGTAATCTCGTATTGGGAGAGTTGAATGTCAGCAGGAAGTATCTCCCCTTAGCCTCAAGGAGAAGGATGATGAGACGTTTTTTGTTATTACTAGGCGTTGTCTTTACGCCCTTAGTCAGTGCTGTACCCTCAGTTATCACCGGCGCCACAGTTTATGATGGCACAGGCGCTGCCCCGCTAACCGATGCGACTATCGTTGTAGATAAGGGCCATGTTCGCTGTATGGGCTCGGATTGCACGGTTCCTGATACTGCCAATATTGTTGATGCCTCGGGGAAATTTATTACTCCAGGCTTAGTGGATGCTCATGTCCACTACGCCGCCAGTGGTTGGATTGATACTCGGCAAGGTTCGCTCCTTGCTCAAAAAGCGTATGATTTAAGCGATGCACAAGATTACCTGAAGGAGCACACTGAGAAGTTTGACCATAGTTATTTGTGTTCAGGCATCACGGCAGTTCTTGACACTGGTGGCTTTCCCTGGACTTTGCCATTGCAAAGTTCCTCCATTAAAAACCCAAATGCTCCAAGATTTTTTGGTTCGGGACCTTTGATCACCCACGGAGCTTCACCAGCCTCGAGATTTGTAATGACTCATCAAAAATACAGAGGCACACCTGAGTTCTTACCAATGGCAACGGATGAAGAAGCGAGACAGAGCGTTGCTAGGTTAGCTCAGCTAGGTTCGTCTGCAGTAAAGGTCTGGTATCAGCCACCTGCCGATGACGTCGTAGATGAGTTTGATGAGCGATTAAAGGTGGTCGGCCAGGAAGCCAAGCGTCTCGGGCTCAAGTTAATAGTTCATGCACCGGAGCTTAGAGAAGCAAAGTCGGCTCTCAAAGCAGGTGCAGAAATACTGGTGCACAGTGTTGAGGACCAACTTGTTGACGAGGAGTTTTTGTCTCTGGCCAAGAAAAACGACGTTGTTTACCAGCCGACCATGGGTATGCAGAAACTAAAAGCTTTGGCAGAGATGGAAATTTATCATGGTTTACCCCCTGATTTTGATGATCCGAATGGCTGTATCGACGAGCGAACCCGCGTCCTGGTTCAGGAGGGATATCAGACTTTCAAGAGCTATTATCAGGAAATGTCCGCCACGCAGTTTGCCGACAAGCTTCTTGCTCGCGGGGAGCTATTGCAGATGGCACAGGTGAATGCCAAGCGAGTCCATGAGGCGGGTATTACTGTTGCCACTTCCACCGATGCCGGGATCCCAGTCGTATTTCACGGTCCTGCTATTTATACAGAGTTGGAAATGATGGAAGAAGCTGGCATTGAGCCAAAGGATATTATCGTCATGTCGACCCAAAATGGCGCTAAGGCTATGGGTCTGGAGAACGAGTTAGGTACGCTCGAGAAGGGTAAGAATGCTGACCTGATTATCCTGAAACAGGATCCCGGTCACTCCGCGAGCGCCTTTCGAACTATCACTCATGTGATGCGCTACGGGCAGTTACGACCAGTGACAGCCTTTGCTCAGGTATCGACTACCGACAGCGCGGAGTAACAGATTCAGGCCCGGCGTTACTCGCCGGGTTGGGTTGTTGGTGCCTGAGTTTTACCCTGACCCAGAGTAAAACTGTGCACGTTGCGGTAACCAAAATCCGCGCCTTCGGCTAATGTCTGTTGGTTTACCATCAGGCGGTAGTGTCCCTCGGACAGGCCGTCACCGTAGTTGTCTTCAACGGTCAGGGTGTAATCTCCATCATCCAGGCATAATTGTTCGCGATGTTGGTGGTTGCCCGCATAGCGCGAACCTGAGAACACGACTTCCTGTTGACCTTTAACTAAAGTCCAACGGTTTTCCTGGTGGCTGAACTTGTCAGTATCCAGTTCTAATATGGCTGTATTCATCTGACATGGGCTTGAGGCATCGGTTAAATTCGCCTGTGCAGTAAAAGCGACACTGCTGATTACGAGTACAAGGGTTGAACGTTTCAACATAACAAATCCGGGTCCGTTAGAATGACGGCACCTAGTCTGCCTGCCAACTATGACAGTGATATTGCGGATTTATTTCATTCTGGTTTCCTAAGACGGAATGTGAGTGGATTTTCACTAAAGAGTCATGCGGGGGCGTTTTGAGCACCATATACTGAGAGTCTGGAGGCATTCACAAAAGGAAAAGCCAATGGAAGAGCAAAATTTGTCGCCGATGACGCCGAATGCACTGGTTGAGCATCCTGAAGGCGGTCGATTCCAGGAAGTATTTCGCTCCGCTCACCGGGTGCAGACCGACAACGCTCATGAGCGCAGCGCCTTAACCCATATTTATTTCTCCCTGAATCCGGGAGAGGTCAGCCGGTTCCATCGAGTGACCTCCGATGAAGTATGGAATCTATACCGGGGCGAGGGCATCAAGCTGACGCTATGGGACGGTAGTCATCGCCGTCCTAAGAGTGTCATTCTGTCCGCTCTGGAGAACTGCTTTTGCCATGTTGTCCCTGCGGGTATGTGGCAGGCAACCGAGCCTTTATCGGACAAGGTTCTGGTGGGCTGCTCGGTGGCACCGGGATTTGAGTTTGCCGATTTTACCCTGATGGACCCAGCCTCTGCGGAAGCGGAGCAGCTGCGAGCCTTAGCCCCAACCCTTGAGCATCTGATCTCGGGTGTCTGAGATTGCCAGAACCTAATTAACTGTATAAGTTATGGTAAGTTAGCAGAAAAGCAATCATCACTTCGCTGGAGCCAAATCTGTCAGTGTCAGCGCGGTGATATGTCAACAGGGTCAAAGTGAATGACGGACATTGTGCTGTACGGCGCGGCCAGTTATGAAGGAAAGGTGTACGCCCAGGTGCTGGTGGCGGCGGGCCTGAAACCTTTATTGGCGGATAATGTCAGCAGCATTCATCGACAGGCTAAGGAGCTTTTATGCCCCAGTCAGGTGATTAAGCTCAATGGTGATTGGTCCTCCTTGCTATCGGACGCGAAGGTGCTCATCAATTTAAAAGCACCCTATAAGAAGACACAAAAGAAACTGCTCTCAGCGTGTTTGAAGACCCAGACGCATTATTTGGATTTTTGCGACGATATCGCCAGCTTGCAGAGGGTCTACCGGTTTAATAACCATGCTCAGGACCAAGGGGTTATGTTGATGCCAGGAGTGGGACTGACGCCAACGGCTTTGGTGGCCACCATGATCAAAACCTTGCTAAACCGGCCTCACCAATTGGTGTTGTTTCAAGGGGTTGAAGGTAAATATACCAAGGCGATGAAGTTATCCTGGTTGTCTAAATTGCCACAGTTACCTCAAGCCCGACGCAAGGGGGCCTTAACCGATGCCGATATCTCTCTGGAGCCAAAGTTCTTCGAGTTACAGGGTCAGCGCTTTGAAGGCATCAGGGACTACTGGCATGGCGATCTTTTCACCGCGGGGTTAGATACCGGCATCGCCAATATCGATATTTACAGTACTTATCCTGGTTGGGTTACACGTCTTTTACGTTGGCGCCTCAGGTTCTTGTGCCCCTTTTTGGCCTTTGTTAATGGATTAAAGTCTGACAAAGTCTTAACAGACTCACAATTAAAAGCAGGACGTACCCGTATTAAGGCTATAGCTTCCAACGGACAAGACAAGCGAACCCTATCACTGGTGGGGCCCCATCCGGTCAAGTGGGATGCCCTTTGTCTTGGCGTTATCGTTAAGGAAATACTCAATCGGCATGCGCCGCCGGGGTATCAGACACCCAGTGTTTACGGCAAAGCGCTGCTGGATAAGGCTGGCTCAGTGACCTGGTTAAACCATTAGCTCGTATACATTATGGGATAATCAGAGAGTTCTCAGGAGAAACTATGCTGGCTCACGGTAAATTTAGGGTTGAAACACAGGGTCGGATTGTCCACACCTACCCAGAGGAAGGCTTTAACGAAGAAGGCATCCGTCAGTATTGTCTGAAGGTGTTAGAGCAGGGCAATACCCTGCAAAGCTGGCTGCTGTTTGAACATCCCCGCAATCTGGCGGCGGTAACATCGGAGGCAGAAGTGGAGTTATCGAATGCCTATCGGTTGTTCGAAAGTGCGGGCTGTGTGGCGATTGCTTGTGAAGTGGGACCGGTATACCGGGATATGGTACAAAATCAACTCGGGGCGAACGTGAGTATTCCCGTGTTGGCGTCCGACAATATGGATGCCTTAAATCAGTTTCTCGAACAGCATTCTCAGTAATGGCGAAAATTCAACACATCACTATTCTCGGTGGGGGCACTTCTGGCTGGCTCAGTGCCGCGATTCTGTCTTATCAGTTTCGACACCAGCCAGTGCGCATTACTCTGGTGGAGTCGGAACAGATTGGCACCATCGGGGTTGGCGAGGCTACCATTCCTCCGTTTCTGGATGTACTGAGCAGCATAGGCATCGACCAATTCGACTTTATTCGGCAAACCCAGTCGACTTTCAAGCTTGGCATTCGGTTCAGCGGATGGTTAGAGCAGACTGATGCCTACATGCATCCCTTTGGTCAACTTGGGCAGCCACTATTCCATCAGGACTTTTATCAGTGCTGGCTTAAGTCTTATCAGGCGGGTAACAATAGCCCGTTAATGGCCCATTCTCCCGCTGCCGTGTTAGCAGAGGCGGGCGGCTTTATGATGCCCGCCATGGTCAAAAATCACCCCATGCAGGCTTCCGCTTATGCGTTGCATATCGACGCGACTCTGGCAGCGCGATATTTTCGCAACCATGCTGAAAAGCTCGGCGTGGAGCGTGTTGAGGGACGGGTGGAGCAAGTTCTCTGTCACGAGAATGGTCACGTATCGCAGCTGTTATTATCCGACGGTAGCGCGGTGGGTGGTCAGCTGTTTTTGGATTGCAGCGGCTTTTCCGCCCTGATTAGCGGTCAGACGCTGGGTGCCGAATTCGAGGATTGGTCAGAGTTTCTTACGGTTAATGAGGCGGTGACAATTCAAAGTGAACCATTCCCAGAGCCGCCGTCTTACACTGAATCCAAGGCCCAGGCCTATGGCTGGAGCTGGCATATCCCTCTGCAGCACCGCACCGGTAATGGCTATGTTTACGATAATCGTTATATCGATAGTGAGTCGGCGGCACAGACTCTGCTCGAACAGTTGCCGACGCCACCATTGTCCGACCCAAGACGGATCCGCTTTCGCACCGGCATTCGGCCCTCACCCTGGTTGGGTAACTGTGTGGCTATCGGGCTGGCGGCAGGCTTTCTGGAACCACTGGAGTCCACCGCTATCCATATGGTGACGCGTGGAGTGAAGCACCTACTGCGCCTGTTGCCGGATCGCGCTTTTAATCCGGTTCTGCAAGAGGAATACAATCGGCGCATGCGTCGGGATTTTGAAGAAATCAGAGATTTTTTGGTTCTGCATTACTGTAAAAACCAGCGCTCAGATAGTGAGTTCTGGTGCTACTACCAGAGAATGAACCTGCCTGAGCGATTAGAGAAAAAGCTGACTCTGTTTGAGGAAAACGGTGGCCTGATACCGGGAGAGGATGACCTATTCACCGCCAACAACTGGTATGCGGTGCTTGAGGGACTGAGAGTCCGGCCAAGGCGGATGTCGCCGTTATCAGAGGATATACCGGTGACCCGGCTGGAGCCGCTTTTGCAACAGATCCGTCAGAGTTTGACCGATGGCGCACGAGCAATGCCAAGCCACCGGGCCTTTATCGACCAGCATTGCCCGGCAACAAAGCCAGGCATGTAATTGAATCAGCTGGTCACGGGTAGGGCATTAAACACCCGTGCCACCATTTGTCGCAGACACTCAGGATCCGACTGCACGCTGGCATAGACCCTGAGTCCGATCATTTGCATCTGCAGCCAGCAGGCCAGTTCGCGGCAATTGGCTGACTCTTCAAGTTTTCCCTGTTGCTGAGACGCTCTCAAGGCGCGTTCAAAAGCGTGCTCTATGTACTCAAGGGACAGACGAGCGCACTCGGCCAGCTCTTGATGGCTGTCACCGATCTCCGTCACCACCTTGGTTAGCAAACAAATGCGGCACGGTTCGGTGCTGGGACAGTCCCCCGGTTCCAGACTCGCATAGAAAAAACGCTCTAAACCTGCCATTGCATCAGACGTCTGGGTCAGGTGCTTGTTCAGTAGGTCCAGGCTGTTTTGGGTGTAGCAGTTCAAAACCTCGCGAAATAACCCCTCCTTGCTGCCAAAGCCAGAGTAAATACTGCCGGGGCGCATATCCAGTGCTTGCTGTAGGTCTCTCATGGTTGTGGCCTGATAGCCTCGTTGCCAGAAAAGCTCCATGGCTTTATCGATGGCCGCCTGACGGTCATATTTCGTCATTGGATAACGCATAACTAAGCATTTGAACGATTGTTCAAATATAGCTTGAACGAGCGTTCACGTGCAACTATGTTGTTAATGTACTTTTCAGCAATGAATGGAGGAGCAATGACTGACTTTACGTTGCACGATATCCAATCGGCACCCGAGGCGGCGCAACCCCTGTTGAAAAAATCTCAAGATGCCTTTGGCATGATCCCTAATTTGCATGCGGTGATGGCCGAAGCACCAGGTTTGCTGGAGGGGTATCAATTATTGCATCAGCGCGCCACCGAGAGCAGCTTCGATAAGGATGAGCTGACGGTGGTTTGGCAGTCCATTAATGTTGAACACGCCTGTCATTACTGTGTGCCGGCACACACTGGTATTGCAAAGAATATGGAGGTCAGTGATGAGCTGATCGACGCGCTGAGGGACGAAAAGCCCCTGCCCAGCGATGAACTGGAAATACTCAGAGATACGACGCTGGCTCTGGTCAGAGACCGGGGTCATCTTAGTGACTCGCAGCTGGATACGTTTTTCGGCGCAGGCTTCAATAAGCGCCAATTGCTCGAGATAGTGATGATCCTGAGTCAGAAGGTGATGAGCAACTACGTAAACCATCTGGCAGAAACCCCACTGGATAAACCCTTTGAGCAATTTGAGTGGCATAAAAGTTAGCGACTACCTGTTTAAAATGGTTACGACTTAATCAGTTAGCGACTAAGCTGGTTATGACCACCTTGGTTTTAGTTGCATGCAGTGCCAGTTATTTTGACGGGTTCAGTTGGTTACTGAATCGACATTCACCAAACGCGACTGAACTTAACGTTTCTTCAGTGAGTAATGACTACACACTGACAATAATGAGGAGAGATTATGATCAACGCTTATGCAGCCACTGAGCCTGGAGCCAAGCTAGAGGCTTATCAGTATGACCCCGGTGAACTGGGGGAGCATGAGGTGGAAATCGAGGTGCATTATTGTGGCATCTGCCACAGTGACCTGAGTATGATCGACAATGAATGGGGCTTATCGGAATACCCCTTGGTGCCAGGCCACGAAGTCGTAGGCAAGGTGGCCCAGGTTGGTGAGCGGGTGACAGAAGTCACACCCGGGCAGGTCGTGGGGCTGGGGTGGCACTCCGATTATTGTCACCAGTGTGCTCATTGTCATAGCGGCGAGCATAACCTTTGTCAGGAGTCCACCATGACTATCGTCGGCCACCATGGCGGTTTCGCCGACAAGGTACGCGCTGATGCTACCAGCGTAATTCCAATTCCAGACGGCGTCGATCTTAAATCTGCCGGTCCGCTGTTTTGTGGTGGCATTACGGTATTTAATCCCCTGACCCAATTTAATATCAAACCCACCGATAAAGTAGCCGTGATTGGCATCGGCGGGTTGGGTCATATGGCCTTGCAATTCCTGAATGCCTGGGGTTGTGAGGTTACCGCATTTACTTCCAGTGAAGCCAAGAAGCAGGAGGCACTGGAACTTGGCGCTCACCATACCCTTAACTCGCGCGACGAAAAGACTCTCGAAGAAGCTGCCGGGCAGTTTGATATGATTTTGTCCACCGTGAACGTCAAACTGGACTGGAACCTGTACCTGAATACCCTGAAACCTAAGGGGCGACTGCATTTTGTTGGTGCGGCTCTGGAACCATTGGATATCAATGTGTTTAACCTGATTATGGGTCAGCGCAGCGTGTCCGGTTCACCGGTAGGCAGTCCGGCTACCATCACTGAGATGTTGGACTTTTCCCAGCGACATGGGATAAAACCAATGGTGCAAACGTATAAGTTTGATCAGGTGAATGAAGCATTGGATCAATTACGCTCAGGTGACGTGCGTTATCGTCTGGTACTGGAGCGTTAATGTCTTGAGCTTCAATACTGCGACAGGGAAGGAAGTCTTAAAATGATAACGCAGTTGGAACCGGTGTTGGCCTTGCAAGGTCAATGGCAAGGCCATAGCCAACTTTATTTGGCCGAAGTGGGCAGTGCCGCCCGCTCCGGCGTCACTGCTTCGGTTACGCCAATGCTGGATCAGCATTTTGTGCGGCTGGATTATCAATGGCAGCACGAGGGTCAGCCCCATCAAGGCTTTATGATCTTTGGTTATCAACCTACGTCAGACCTGGCGTGCCTACATTGGGCCGATAACTGGCACATGGGGCGGGATATTATGGTACTTAAGGGCACTCTTGGCCTGGATACCGGCTGGAATGTCTTTGGTACCTATGCGGCAGCGTCTGGTCCCGACTGGGGCTGGCGGATCAAGTTCAAGCCCGATCCGCAGCAGACACTGGTTAGTATGTTCAATGTTAGCCCCGACGGCATTCAGACCCTGGCGGTGGAAATGGTGCTGCAACGCAGCGCCTGATCACCGAGCCTGAATGCGATAAAACAGAGTGTAGAGCACGGGCACCACAATCAGGGTCAGCACAGTGGCAAACCCGAGTCCAAACATGATGACCACCGCCATGGACTCGAAAAAAGCATCGAACAGCAAGGGCACCATGCCTAAGATGGTCGTGATTGCTGCCATGCACACCGGACGAACCCGGCTCACCGAGGCATGTAATATGGCGCTTAGGGGCTCTTTACCCTCATCCTGCTCGAGTTTGATCTGTTCAACCAGCACGATGCCATTTTTGATCAGCATCCCTGTGAGGGATAAAAAGCCCAGTAAGGCCATAAAGCTGAAGGGCGCATTCATCAGCAGCAAGCCGCTGGTGACACCGACCAGTGCCAGAGGCACCGTCAGCCAGATCACCAATGGCTGGCGCACCGAATCAAACAGGAAAATCGTGATAATAAACATCAGCAGATAGCCCACGGGCAGGCTGGAGAACAGGCTTTGCTGAGCCTGTGAGGATTTCTCGTACTCGCCACCCCAGCTCAGGCTATAGCCTTGAGGCAGGGAGATCTGCTCTACCTTGGGGCGCACCCGGCTAAGTACCTGAGCGGCGGTTTCCTCACCCAGTACTTTGGGTTCGGCCTGGACCGTAATGGTGCGCTTTCGATCCCGCCGCATGATCAGAGCGTTTTCCCATCGCGTGTCAAATTCTGACACCACCTGAGTAATCGGCAGGTAGGTGTTGAACACCGGGCTCCATATCTGCACGTCTTTGATGTGGTCGGCGGCGTTACGCTCGTCAGCCGGGGGGCGGGCCACTATTGGCAGCAGCTGAGATCCGTCTCTGTATAAGCCGACGGTTTTGCCCGGGAAGTTCATCGCCAGTACATCATCCAGATCCTGACGGCTGATACCGGCGCGTCGGGCCTGAGCCTCTGCAAACCGGGGACGGATCACCTTAACCTGTTGCCGCCAGTCGTGACGAATGGATTCCATGCCCCCGTCCTGCTCGAAAATATCCCGGGCCTGCGTTGCCAGAGTTCGCAGAACTTCCGGGTCGGGACCGGCAAAGCGCGCCTCGACGGCAGCCTTGGGGCTGGGACCAATCATCAAACGGCGGATGCGCACAAAGGCATCCGGGTGTTGCTGATACACCGCCTCTTGCACACGGGCGATAACCCCTTCAATGTTCTCTCGCTGATCCACATCTACCATAAGCTGGGCGTAAGACGGGTATTTTTTCTCGGGCGCATAGGTCAGCATAAAACGCTGCGCGCCCTGTCCAATGGTGCTGGTCACCTGTTCAACATGGTTAATGTCCAGCACCTGCTGTTCCAGTCGCGTCACATGTTCTTTGGTCGCACGGATATCACTGCCCTGTGGCAACCAGTAGTCCACCAAAAACAGCGGGGTATTCGAGGGTGGGAAAAAGGAGTTTTTGACCTGCCCAAAACCCACTCCGGCAGCGACCAGAGCCAGCACCATGATCGACAGGGTCAGCGCCCGATGGCGAATGCAAAATTGCAGCAGGCTCTGATAAAGCTGATAAACCGCCCCCTTGTAGGGGTCATCGCCTGCCTGCTCGCCCTTAGCGATGGTCTCTTTAAAGAATAAATCGCAGAAAAAGGGCGTGAGGGTAATGGCGGTGAACCAGCTTAAACCTAGCGAAATCAACAATACCCAGAACAGGGACCCCGCATATTCGCCAGTGGCGTCGGTAGACAGGCCGATGGGAGCAAAGGCCGTGATAGCAATCACCGTAGCGCCCAACAATGGCCATTTGGTCTGGCCGACAATCTGTTTGGCAGCGTCTAATTTGCTCAGGCCTCGTTTTAACCCGATCAGCACACCTTCGGTAATGACAATGGCGTTATCCACCAACATGCCCAGCGCCACGATCAACGCTCCCAGCGAGATGCGTTGTAGCTCGATATCGGCAATCTTCATGGCAATAAAGGTACCGAGGATGGTGAGTAGCAGAATCAAGCCCATTAACAAGCCGGAACGCAGCCCCATAAACACCAGTAACACGATGATGACAATGGCAATGGCTTCACCCAGGTTGATCAGAAAGTCACTGACAGACTGGTCCACCTGTTGTGGCTGGTGGTAAATGGTGCTTAATTGCATGCCCACTGGCCGTTGATATTCCAGTTCCGCCAAACGGCTTTCCACACGCTCGCCCACCTCTACCACATTGACCCCGCTGCTAAAGGCGATGCCTAAGGTCAGTGAATGCTCTCCATTGAATCGATACAGATGGCTGGGGACCTCGCTGTAGCCTCGGTGGATATTGGCCACGTCCCCCAGATACACCAGATCTTTGCTGCCCGGCTCGGAAATCAACAGACCTTCCATCTGTTTGACGCTGCTGAACTCGCCAGTGGGGTAGATGCGAATATAGTCATCGCCTACCCGCACATGCCCGCCGGGGTTAACGGAGTTTTGTGAGCTGAGCAGCTGGAAAATTCGGTTGGGACTGATGCCCAGCGCCGCTAGCTTGGCCCGGGACAGTTCCACAAATACCTGCTCCTGCTGTACCCCGCCTAAGGCAACTTTGCCAACGCCTTCCACGAGCACCAGTTCACGACGCAGATAGTCGGCGTAGTTCTTTAAATCCTGATAGCTGTAGCCATCGCCGGTAATGGCCATAAAGATGCCATACACATCGGCATAGTCATCCATAACCCGAATCGGCTCGACGCCCGGAGGCAGCTTTTGTTCCAGATCGGACAGCTTACTGCGCAGTTCATCCCAGATCTGCTTTAACTCAGGCTCACGATAGGTGGGCTTCATCTCCACGGTGATCTGTGACAGACCCTGACTGGAAATGGAGGTGACATAATCCACATAGGGCAAGGATTGAATGGTCTGCTCAATGGGGAGGGTGACCTCTTCTTCCACCTGTGTGGGAGAGGCTCCGGGGTATTGGGTGATCACCATGGCCGATTTGAGGGTAAAGGCCGGATCTTCCAGTTGCCCCAGCTCGAAGAAGGAGACCACACCTCCAATGGCTAAAATCAGAGCAAACAGCCAGGAGATAACCTTGTGGCGAATAGCGTAGGCGGCGATGGACATTTACAGACCCCGCTCTTTTTCCAGCGGTCGCACTTGTTGCCCCGGGCTCAGAAAGTCCACTCCGGCCGCCACAATGGTATCGCCTGCGCTGATACCTCCTGTGACCTCTACCCCACCTGAGCTAATCTCGCCCAGCGTAACCGCCTGCTCGCTGACGGTCTGGTTCTCGGGGTTATAGCGCCATACATAGCTGCCGTCGGCGCCATCTTTACGAAAAACGGCCGCCACGGGGACCACTATGGCTTGTTCCCGCGGGAGGTGAAACACCTGGCTCATGTCTACCGAAACGTCGGCTGACATGCCGGGGAGGATATTGACCGTCTCGGGTTTTTCCATGGTCAGTGTGACCTTAAAGGTGCCGGTGGCCGGATCGGCAATGGCGTCGTGTTCCTTGTAACGGGCGTAAAATGTCTGTTCGGCGGCGCTCTCGAAGCGCACCTTGGGCTCATACTCTCGGGATTCGTCCCTGACGCGTGAGATCAATCGCTCCGGAACCTGAATGGTAATATCGATCATTTTGTCGTTCTGAAGCTGCAAGATGGGCTCTTTTGCCTGCACAAACTGATAATTTTCTACATATCGCTTGCTGATGATGCCATCGTAGGGGGCGCGCAGCTCGGTGTAAGTCAGGTTATCCCGGGCAATGCGTAGCGCCGCCTGTGCCTGGGTAAAACGCGCTCTGGCTTCGTCGAAAGAGGCCTGAGGGATCAGATCTTTCGTCAGCATCTGTTCGGCTCGTTTCAGCTGAGACTCCGCCAACTCGAATTGAGCCTGACGGTCGAGGAGTTGGTTGCGATAGTCGGTGTCATCCAGCTTTGCCAACAGCTCACCTTTACTGACACCTTGGCCGTTGCGCACTGGCAGCTGCTGTATTTGACCGGGTAACCGAAAAGCCAGCACCGAACCGTCCTGGGTGGAGACTTCCGCCGGAAAATGGCGTACCCGATGATCCTCTTGCTTGGCTATGTAATGCAGTTTTACCGGGCGCGGGCCGGTTGGCTCGGATGTAGTCTCGGTATGGGGTTGGCAGGCACTAACAAACAGTATCAGTGGCCAGCAATATCGGAGCAATGAGCGCATGATGGGGTCCTTTTCGATGCCTGGGCTTGGCATTAACTTGTCTAATCAAGTGAGCTGTATCAATCATACTACGAGCGGACAGCACAAAAAAGCACCAGGTATGACCAGCCCCCCGACACAGACGACATCAACCAATGCCAGCTGGACTGAGTGTTTTCTCAGTCCAGATTCCAATGCCAGATCTGACAGGTGTTGATGTTGACGTCCTGTAGCCGGTGCCGATCCCGCTCGGCATTACGCTTGGACTCATAGGGACCCAGAATCACCCGGTACCAAAGGCCGTTGCTGCCATTGGTGGCTCGGATCTGTGCTTCCAGCCCGGCAAAGGCAATCTTAGCACGCATTTCCTCCGCCTGAGGGCGCTGTTTAAAGGAGGCACACTGCATCAACCATGGAACGTCGGAGGTTTCGATTTCCGGCGTTTCCACCTCCACGGTGCGGTTAGGCAACGTTTCGATAAATTCCCATTCCTCTTCCGGTGGTTCCGGTAGTGGCTCGGGTTGCTGTCGTCTATCGGTACTTTGAGTCGAGCCTGGCGCGGGCTCAGGGGCATTGTCTTTAATAAACCATAAGAAGGTAGCGAAACCGATGATCAACGCCAGGGTAATAATAATGCGCATCCAGGGCACCGGCGGCTTGGGCGGTGGTGACTGTTTGGCTTTGCCTCGGGAAACGTAGTCTTTATGGGCCATGAAAACCAATGCTGTTACGACTAAGGAAAGTCGGATTTTACCGCCCTGCCA
The DNA here is from genome assembly GCF_003143555.1 of Saliniradius amylolyticus. Classification (NCBI taxonomy): domain Bacteria; kingdom Pseudomonadati; phylum Pseudomonadota; class Gammaproteobacteria; order Alteromonadales; family Alteromonadaceae; genus Saliniradius; species Saliniradius amylolyticus. The sequence goes on from NZ_CP029347.1 coordinate 175,797, forward strand.
TCAGAATACCAACGACAGTCGAAAAGAAACTGCTACCGAAGGAACTGGACACCCGGTCTGCGGTTAACAATATCGTCATACCGCGCAAGCAGGTAGTCATCGGCGCAATAAATACTTTCAAGTCTGTGATATGCCCTCCCTAGCTGCACGTCCAGCTCGGCATCCGTTGCCTCGCGTTCGAGCCTGAAATGGTTGCGCGCCCTCACCATTTCCTGGCCGCTCTCACCCTGCTCGGAGGCAGGAATGACACAAGAAGGGTAGGGCCTGCCTCTGGACTATCGCTAACTAAAATCCTGGGGATCAATATCCACCGACCAGCGCACCTTCGGGGCCAGGCTGAGCGATTCCATTTGCGGTAAGCGGCGGTTGAGCGCCTGTTGAATGCCGGTGCGCTTGGCCGTTTGCAGCAATAGCTGGAATCGGAATCGCCCCTGGCGTTTCTCAACCAACGCTGGCAGGGGGCCGGTCAGCAGCACGCCGTCGGTATCGGCAAAACAGGTACGCGCCTGGCTTAAAAATTCAAAGGCCTGGCGCGGGTCGTGGCTTTCAGCGCGCACCAAAGCCTGATGGGAAAAGGGTGGCAAATTGGCAAACTGACGCTCGCTGAGCGCATAGCGGGCAAAGTGCTGATAACCGTTATTCAACAGATCTTGCAGCAGCGGGTGACTGGGGTTGTGGGTTTGCAGCCACAGCTCGCCGGCCACATGAGCGCGGCCCGCCCGTCCCGAAACCTGGGTAATTAACTGGGCCAACTTCTCGGCGGCGCGATAGTCGGCGCTGAACAAGGCCGCATCCACATCCACAATGACCACCAGAGACACATTGGGAAAATGATGACCCTTAGCCAAAATCTGGGTGCCGATCAAAAGCTGATAGTCACCTTGCTGAATATCTTCCAGCAACTGGTGCAGCTTCTGCTTGCCGCGGGTGGCGTCGCTGTCGATGCGCACGGCTCTGTATTCGGGGAACAGCTCGGTCAAACCCTGTTCGAGTTGTTCGGTGCCCAGCCCCACGGGGGTTAACTGTGGTTGCTGGCAGGAGGGGCAGGCTCGCGGTAGTGGCTTGGCATCACCACAATGGTGACATTGCAGCTTATTCTGACGGCGATGCAGGGTAAAGCTGGTGTCACAGCGCTGGCACATCTCTACATGGCCGCAGTGGTGGCAAATCAGCGCTGGCGCATAGCCACGACGGTTAATAAACAGCATCACCTGCTGGCCCCGTTGAAGGTGCTGGGCGATTTTGTCCTGCATTCCAGCCGCCAGGCCATATTTTAGCGGCTGGTCTTTTACATCCAGCATCTGCTGTTTGACTGGCTCGGCATTACCGGCCCGTTGTTTCAACAGGTAATGACGATATTTGCCGGTCAACGCATTGTTGAGGCTCTCCAGCGACGGCGTGGCACTGCCCAGTACCAGTGGAATGTTTTCCAGACTGGCGCGAACCACGGCCATATCCCGGGCGTGATAGCGCCAGCCGTCCTGTTGCTTATAAGAATGGTCGTGCTCTTCGTCGACGATGATCATGCCAGGTCTCGCCAGCGGTGTGAAAATGGCCGAGCGCGTACCGATAATTATGCCCAGTTCGCCGCTTCTGGCTTTTTGCCATACGCTCAGGCGCTCGTTATCGGTCAGACCGGAATGCAGCAAGCCCACCGGCAAACCAAAACGGCGTTCAAAGCGCTGCACCGTTTGCGGTGTGAGGCCGATTTCGGGCACCAGAATCAACACCTGATGGCCGCTCTTTAACAGTGGCTCGATGCATTGCAGGTAGACTTCGGTTTTGCCGGAGCCGGTCACGCCCTCCAGCAACACACAGCCAAACTGCTGGTAGAGTTGGTTAATGCCGCTGATGGCCAGCGACTGCTCTACATTGGGGCGGGGCGCCGGGCCCATGTCCAGATGCTTAAACCACTGGGTGTCGGGCTCATAGTCGCTTTGGTAGCACTCGATTAACGATTTTTCCTCTAAGCCTTTAAAAACCTGAGGGGAAAATTCCTGCTTCAGGGCCGCATCGGTCAGAGGCTGCTGTTTAAGCAGTTGATACAGTGCCTTTTGTCTGGGAGCGCGCTTTAACGACTCGGCGGCATCCTCGTCGCCCAGCGTACGCCACATCTTGATATGTTGCTGCTCGGCGGGCAGCCCTTTGCGCAGACTCACCGGCAGCGCCGCCTGGTAAATTTCTCCGATAGGATGCTGATAGTATTGGCTGGCCCAGTGCAGCCACTTTTGGTGCAGCGCGTGGAGAACCGGTTCGCTGTCCAACACCTCGGTAATGTTGCGTAACTTACTGGTCGGAACGTCTGATTCGCTTTTCAGTGTCACCACAATGCCCACCAACCGGCGTGAGCCGAAGGGCACTTGCACACGCACTCCGGGCAGGGCCGATGCACGCAGCGGCTCAGGTAAGCTATAATCGAACAGTCGGCGCATGGGCACGGGTAAAGCGATTTGCGCAATGGGTTTGGTCATAAGGTCCGGTGTATTAGGTTTTGGTTATAAGCGGACGAAAGGCGGTGATTATTTCGACAACAAAGATCTTGAACCCAGCCTGTGGATACATTAATATGCGCCGCTCTTTGCGGCAAGTCGCAAATTTTTCCTGACAATGACGTATGGTGTTCAGCTTCGGGCTGGATAGCGATGCGGCCTTATACGATGAGGTAACCCATGAAACAAGGTATTCATCCTGAGTACAACGAGATCAACGCTGTTTGCACCTGTGGCAACAAAATGGCGATCCGTTCCACTCTGAAAAAAGACATCAACCTGGACGTATGTTCAGCGTGTCACCCTTTCTACACTGGTAAGCAGCGTAACGTTGATACCGGTGGCCGAGTTGACCGCTTTAACAAGCGCTTCGGTATGCTGAGTGGTAAGAAGTAAGCATCGACTTATTTCTCTAAAAAAGCGTCTTCGGACGCTTTTTTTGTGCCTGTAAGGTGGGTTGAGCAACGAGCAACGAGCAACGAGCAACGAGCAACGCCTTCCGTCATGCCTGCGAAAGCAGGCATCCATCGGCGCAATCAATATCTTCAAGTCTGCGATATGTCTTCCCTGACTGAACGCCCAGCTCAGCATCCGTTGCCTCGCGTTCGAGCCTGAAATGGTTGCGCGCCCTCACCATTTCCTGGCGGCTCTCACCCTGCTCGGGGGCAGGAATGACTCAGTATCCAGCAGCGGCGCTAAAACCCAGCTCCAGGGACTGATTATTATTCGAAAAAATTACGCAGGTAAATTTTCATCGTTTCAGCATAAACTCTCACATTAACCGCAAATATACGCATATTCATGATTTTTATACTCAGAAGTAAAAACTTAGATGTTTTTTTAACTGCCTGATACGCGGCTCATCTGATATGTTGTACTAAAGTCTTGTGGTAACTTGCTACCTCATATAACTGAATACATAAAAAGCACACACGAAACGCCACAATAATAATAAAAAGCTGTGCTTTACCTTGAACCCTACAACAAAAACTAGAGGCTAAAATGTCCGATTTTCGTCAAAAAGCTCTGGATTATCACGCTAAACCGGTTCCCGGCAAGATCAGTGTCGAACTGACGAAGCCCGCCGAGAAGGTGTCTGACCTGGCGCTGGCGTACAGCCCGGGCGTGGCTGAGCCGGTGAAGGAAATCGCCGCCGATCCAGACAATGCCTATAAGTACACCGCCAAGGGCAATATGGTGGCGGTCATTTCTAATGGCACGGCGATTCTTGGTCTGGGCAACTTAGGTCCGCTGGCCTCCAAGCCGGTTATGGAAGGTAAGGCTTTGCTGTTTAAACGCTTTGCGGGGCTCGACTCCATCGATATCGAAGTTAAACACCGCACCACCGAAGAGTTTATCAACACCGTAGCCAATATCGCCGACACCTTTGGTGGTATTAACCTGGAAGACATCAAGGCGCCCGAGTGTTTTGAGATCGAGCAAGAGCTGATCAAGCGCTGTCAGGTACCGGTTTTCCACGACGACCAACACGGCACTGCTATTGTGACCGCTGCGGGTATGTTGAATGCGCTGGAGATTCAGGGCAAAGAGATCCACGACTGTACTATCGTTTGTATGGGCGCGGGTGCGGCTGCTGTAGCTTGTATGGAGCTGCTGATTAAATGCGGTGCCCAGCGCGAACGCATCTATATGCTGGATCGCAAAGGTGTGATCCACACCCGTCGTGAAGAGCTCCCTTCGCACAAGCAGGCCTTCGCCAACAATACCGATAAGCGCAGCCTGGAAGATGTTCTGGAAGGTGCCGATGTATTTGTGGGCGTATCCGGCCCGGATGTATTGCCACCGGAAGCGCTGAAACTGATGGCGCCAAATCCGGTGATTTTCGCCTGCTCCAACCCGGACCCGGAAATCAAGCCTGAGCTCGCCAACTCGGTGCGGGACGATCTGATTATGGCCACCGGCCGTTCGGACTACCCCAATCAGGTGAACAATGTGCTCTGCTTCCCGTTTATTTTCCGCGGGGCGCTGGATGTGCGGGCCAGCACCATTAACGATGAAATGAAAGTCGCGGCGGTAGAAGCCATCCGTTCCATCGCCAAAGAGTCGGTGCCACAAGAAGTGTTGGAAGCGGCGGATATCGACAAACTCGAGTTTGGTAAGGATTACATCATTCCTAAGCCGATGGACCCTCGCTTGTGTCAGCGTGTGGCTAAGGCCGTGGCCCAGGCCGCCATCGACAGCGGTGCCACCGACTTAGAAGCCCTGCCAAAAGGCTATATGGAGTAATACCGGCCTGCTCTCAAAGCTGGTATGACGCTCAGAAAGCCTGCCCTTCGCGGCAGGCTTTGTTGTATATACCCTCGGGAATTACAAAAATAGCCATTTCTGCCACCGGGCAGAAATTCATTGGCGATATGAATTCCTTGTCTTAGTCCCCAAAAACCACCTTTGTGCCGCCTAACTCCTTATCCCTCAAAGAAAAACAAAAAAGTGCAAAAAAAATGTGGGTAAACACTTGAGATCATACCGACCAACCCCATCTAGCCTAGCATCTACGAATTCACGGCTCAGACTTACCTCCGAGCCAAGCAGGTTTCCCGGTTTCCGCCGGGATATTTACAGCTGATATTTTCAATATTCAGGAGAATTGAGAATGAAAATCCGTCCTTTACATGATCGTGTGATGGTTAAACGCCAAGAGCAGGAGAGCAAGTCTGCCGGTGGCATCGTTCTGACTGGTTCAGCCGCTGAGAAATCCACGCGCGGTGAAGTTGTTGCCGTAGGCAATGGCCGCATCCTGGATAACGGCGACGTGAAAGCGCTGGACGTTAAAGTGGGCGACACCGTGATCTTCAACGACGGCTACGGCGTGAAAACCGAAAAAGTCGACGGTGAAGAAGTGCTGATCATGAGCGAGTCAGACATTCTGGCCGTTGTAGAAGAATAATCGAGCGAACGAATTTAAGAGGAAACAATCATGGCTGCTAAAGAAGTACGTTTTTCTGACGACGCCCGCAACAGAATGCTGAAGGGCGTAAACACCCTGGCAAACGCTGTAAAAGTTACCCTGGGTCCAAAAGGCCGCAACGTGGTTCTGGACAAGTCTTTCGGTGCCCCAACCATCACTAAAGATGGTGTATCTGTAGCGAAAGAAATCGAGCTGGAAGACAAGTTCGAGAACATGGGCGCGCAAATGGTGAAAGAGGTTGCCTCTAAAGCCAACGACGAAGCCGGTGACGGTACCACCACGGCCACCGTACTGGCGCAAGCCATCGTGACCGAAGGCCTGAAGTCTGTTGCCGCCGGCATGAACCCCATGGACCTGAAGCGCGGTATCGACAAAGCCGTTGCCGTTGCCGTTGAAGAGCTGAAAGCGCTGTCTACCGAGTGTTCCGACAGCAAGTCTATCGCTCAGGTAGGTACTATCTCTGCCAACTCTGACGAAGAAATCGGTCAGATCATCGCCGACGCGATGGAAAAAGTCGGCAAAGAAGGCGTTATCACCGTTGAAGAAGGTCAGGCGCTGCAAAACGAGCTGGACGTGGTTGAAGGTATGCAGTTCGACCGCGGTTACCTGTCGCCTTACTTCATCAACAACCAGGAAAGCGGCCAGGTAGAGCTGGAAAGCCCCTACATCCTGTTGGTTGACAAGAAGATCTCCAACATCCGTGAACTGCTGCCGACTCTGGAAGCCGTTTCCAAAGCTTCTAAGCCGCTGCTGCTGATCGCCGAAGACGTAGAAAGCGAAGCGCTGGCAACACTGGTTGTGAACAACATGCGCGGTATCGTGAAAGCCGCTGCCGTTAAGGCGCCTGGCTTTGGCGACCGTCGTAAAGCCATGCTGCAGGACATCGCCATTCTGACTGGCGGTACCGTGATTTCTGAAGAAATCGGCATGGACCTGGAAAAAGCCACTCTGGAAGATCTGGGTACGGCCAAGCGCGTTGTAATCAACAAAGACAACACCACCATCGTTGACGGTGCTGGTGAAGACACTGCCATCGAAGGCCGTGTTGCTCAAATCCGCGCTCAAATCGAAGAGTCGACTTCTGACTACGACAAAGAGAAGCTGCAAGAGCGTCTGGCCAAGCTGGCTGGCGGTGTTGGCGTTATCAAAGTTGGCGCGGCCACCGAAATGGAAATGAAAGAGAAGAAAGCCCGCGTTGAAGACGCCCTGCACGCCACTCGCGCCGCCGTTGAAGAAGGCGTAGTACCTGGTGGTGGTGTGGCGCTGGTTCGTGCCGCCGCTAAGATTGTTGAACTGACCGGCGACAACGAAGACCAGACTCACGGTGTTCGCCTGGCCCTGCGTGCGATGGAAGCGCCTCTGCGTCAAATCGCCACCAACGCCGGTGCTGAAGCCTCTGTGGTTATCAACAAGGTAACCGAAGGTACAGGTAACTACGGCTACAACGCCGGTAACGATACTTACGGCGACATGCTGGAAATGGGCATCCTGGATCCAACCAAGGTAACCCGCAGCGCGCTGCAGTTCGCAGCCTCTGTTGCCAGCCTGATGATTACCACCGAAGCCATGGTCGCTGAGATTCCTCAGAAAGACGAAGGCGGTGCCCCTGATATGGGCGGCATGGGTGGTATGGGCGGAATGGGCGGCATGATGTAAGCCAGCCTAACGTCTCGTTAGCCTTTAATAGCCCGGCCCAGCGCCGGGCTTTTTATTGCTATGAGTTTTGTTGCTTCGTATTAATTATGCCGTCTACGGGGCTTAACACTCCGGCTCGCCTACTCCCAAGAACATGGGTATAGATTTCGGTTGTTTTCAAATCAGTGTGCCCCAGCAATTCCTGAACGGTGCGAATATCGGTTCCTTGTTCCAGTAGCCTGGTCGCAAAAGAGTGACGAAACGTGTGCGCGGTCACGCGCTTGGGCAAGTTGGACTTTACCACCGCAGCTCTGAGTTGCCGTCGGTAAGAGGACGTATGCCAGTGATGGCGACAGATATAGCCATCCACTGGATGTTGGCAGCGCACATCGGACGGGAAGAGATACTGCCACGCGTAGTCATTTAATGCCGACTGATATTTACGTTTTAAAGACGCAGGTACGGAGGTAGCGCCGAACCCTTCGGCAAGGTCAGCATTATGCGACTCCCTGACTTTTTCCATTTGTTGCATCAACCCTTGGACAAGCCCACTGGGTAAAAGGGTGTATCTGTCTTTACGCCCTTTACCTCTAAAAACGAAAACAGACCGATCATAGAAGTTTATATCTTTAACTCTGAGCCGTAGGGCCTCGTGAATGCGTAAGCCAGATCCATAGAGTAAAGCGGTAATGAGTTTTGCTCTTCCGTGAAGCTGCTCCATAATGGTTTTAACTTCCGAGGGAGACAGCACCGCTGGCAAATTTTTCGGTGTCCGAGTATAGCCATAATTCAAACCTTCAAGCTCCCTACCAATTACATAGCGATACATAAATACGATGGCGCACAGTGCGAGGTTTTGTGTTGAAGGACTGACCTTTTTGGCTACGGCAAGGTCGGTTAGAAACCGCTCGACATGCTCATTGTTCATGTTCTCCGGGTGTAGCATGGCATTAAAACGAATGAACTGACGCACCCAGTACAGATAACATTTTTCTGTTCGAATGCTGTATTGACGAGTCCTAAGTGCAGCTCTTACCGACTCCATAAACTGAGACTTTGGCATAAGGCCCTACCCACAACTGTGTTTATATACAGTTATAATAGACTATGTGTCATTTTCCAGTTGGAGAGAGTGTACTGGTGCTCGCATTGTGCAAGAGGGTTATCGCAACAGTTTGATAAAACGCCATTTTTCGTCAAGCTTGTGTTTTTAGCGAGCGCTCGGTTAGACTGTGCTCACTTTCTACATATCTTCTGGCACATGGCGATCTGCCCAAAGGCCATTAAAGGATTGTTTTAAAAGGAGTTAACCGATGCGCTATCCTCAAACCAGCTACAATCATCCCGTATTTAGTGCGCATGCACACTAATAACTGTTAAATGTACAGGGAGTAATCATGTATACCGGATATTGGATTGACGATAATTACATTTGGGGGCCTGAAGAATCGGGTAAGTTCTGGATCGACGATGGTTGGGTCTGGGGGCCATACAATTCTGGAAAGTGGTGGATTGAAGACAACTGGATTTGGGGCCCAACTGATGGTGGTAAGTTTTGGATAGAAGATGGTCATATTTATGGCCCCTCCAATACACTGCCTTGGCTTAAAAAATAGGAGGCCTAAATGACTGAGTGGGTAAATGTTAGGTCTACGGCAATCCGCCGCATTGGGTATGACTCAGATTCAATGCGTATGTATATCGACTTTGAAGATAGTGACCCTGTCTATACATTTTGCAGAGTTCCTGAGCGGGTATTTAGAGAGTTCGTGAATGCTCGCTCAGTTGGTCAGTATTATCACCAATATATAAAAGATCGCTACGATTGCTAAAAACATTTAACAAGGCCAAGCACAATCGTGCAATGCAAAAAGCGCATTGCACTGGACGGCCTACACTACGTTTCGGCCGCCTGTGTTGGCGGCGTTAGCAGTAAAAGGGAGTTTTTAATATGAAGTTGAAATGGTTGATATTAGTTTTATTTCTTACTAGTTGCGCTCAAAACTCTGGGATTATCCCGATGGGTGGAGATACTTATATGGTTTCTCGTCAAGCAGCGACTGGTTTTTCTGGAATGGGCACTCTAAAAGCTGAGGCAATGAAGGAAGCTTATGCTCAATGCCGAAAGTCTAATAAAATTGTTCAAGTAATAGAAACAATCGATGCAAAACCACCTTATATTTTCGGTAATTTCCCTAAAACAGAAATCCGATTTAAATGTGTTGCTGAACAATAGTCATGCAATTTACTGCTAACAAGGCAAGTCATCGGAAAACCACTCACTGGCTGCGCCAAAACGTTCGCGTTTTCCGCTGCTTGGGGCGTTAGCCAGTAAAAGTGAATGAGGCATATGAGCCAAGAGATTGAGCAAGCATTTACCCGGTACCGTACCGGTGAGCGGCCCTGGACGCATGTAGAACGAGACTGGTATGTCGCGGACGGGGTAGGTCGGTTGTATCCGCTCAAGTACATCTGGGCATTAGCAACCAATTCCGCGCCTAGAAATTTCAATACTAGCCACGCACGGAAAGAGCTCGCAGAGCGGGAATATTCGGTCGTTCGGCTGGATAGTAAACAAAAATATTACAACGAGTGGCGTAAAAAAGCAGATCAGTTGGCTGGAAGCACGCTTTCGGATGAGGAAATTCGTAAGCGTGCTAATGAGGCGCCGAAGAAGCCAGTCAAACACTTGACAGCTAGCTACCAGTTCGGACGAAATCCATATGTATCCGCTTTTGTACTCAGACGTGCAAATGGGGTATGTGAAAGGTGTGGAAGTCCAGCACCCTTTCGGAAGCGATTTGATAACTCGCCATACCTTGAAGTGCACCATACAGTCCCATTGTCCGAGGGCGGAACGGATACAATCGATAATACAGAAGCGGTTTGTCCGAACTGCCACCGTGAAGCTCATTATGGCTAACAAGTCGCGTCAGCAATACAAGGAGTGTGCGTAATGAAAGCATCAACCAAACTATGGCTTAAGTATTCAGGTATTGGTTTAGTCGCGTCGTTGGTCGTGACCAGTTTGCTGGAGGCCGCTGGGGGCATTGCATACCCCTCCAGTGAAGGGGCCATATTCGGTGTTATGACGGCAGTGGTGGGCGCAGCGATTAATGAGGCCTTTAAAGTAGCTGAGCGATAAAACAGCGGCAGGAAGCTTATTATCCAATTACTGCTGCTAAAGACGGTTGGTTGGGGGTATTGTAGGCTTCGACAATAAGAGCCGCTCTACGTGGCTTGTTATCCATCGCAGTGCGTCTATAAACAGGGGAGTCATAATATGGAAATGTTAATCCTGCTACCAATCCTCTTAGTTATTTGGCTGGTGCCGGTGATCATGATTGGTATTTCAGACAGGACCCGGGGTAATGAGAAGATTGCCTGGATTCTGTTGGTGATCTTTGTGTCCTGGTTCGCCTGGGTTTTTTATCTTTTACTGGCGCCGTTAAAAACGGATGATGCTTCCCCAAAGCAGTGAGTCGATAGTTCAGACTAAAGGCTGCCTGTAAGTGAGCGCGAGTCACAGGGCCGACGCCTTTCGCCTCACCTGCTTCATCATTTACGTAAGGAATTTTATGTTACGACTGATACTGGCTTTGCTGCTACTGGCGGTAGTAAAGGTGGCTTGTGCCTCATCCACACTGACCATCGACGGCAAGGCCATCGAATATGAGGTAAAGGGCGATGGGCCAATTCCGGTCTTGTTCGATGCCGGTGCCCTGATGGGTATGGCTGGCTGGGATTCGGTTTGGGAGCAGTTGCCCTCCAATATCACCGCCATTCGCTTTTCCCGCCTGGGTGAGGGCGAGTCTGACGCTTGCACAGGCAAGCGCAGCCGACAGGACTATGTGGCGGAGGTGGATAAGGTTCTTACTGCCCTCGATATTGAGCGGCCCTTTGTGTATGTGGGGCATTCTTTTGGCGGCATTACAGCGCGGCAGTTTTCTGCGGCGCATCGGGGCGAGGTCTCGGCCATGTTGTTGCTCGACCCCTATAACCCGCACGATGTGGATATTTTAAAACAACTGGACCCGGTGGATGGCCCCAGGCAGATTCAAGCGGTGAAGCAAGCGGATTATGAAGCGGGCGCGGGCAAATGGTGCTTTTTGGATATTATCTGGGATAAGACTGAGTCGTTAGGCTATGAGGCCATTGGCGATCTGCCCGTTACCCTGATCGCCGCGGCGAAGGTGCCCGCCGAACCCAGAAACCTGTTTGAAAGCGCCGAGGGGCGTAAGCTATGGGGCCAGTATCAGAGTGACTGGGTGCAGGCCTTTCCCCGTGGGCGCGCTGTTCTGGCGGAACAAAGCAGCCACTATGTGCAGGACGATGTGCCAGAGCTGGTTGTCGAGGAATTAAAACGGTTACTACAGCGGCTGTGACCCAAATAGCCGTGACGGCAACTCATAGTGTCTGTGTCACTGCAGTTGCGGCTGATGGACGACAGACACAAAAATAAAGGGACGTGATGAGCACGATGAAAAGACTTTATCGTTATCTGATTTTACTTGCATTGCTTATTGCTGCGATATCGGCCTATAGCGTTGGCAGTCAAACAGGCATGTTTGTCTTTATCATTCTTGGCTTCATCCTTGAGGCGGGCTTTTGGCTGGGGTTGTTTCCAGTCAGGCGGCGCAGGCAGTGAGCGGATGCCACACAATGTCATTAAGCTTATGGCGTGGTAAGGCCGATGAAAGCCGTTGTTAAGTTTTACTGGCCGCTACTGCTGTTGATAGCCCTGCAGCTTGGCTTCACCGGTTACCTGATGATTCTGCACCGGCCGGAGTGTGAGCCGCTTTTCGGTGTTAATACCCTGGTTTTAGCCATGCTGATGTATTGTTATCTGCTGCCAGCCACGGTTTTTCTGGGCGCAGGCTATATGAGTTACATCAGTTATGAGTCACTGAAAAGCGGGCAGTTTCCGCCAGCGGGAATGCCCGGCTTTAAGGGGCGCAAAGTCACAACCGGCGCTAAAGCTCGGGTGCTTGCCGTCGCCGGGATGTTATCACCGGCGCTGGCACTGGTTGTCATAGGGCTGGGTATCCAGTCCTACAACGCCCTCGTTGGTGATCAGGGGCTTGACGGGTTGCAAGCCAATATCGAGCAGGCGTGTCAGAAAGGGGCTGGTCAGCGCTGAGCAAGGCCGCAACCTTTACAGGCCATAACCGCACAGAAGTGCCGTTCCGGTGTGTGCACCGGGTCGTTGTGGGTGATATGTTGATGCCTTATCGAATCAATACGGTCAGCGTGCCGGTTTCAGGAGGAACAAACCATGGAAATTCTCAACCCCATCTTTAGCATGGTCATACTCACCGCGCTGGTGGGCTTTGCGCTCGGGGGCGCACGATTTGCCAGTATCAAAAAAGGCCAAGTGGACGGACGTTATTTTAAACTGATGTCTGGCTACGAGTTGCCGGAGCACCTAAAACAACTAGAGCGTAATTTTGGCAATTTACTGGAGTTGCCGGTGCTGTTCTATGTGGTCTGTGTACTGAGTCTGGTGTTAACGGTCAGTAGCCCACTGTTTTTATCTATGGCGTGGGCCTTTGTGGGGCTGCGGGTACTGCATACGGCAATCCACATTAGCTACAACCACCCCCTCCACCGCTTTTTGATATTTTTGTTGTCCACTTTGGTGTTGCTGGGGATGTGGTATGAACTCTATTCCTTAGTGAGCCAAGGGTAACAGGGCGGTGAGTGGTGAAGCATGATGGGTCAATGGACCAAAGTAGGTGTTGCGCTGGTCATCACAGGGCTCGTCGTTCCAGAAATCATTGATGCCGTTGAAACCGCCTACCGGTTAGATATTAAACGGGATTTTGGTGTACTCCCCTGGCTGATAATGACTATCGTCGGGGCCATCATCTTACTGCGCTCCGCGGTTGTTCATTTTCGGGCCAGGAAAAGCAAAAAAGCCGAAGCCGACAGCGGCGAGGGTAAAACATAGCAAGTCACAGTCGTTATGGATGGCTGTCAGCGTGTTGATAAACTCGGGGAGGTATCGATTGACGCCGCCCCGCTTCTTAAGGAAAGCAATGAAGGTTATTAAGTTAGTGGCTTTGCTATGTCTGGTGGTTATCGCTGCCGGTCTCTTCTGGCAACGTCATGCTATCGCCTGCGAGGCGGTGTCGTTATCCGGCTATCAAATGATTGCGCCTGGTGTGTTTGCCTCCCCCGAGCTGAATAACCCGGATTCGCTTTTGACACCAGTCCGCAAGGGGAAAGAACGGGTCGAGGCGACGTTTGGCGTGCTGACGGCGCGGCCAACACTGATCCTGGTCGCCAACGCAGAACAAGCGGCTGATTTTGGGGCTAACTCAACGGCTACCGCTCACTTTACTCCTTTTGGAACCTGCATGGTCCTTGGGCCAAAGGGTCAGAATGTGGATGTGATCGCCCATGAATGGGTACATGCCGAAGTCGGCCAGCGGGTTGGCTGGTTTAGGTTTCGGCAGGAAATACCGGTTTGGTTTAATGAGGGCGTGGCTCTGATGGTGGATCACCGATCGCCGTTTTTGGTTAAAAACATTCACCTGAGCCAGGCCGAGGTCGATGCTGTAAAGCAACTCAATACTGGTGGAGCCTTTTTCGATGGCGCCAATACCCACAAGCATTATCTCGCCTCGAGGCTGGCGGTGGAATCGCTGGAGCCCGCGAGCCTGTATTCAAAACTGGCCAGAATTCGGGACGGAGAAAACTTTGACCGAGTGTTCCAATGGTAATGCGCAGATACGCCTGAAAAAACAATACCTAAATGACGAGAAGAGGAATGAAAATGTGGGAATATAAAATTGTGGATTCTTCCCTGGCCGAAAAGGAAGGCTTTTTAAAAGGTCGAACCGTCGACTCTGTAGAGAGCTACCTGAATAGTCTGGGGCAAGATGGTTGGGAGATCATTGATATCGATTTCAATATGGACCCAACCATTCCGGGCGGCCCCACCCACTTTCACGGACTCGCAAAACGCAGAAAATAACGGCATCTGACGCAGGGCAATACAGCATTTAACAAGTTGCGCCCCTTTTACTGGACTTATGCAGTTAAAACTATTTAGGGAGTTAGTATGAATAAATGGGAAATCGCCGGGGTGGGGGCAATGTTGGTTCTTTCAGTTGCCGTGCTCATTGTTGCTATCTTTATTCTTGGCTCAGCGATGGGTCGATTTTTCGTATCGGGCACTGTTGAGTTATCGATGCTTCAATTCGGCGTTATTTGTGGCGGAGTGACCGCGATAGCGACTTTTGTGCGCTGCGTAAAAAGACTAAAGCGTCGTTTTGCGTTGGCACGAACATAATAATCGCACTTAATCGTTTGCAGGCTCGCAGGGACAGTAACGCGTAGTGTGTATCCAAAGTGAGAGCTTCGGTCGAATATTCCAATGTTGAAGTGCAGAACTGGCCTCTAAGGAAATATGAAAATACCCCCTCTATTACTTGTTTTACTACTGGGCGCGCTGATGTATGTCATCTCACTGTTTACGCCATCGGTGGTTGTGCATCCTGTACTGCGGTTCACGGCAGCCGCCGTTATCTTCATCACGGGCTCAGGCATTAGCTTAAGTGGGGTGCTGGCATTCAGGCGTTCGAAGACCAGCGTTAACCCTTTATCGCCGGATAAAGCCAGCTCGCTGGTGGAAACCGGTATATACCGGATCTCCCGCAATCCGATGTATGTCGGCTTTCTGATGATGTTGCTGGCGTGGTCTATCGCTTTAGCGAACCTCTACACATTGCCCGCATGCGTTGTCTTTTTCTGGTACATCAACCGGTTTCAAATTCCCGAGGAAGAAAGAGCCCTCAAGGCCATGTTTCAGCAATCGTACACAGCGTATACTCGCCGGGTCCGACGCTGGTTATAGCCAACAGGAGAATGAATAATGAGTGAAAGCTGGGACGATTATGCCCCGGGCTGGGACAGCAATGAAGCGGTCATCGCCTATGCTGATAAAGCACACCAGGCGCTGATACAGGTTATGGATCCGGCAGGCTTCCGGGTTCTCGACTTTGGTTGTGGTACGGGCTTGCTGAGCGAGCGGTTGTCGCCCTCGGCCGCATCGATTGTGGCACTGGACCCAGCCCCAAAAATGATTGCTGTACTGGAGAATAAGGGGCTGAGCAATGTGGCCACCATCACTGCCGGGTTAGACCCTAAACTGGCCGCCGAGCATCCGCTGCTCACCCCGGGGTTTGATCTTATTGTGGCGTCATCGGCGCTGGCCTTTGTGCCCGATTACGTGGAGACGGTCAGTCTGTTAAAGCAACTGCTGAAGCCTGGTGGCAGACTTATACAGTGGGACTGGCTCAAAAAGCAGGACGATGAGGGGGCAGGATTTTCACCGCACCAGATCCGTTCGGCGATGACCGCCGCTGGCCTGGTGGACTGCACGGTATCCACCGCTTTTTCAGTGCAGGCCGGGGGCGACAAAATGGACGTATTGATGGGTGTGGCCCGTAATAACTAGATGAGGCGATTCCATGCTTCTACAGGTAGCAGTATGACTGAGGCAATCAGAAGCGGCACGAATATCAGGAAACGCTCATAGCGCGACTCGCCGGCCGGATTCGGCGGCTTTAAAGATAGCCTGCACCAGTCGGATATCGGCCAGGCCTTCTTCACCGGGCACGAGAATTGGGCCCTGGCCCAGAATGGCCTGGGCGTCGTTGTCCATCTGCAGGGTTTGCTGCATGCCCTTGATGGGCGCCAGTCGCTTGCCCGAGCTGGTGGTGGCGGTCACGCCCGAATAGCTCTGCATGGGCGCTAACCGGTACCAGCCGGATTCGCAATCCACCTGCAGGTGATTAAAGCCTCTCACCACACTGGTGCCGCAATCGGCGATAAGTCCATTGGCAAACTCCAGGGTAAAATAGGTGGTTTCATCCACTTGGGTGAAGATCTCGGGGTGGGATTTTTCAAACCGACCGGTCACGGCCACCGAGTTCATGCCGGTTAGAAAGCGTGCGCCGTTAATGGGGTATACGCCCATATCGTAGAGAGCACCGCCGCCCATGTCCTTTTGCATACGCCAGTTATCGGCCGGTAAGCCATTGCCCGGATAGCCGGCAAAGCTGCTGACCGAGGTTATGGTGCCGAAGGGGCTGGTTTGGGCATAGTTGGCCATAGCGCGGGTATTGGGTTCGTGCTGCATCCGGTAACCAATGGCAAGCTGCACATGGTTTTTGTTGCACACATCGATCATGCGCTGGCATTCGGCTTCGGTCATCGCCATGGGCTTTTCACACCATACATGTTTACCGGCGCTGGCGGCACGTTCGGCGTACTTCAGGTGCAAACTGGTCGGTGTCACCACATACACCACATCGATATCCGGGTTGTCGGCCAGCCGGTGCATGGTGTCGTAGCTGTACACATTGGCATCGGGTATCCCGTACCGGCGCTGCCATTTCGGGATCTTCTCCGGTGAGCCGGTCACTATACCGCGCAGTTCACAGAAGCGGGTGGCTTGCAGTGCCGGGGCCAACAGGTGGGTGCTGTAGTTGCCCAGTCCCAGTAATGCCACGCCGACTTTGCGCTGTGACATGGTTGCGGCGACACTGAGCTTAGTGCTGCCAACCGCTAACGCGGCGCTGAACAGTTTTAAAAAGCGGCGACGATCAATCTGGCTCAAAACCTAAGCTCTCGACAAGAAACAGGCTATAACAGATAGTTAATGGCGGAGTTATGCGCAACTTAATTCCGTGAAGACTGAGGCTCTGGTTGCCAGAGTAGGGGCGAGGCTGGCGGTGTAATCTGTCCGAGAAAGGCGAAAAGGAACCTGTATGAAGATGACTCAGACCAGCCGGTTGCTTAAAGCAGTGGGTATCTGGTTGATAATACTGCTAATGGCGATAGTAAATGCGGGCATTCGGGAGTTGCTGCTGGTCCCCGTGATCGGGGCGGAGCTGGCGCTGCCAGCCAGTGGTGTGTTGCTCACGGCTCTTATCCTGCTGATAGCCTGGTTAAGCCTGCCCTGGCTTCGGCCTGAGACAAGCCGTGCCAGCTTTGCTATAGGGGCGGTCTGGTTTGTGCTCACACTGGTTTTTGAATTGCTGCTGGGGTACTTCGTCTCTGGTAAGTCCTGGTCTGAGGTTTTGCAGGTCTTCGATGTTACACAGGGCAACCTGTTTGCTCTGGCGCTGGTTATGACGTTCGCTGCGCCCTGGCTGTCAGCAAAAATTCGCCGCCTGTTTTAGTGGCAAAGCCACACTGGCGTTGTTGCCACGCAGTGGCGCCGGGCGTTTTTACAAATGCCCGGTTTTGACGTAAATCAGCGCACCATCTTCTTTGGTAAACGGCGTATGTTCACTCAGGTGGGGGCTGCGTAGCCAGGTTCCCTTGGGGTACACGCCATGCTCATCGTAGAACGTGCCTTCCAAGACCAGGATTTCTTCGCCGCCCCAGTGTCGGTGGGGTTTAAACTGAGTGTTAGGTGCCCATTTTACCAACGCCACATGCTCGGTCTGGAATTCGTGCAGTGGCATGACGGTGAGCCCATCCACCAATCCCTGATGCCAGGGCTGAGTATGGGTGTTGATCACCTTTTGCTGCTGGTCTGCTTTATCAAACTGGTGCAGCTTTACGAATATGGTGGCGCCGTCTTCACCAATCCGGGGCTGATGGGCGGTGCCGATGGGATTACGCACATAACTGCCTTTGGGGTAGCTTTGATGCTCGTCGGCGAAGGTGCCTTCCAGTACTAAAAATTCTTCGCCACCATCGTGGGTGTGGGGTGAAAACTCACTAAAAGGCGCATAACGAACCAGCGATGTGGCCCGGGCTACTTCATCCCCAATGCGATCCAGCATCATGCGCTGCACGCCGGGCATGGGTGAGTCCAACCATTGATAATCCTCAGGCCGGATTACCACAGGTTGCTCAAAGTCTGCATTAAGGCGGGTTGTCATCTGTGCCTCTCAAACTGAAGATTATTGATAGTATGGGTTATCGAACGCAAAAGCCACGTGGGCGTCTGTGCTGGTATATTGTCTCAGGCCGGTCACACTCAAAACGAGCCACCCTGACAAGACAAGTGCGTGGTGACTTTTGTGGCAATAAGATAAAACGCGGCGTTACCGCTATTCTATCGGTAATGTCTGGCCATATCATTCGCAGGCGCTGGAGCATTTATGTTATTCCTAAGCACCTTGCAGGACAATCGTTGTTTCTTAGCAGGGTAAGATGAGGTGCACGATGACTAAAACCGGACTCATTCTGGCATCAGGTTTGGTAATGATTGCAGGCTGCGAAGGGGCCAGAGTCACCGATTCAGGTGATGCCATTAGTTGCAATGAAAGCTGGTACCAGCTTGTCGAAAGTCTCATTCCGACCGGAGATGGTCAGGGCCATGGTCCCGACTATGGTTCTGAGGAGTGGCGTTCTGTTATTGAGTTCAGGTTGGGGATTCGGGAGGATGAGTCAGTGCCTGCACTAACGTCGCCCCAGTGGTGCGCGTATATTCATCGCAATTATATTCAAACATCGTCCTAGCAGCTGTCATTCGGCAGCGGTATCAGGCGGCAGGATGAAGGAGAGCCAATGCTTGAGGTTTTGTATCTATTAGCGGGAATCGCGCTACTCGCAGGCGGCGGGGAGGCATTAATTCGCGGCGCTCTGGGGATTTCCCAAAGGCTTAAGATATCGGCCTTACTGTCTGGGCTGGTGATCGTTGGCTTCGGTACGTCTATGCCAGAGATGGTGGTGTCGTTGGATGCCGCTCTGAGCGGGCAGCCTGATATCGCCATTGGCAATGTGGTGGGCAGCAATATTGCCAATATCCTGTTTATTTTAGGCCTCTGTGCGCTGATAACCCCTATGGCGGTGACGCCCACGGCGTTGAACCGGGATGGGCTTGTGGTCGTCGGTGCCAGTCTGCTTATGATTGGACTGGCTTGGTGTCAGGCTTTGTCGCGCATTGACGGGGTGATTTTAATGGTGGCACTGGCGGGCTACTTAATCTGGGCCTATCGCAGTGAGCGGGACAAAGCCTTGCCCGTTGCCAGGGTGCACGAGGCAGAGGCGGTCGAAGTACAGGCGGTACCCAAGTCCCTGGCATGGTCTTTTGGGGCCATTATGGTTGGGTTGGCGGCACTGATTGGCGGCTCGCAGGTATTGTTGAAAGGCGCAGTGGGTATTGCTGAGCTTTTAAGTGTTCCCAAGGCGGTTGTCGGCTTAACTCTGGTCGCCGTGGGGACCTCTCTGCCGGAGTTAACCATCTCTGTTATGGCGGCGATTCGCCGGCATGCCGATGTGGCGGTGGGTAATATTCTCGGCAGCAATATTTTTAATCTGTTGGGGATCCTCGGTATTTCGGCGGCAACGCAGCCTCTGGCTTTGTCCGGGCGGGTGGCAGCCTTTGACCAGTGGGTCATGCTGGGCGTGGCGGTGGTCCTGATGGGAATGTTATACAGTGGTCGCAGGCTGGGCCGGATTGAGGGGGCTGTCTTGCTGTTAGGTTATATTGCCTATGTCACAGTGAGTTATATTGCCTTATAACCAGAGGGCGATAGCGCCATGTCCCTTTCGCGCATGCAAACAGAATCAAGAGAATATGATGTATAAATATAACGCTATTCAGGCCCGTATCGGTGCGTTCAGGCTAGGGAAGGGAGTCGCAGGAGCCTTGTCGCTGGTGTACTGCTTATTGCTATCCGCTTGCACGGTATTGCCTAACTCTTCTGAGGCCGACGTACAGGCGGTTGCCCATTCGTATTTTGAAACCTATGCCGAGCGGTCTGACTTCGATCGCTTTATGCGCTTTTATGCTGATGACGCAAAGCTAACGGACATCGTGTATGGCAATGAAATTAACGGTAAGGACAATATACGAGACTTCTTTGACTGGCACCGCGGCGACTTCACGGTGGTTGACGCAGGGCCTGCACTGGAGGTTGAGGAACAGGTGATATCGGGAAACCAAGTGATCACGAAAGGGGTATTCAGGGAGTTTGAGTATAACGGTAACAGGATGGGGCCCTGGAAGTTCATCATTTGGCAGGAGCTGAACCAGGCGGGCAAGGTGATTGCGCAAGAAGACTGGATTAACTATACCCCTAAGAAAATTATGCTTGGCAGTTAATGAAAAATTCCTTAACGCATAGAAGACCCTGATGGAAGTTATCCAGATCCCCGGTTTTAGCGACCCCTTTAGTTCAATCAGTCACCTGTTAGCCGCCGGGCTGGTCCTGATTCCGGGCTACTTTTTGATCCAACAGGCCTTAGGAAAGCGGCGGCGGGTGATTACCGTTGGCATCTATGTGTTTTCGGTGGTGTTTCTGCTGTCCATGAGCGGCGTGTTCCACCTGCTGGAGCCGGGCACTACCGGACGGGCGGTGCTAAAACGTTTGGATCATGCCGGTATTTTCCTGCTTATTGCCGGCACGTTCACGCCCATTCACGCTATTATCTTTCGTGGCTTTTGGTGTTGGGGCTTCCTGGCCTTTATCTGGACTCTGGCCATCACAGGTTTAACGCTGAAAACCATTTTCTTTAATGATTTCGCCGAATGGCTGGGGCTTATCTTCTATATCGGGTTGGGATGGCTGGGGATTGTCTCAGCCTATCTGACTCACCGTATGCATGGTCTGGCGATCATCAGGCCGTTACTTTTCGGGGCACTGGCCTATACGCTGGGTGCAACACTGGATTTTCTGCGCTGGCCGGTGCTTATCGACGGTGTGCTTGGCCCTCATGAGCTATTTCACATCGCCGTGTTGGCGGGAATCGCCTGGCACTGGCAGTTTGTTAAAACCCTGCTGAAATGGCCGGGGTAGGCCGGTGGCTTTCTTCTGCTCACTAATACCAGTATGGTTGTCTGACTGAAACTCAGTGGTGGTAATGTCAGAATGAAGTTATTGCTTTTCCTCGGTACGGTGAGAGACAGCAGTCCGCCTCGTCCGTCCCGTCTGGGCGAACGGGTGGCGAAAGCCTGCCTGGATTGGTTTCAGCATCAGGCGCCAGAGATAGACGTCACGCTGGTCGATGCGCTGGATTATCCTGCCGGGCCGGTGTTTAAGCCGCACTTCGCTTATCCCAGAAGCCGGGTGCCGGAGGATCTGGACACGCTGGCAATTCAGATTGAAGCCGCCGATGGCTACATTATGGTCAGCCCGGAATACAATCACACCATGAGTCCAGCGCTGACTCACCTTTTGAATCATTTTGGCAGTTCGCTGTTTTCCTACAAACCCAGCGCCATTGTTACCTACTCCGCAGGGCAGTGGGGCGGTATGCGCGCGGCGGTGGGAATGCGTACGTTTTTGTCGGAGCTGGGCTGCTTGCCGGTATCGGCCATGGTGCATATTCCTGAGGCGCAGAAGGTGTTTACGGACAGTGGGCAGGTGCAGGTTGGCGCTGAGCAAGATCGCTGGGCTGACTATATTGGCCGCAGCTTTAAGCAGCTATTGTGGTGGGCGCAGGCGACAAGCCGCGAGCGGCAACACAATGACCCTCACGCGTCGATCAAGGCCTTCAAACGGGCTCCTTCCGAACGTAATGCGCCCTGACCAGGATATAAAAAGGAGCTGCCGATATGCATGTGTATTTTTTGGAGAATAACGACGATCTCAATGGGGTGTTGGAGACACTGCTCCAGCTTCGTCCGCAATATAACCATCAGTCCCTGATGGAACAGATAGAGCGGCAGCAGGCTGAAGGCTATCGAGTTGTCTACGTGAAGCAGGAGGGGCAGGTGCTGGCGGCGGCAGGCTTTGTGATGAGCGAGAAACTGGCCTGGGGCAAACACATTTATATCGATGATCTGGTGACCTGCGAGCAACATCGTGCCAGCGGAGTGGGTGCCTTTCTTATCAACTGGTTTAAAGATTACGCCCGCCAGCATGACTGCCAACAGATTCGTTTGGACTCGGGCGTGCAGCGTTTCGATGCGCATAAGTTCTATCTGCGCGAAGGCTTTCATATCGCCAGCCATCACTTTGCGCTGACAAAGCTTTGATGACCTTGTGTCCAGTGGCAACGGTTGTTGCTTTATAGTTACCAGGTCGGCTGAGCTGAGGCTACACTAAGCTGTGTGACTTCAAATCAAGCCATTGAGAAATAAGAGGAGACAGGGAATGTCGCGCGGGTTGCTACTTACGTTCATTACTATCCTATTTGCCGCGTCGGCTTTCGCCTATAAGCCAGAGTCGGGGCATGAGCCGCTGACTAACGTCGCCACCGAGATATATCAACGTTGCTTTACTGGCAGCCATTTGGCCCGGGTGTCCGGCTGGCGGGCACGGCTGGTGGAAGGTAACCGTGCCATGGATGAGGGGCTGGGCTTCGACCTTGTCGACTGGCTACGGCTGAATGATGACGGGGTTTTTAGTCTGTGGCGGCGCTCGGTGAACTGGCACTTTTATCATCCTGAGCGTACTCATCACTCTCGGGCTTTGTTAGTGGAGCAGTCACTGGAGCGGCTCTGGCAAGATTTAAAGCAGGGGCTGGAGAAGCACCGAAAACCCTATCATAAGCTGATGTTTGCCGGTGGCCTGATGCACTTTATTGAGGATATGACGGTGCCCGCCCATGTGGTGCCGGTTTATCACGGGCCGACTTTGATTGAGGTGGTGGGGCCCTTCCAGTTAAAGCCCTTAGTCGATTATATGCAGGCGTTTCGGCCCGAGTTTAAAGGCATGATTATCGATGCCGTCGATAAACAGCCGGTGCAAAGCTCAAGAATTAAAAGTCAGCTGCTTGAAGATACAGGATTTTGCCAGCAAATAAGCCACCATAACCCGAAAATCGACACCATTTTACGGCAAACCGCCCGTCAGACATTGCATGCCTTACAGCAGGCCATACCCGATTGCCCTCAGCATCGTTGGCAGGACTTCTGGCAACCGCCTGAAGGAGAGGCTTTCTTTGGTCGATATGCGGTCTATCATCAAGATGGTGTGACTAAGAATCCGTTGTTTGGTGAGGCCGGTGCGCTTGAGAATGCGGAGGGGCGGTTGTGTCTGTTTGAGAAGGAGGATGTCCGCTACAAAGACTTTCTCTTTGCCCGGCAACGGGATGCGGTGGAAGCCGATCTCAGAGTGTTAAACTGGGTTGAGCGGCAGCTTAGTCGTTAATGAACAGGCCCACTGGTGTGGGCCTGTATGATTGCATACCATGCTCAGTAACGGTGTACCCTTAACAAGCAAAGGCTGAGCAGTCCCAATATCAGTAATAGCATGCTGGAAGGTTCCGGCACCGAGATGGCAGGGTCAGTGCTGGAGAATGAGCCTGCTTCAATAAAGACCGCGCTATCCAGAGCATTGTCAGTCGCGTCAGAAATACCGAACTTCATAGTGTGAGTCTGACCGATGGCCAGGTTCGAAATACTGGCCGTAAATACATCGGTGAAACCATCATATTCGATGTCAAAAATACCGCCGACGTTGTTGTTGAAGTAGGAGCAGTTGGGGCCAGTGCCAGCGCCAGTGCTGCCGCAGTTAACCGTACCCACCGAGATGGCTTGGCCATCGGGGGCCAGCGCATAGTTTACGCCGTTCACTAATAGGCCAAAGGGGTCAATATAGCTTAGATACTCATTGTACTCTTCAGACCCAAACACAAAATTAAAAAACAGGTTTCCAGTGTCCGTAGTGAACTCAAATTCCAGAATATTGGCGTCATTGGTGGATGTACCGCCAATAAGGGCGGAAAGATCCGCGTCACCGGCAGAGCCAATATTACCGGAAAAGCCAGTGTTGGTGTTGGGACCGACGGCACCCGTGGCGTTTCCGGATGTTAACAGGATGCCGGATTCGATCCCGATACCGGCGCTTACTCCACCCGAGAATAGGCCGCCTTGTGTGTCGGAGCCGATATAATTAACCGACCCTGAATCGATAGTAATGCCGCTACCGCTAATTGCATTTGTGAAATCGCTGCCACTTGATGAGGTCGTGACAATCAGCCCTGCAACGCTGTTGAATGACAACATGGTAAGTATCAGTATGGTTAGCCTTAACATGATGAAGCGCTCCAATGTTAATCAGTTTACTGGAACTGCTTAGATATCCAGTGCGTCGTTACAACAAGAGAGGTGATAACTGCACACTCTGTGCCAGAATAAGTATCCCTTTGCTTTAAAAGCCGTTTTAATAAAGCTTATTGGGCATGAAAGCACGGACTGTAAAATATGCTGACAAAAGAAGTTCGGATGAGAGGAGATCGTTTTTGGCAAGGTCTAAATGTTGGGTTGAAATGAGAACAGGCTTATTGCCGATATTGTTCCTACTGCTAATACCCGGAGGGGGGGGAGTCTATTCTCAAACGGCTGTGGCGGGACCGGCTGCAACCTGCCCTATTCTCAAGAAAGAGAAAAGCATTATTAGTAACCGGTTAACGAAGGCAGTCGGGACGCTCTTAAAAGATTCAGCAGGAGTCGGGAGTAATGCAAAGTACTCTGGCGCTGTGGCTTTAGTGGTCTATAAGGGCAATGTGATTTATCACCAGGCGGTGGGGCAGGCACAGCAGATGTGGCTGGATGAGAAGGGACGTCTTGTGGAGCATGAGTCACCCAGACTCATGCAGCCCGATACGTTGTTTGACCTGGCCTCGGTGACTAAGGTGGCGGCAACGACTACCGCTCTGATGCGCCTTGTTAGTGAGGGCCAGCTTTCTCTGGACGATACACTGGGTGAGCATTTACCAGAGATGGTCGGCACCGATAAGGCCGACATCACACTGCGGCAGCTTCTAACGCATCGCAGCGGTTTATGGCAATGGCAGCCCAGCTGGTTATTTCTGAATGAGCAAAAGCCGGATGTGGTGGACTATCTGGCCGGTTTACCTCGACGCTATCCCATCGGTGAGCGCCGGGCCTACTCTGACTTTGGCTTTATCTTGTTGGGCAAGGTGATCGAGCGGGTAACGGCGGTGACGTTGGACCAGTACGTATCCCGGCATATTTATCAGCCTCTGGGCATGGCTGATACCCAATACCGGCCTCCAGCCAGGTTAAAACAACGTATTGCTGCCACTTCTCACGGCAACCCCTTCGAGCGGAAGATGATAAAAACGGGCAAGCCCTACCCCATGGCCCGCCCCATACCGGATGAGCAGGAGTTTGATTACCGCCAGTACACCCTTGTCGGCGAGGCCAATGATGGCAATGCTTATTATGGGCTGAACGGCGTGGCCGGTCATGCCGGGCTGTTCAGCACTGCCGGGGATTTGGCGATACTAGGACAGACCCTGATTAATGGTGGTTGTTATGGCAAGGCGCGCATTACTGACCGGGAAACGGTCAAGGTCTTCTTTCAAACCCCTTTTGATGACAATCAGGCTCACGGCTACTGGGCCTCCACCAGTCCAGATGGGGCAAAGGTTTACTGGCACCCAGGTTTTACCGGTACGCAGTTTTTGATTCAGCCGCAGGACGAGTTAGTGGTGATACTGCTCACCAACAGGCAGCATCCGGCCTTGCCGGACAAAACCGAGGGCTACCCTTCTGTAAAACCAGTTTGGCAAGCCGTTTTGGATAGGGTTTACAGTGTGCTGGCGTTGAGTGAAAACGGGTAACCTGGGGCTGTGCTGTGGCAGGTGAGAGGCTCTGAAGCAGACAGGCAGTGATTAATCGGTTTTAACCGGCAGGCTGTATCAATTCCATCGTTCAAATGGCAGTTTCTGCTAGGATTGGTGAAATCAGTGACCCAACAAAATGGATGCAACAAACTGTGATGGAACTGCCTCTTTACCAGGTTGATGCCTTTACCGATACTGTTTTCCAGGGCAACCCGGCGGCCGTGGTGTTTCTGGAGTATTGGTTGCCAGACCATGTCCTGCGTCGGATTGCCAACGAAAATAACCTGTCTGAAACCGCTTTTCTGGTGGTCAGAGAGGACGATTACGAGCTGCGTTGGTTTACGCCAGCCGATGAGGTGGACCTCTGTGGCCATGCCACTATGGCGGCCGCCCATGTGCTGTTTGAGCATGGGAATGTGGCCCGGGAAACGTTGAGATTTCATACCCGAAGTGGTGTATTGACTGTGAGTCGCTCGGGGCCGCATTTAGCCATGGATTTTCCAGCCTCGGAGCCTGAGGCGGTGTCCATACCTACCGCCTTACTGGCAGGGCTGGGAGTGTCTCCGGTGAACGTGACCGCAGGCTTTGACTTTATTGTTGAGCTGGACAGTGAACAAACCGTGCAGACACTGAAACCGAACCTGGGTCACTGGAAGCATTTGGATAAGCGGGGGGTGGTCGTCACCGCTGCCAGTAGCGAACATGACTTTGTTAGCCGTTGTTTCTTTCCCGGATTGAGCGTCAATGAAGATCCGGTTACCGGCTCGGCCCATTGTGAGTTAGCGCCTTACTGGGCGTCGAAACTGGATAAACCTATACTTACCGGAAAGCAGCTGTCTGCCCGCAGCGGCGTGGTGGAATGTGAGCTGATTGGTGACCGGGTGATGCTGAAAGGACAGGCGGTGACGTATTTAATTGGCAAGATCTACCTACCAGGCGGCGAGAAAATTTAGCCGGGCTGTGCGGTTTTCGTTCTGGTCAGTAAATGGGCCTAGGCGGCCCTTATTAAATATTGTTTGGCAGCAGGTCCCGGCCCGGAGCCGAGACCTAGGTAATACTCAGGACGACTGCTGCATCTGTTTGGCGACCGCTTCCACTTCACGCCAGACGCGCAGAGTGTTTTCGGACAGGATCTTTTTGATGTCGGCGTCGCTGTAGCCGCGATCAATCAGACCCTGTACCAGATTGGGGTAAGAAGACACATCCTTGAGGTTTTCCGGTAGAGAGTCACCCACACCGTCGTAGTCAGAGCCAATCCCCACATGGTCAATCCCCACCAGTTCAACCACATGGTCGATATGGTCCAGTACCCGTTTTAAGCTGGCATAAGGGTAGGGGTTATCCTTGCGATACATCTTGGCAAATTTATTGGCACCGCTGTCGCCCCAGGACAGGTTTTTCTCGGCCATCTTATCTTTAAACTGGTTATTCCATTTTAGCGCTGAGTTAGACACAAAGCTGGAACCGAAGTTAATCATGATCACGCCGCCATTTTCTGCCAGCGCTTTGACCATGTCGTCACTCATATTGCGCTCGAAGCCGGGTGTGTATTTGCGCAGCGAGGAATGGGAAGCAATGGCTGGCGCCTTGGAAATCTTCATCACCTGCCAGAAGGCGTCATCGGAGACATGGGAGATATCCACCATCATGCCGATGCGGTTCATCTCCACTACTAACTCCTTGCCAAAATCGCTCAGGCCATCCCACTGACGGCGCAAATCGTAGGAGGAGTCGGAAATATGGTTACTCTCCGAGTGGGCCAGTGTGATGTAACGCACTCCACGGTCATAGAAGTGCTTCAGGTTTTCTATTTTACCTTCGATGGGCGTGCCGTTTTCCATGCCCATGGGCAGGGCAATCTTACCCTCGGCAAACGCCTTTTCCACTTCGTCCGGGCTGGTGGCCAGGGCAAACTTGCCCGGTGCGCGACCGACGATGGCTTCTACGCTGTCGATCAGCTTGTTGGCCAGTAGTACACTGCCGCCCTGCTTTTCATAGCGGGCCGGGATATAAATGGACATAAACGGCGCGTTTAAGCCGCCTTGAACCGCTCTGGGATAATCGAAATCACCGCCATCGGTGGCCTGAGTGACGTCTTCCCAGCCGTCGTTCAGACGATAGGGGACATCGATGTGACCATCGGTGATGATGGTATCCTGAGCCAGTTGAATAGCTTTATCGCTGGGCTCAATGGCGCTGACACTCACACTGGCCAATAGCGGCAGGGCAAACAGGGCAGTTTTCTTTAGCAAAGTGATTTCCTCTTTTCTTGTTGTTTTAGACCTGCGGCCGGGCCGCAGGCAGCCCGGTCAGTTGAGATCCAAATCCCGGGTCATGTTCTCGTTTTTGTCTTTATGCACGATGATATTATCCTCGATGCGAATGCCGCCGAAGGGGCGGAAATGATCCACCTTATCCCAGTTGATGTACTTGGAGTCTTCGGTGGCCTTGAGATCGGCCAGCAGACTGTCGATAAAGTACAGCCCCGGCTCTACGGTGAACACCTGGCGGGCCTCGACTTCACGAGTGGTGCGCAGGAACGGGTGTTCTTGAGGTGGCGGTACAGGTGTACCGCGATCATCGGCAAACTGTCCTCCCACATCATGTACCTGCAGGCCCAGATGATGACCAATGCCGTGAGGGAAGAAGGTACGGGTAATGCCTTTCTCCACGATGCCATCGGCGTCCAGGTTTACCACCCCAAACAGTTTCAGTAGCTCGGCCACGCGGCGGTGAGCCTCAATATGCAGATTAGGGTAGGGAACGCCGGGCTTGAGCATGTCGATAAGATCCAGTGTGACCTGATCCATGGCCAGAATCATGTCGGCAAAATCATTATCCTGGCGGGCATAGGTACGGGTGATGTCCGCCGCATAGCCATGAAAGTGAGCGCCAGCGTCGATCAGAAACGAGTGATACTCGTCGGGCTTCTCCGTTTCCACTTCCATATTGTGCAGGATGGCGGCGTTTTGATTCAGGGCCACGATATTGCCGTAGGGCACTTCTGTCATATCCAGGCGCACGGCAGACAGATAATCCTGATTGATATCGAACTCGGCTTTTTCTGCAAAAAACGCGGCCTTGGCGGCCTTATGGCCTTCGACGGCGATGCGGTTGGCTTCACGCAGACAGGCGAGTTCATAATCGGTTTTATAGGCCCGGTGGTAATGCAGGTAGTGCATCACCCGGTCCGGGTTCACCAGATCAAAGCCCAGCGCTTTGGCCACTTCGATGTACTCGCCGATATAGGCAAATCTGGCCTTGTCGAACGGCAGGTGTTTTTCTACCTGCTCAGGTTTGGCTAATAGTACGATATCGAAATGCTCTGCCCAGAAGTCACTCGGCTCGGGCGGTACCTTGTGCCAGAAGTCTTTGGGGCGGTAGAAAATCAGTTTTGGCTTGGTATTGCCATCCACTACCAACCAGCAGTTGGGGTTATCCAGCACCGGTACCCAGGCTTTAAAATGGGGGTTAACGGTGTAGGGGTAATCCATATCGTCCAGAAACTTGCGTTTGGCCTGGCCGGAGTGGATGACTAACCCATCAATGCCCTCGCGGGCAAGGGCATTCCGGGTGCGTTTTTGAAGCTCTTCAATATGCTGAGGGTACAGCTTGGCTAATTGCTGCATTGGCGGCGACTCCAATAAGCTTAGAATAATGCGCTATACATTATCATACCAACCCGTATAGATCTTTAATCACACAGCCAGAGTGCCTTTTCGCCTTGGCCCAAGACCTTTTGACTCGCTCTGAGGGACCAGAGATCTATGCAGGTTGGTATTACAGCAGGGGCTGGCTGTACTAACTTCAGGCGATAAATGGAACGGAAACTAGGGTGGAATTAGCAACGCTGGTTAGCGCTGTGAGCGGCGTTGTACAGCATCCTTGCCGTACCTATGTTTGGCCTTATTGCTGGTGCATATAATCCAACGTCAGATTGGTCAGCAGTTCCACGCCTAACTGCATGCCGGATTCGTCGATCTTAAATTCCGGCGTGTGGTGCGCTGGGGCCTGGTCCTTGGGCAGATCTTTGGGCTTACCGCCCACAAACAGGTACAGGCCGGGCACTTCTTTTTGGAAGAAGGAAAAGTCCTCTGCCCCTGTGACAGCATTCACCTGATGCACATTGGCCTCGCCCGCCGTTTGTTTGAGTGTAGGCAGCATCTGGTCCATCAGGGCCGGTTCGTTATAGGTCACCGGGTAGTTGTAATCCAGCGGCAGGGTGATTTCGGCTTCGGCGCGCATGCTCTCTGCGATGGCGTTGACCTTACGGGGAATGGCTTCGTAAATATGGTCACGCATCTTGTCATCCAGAGTGCGGATGGTGCCAACCAGTTCCACCTCGTTGGGGATGATGTTAGAGCGATTGCCGCCATGAATGGAGCCGATGGTGATCACCGCCGCATCCTGAATCAGCGGCAGCTCACGGCTGACGATGGTTTGCAGGCCTAATACCACCTGAGAAGCGGTAGTGATGGGATCCACACTCAGCCAGGGGTAAGCGCCATGGGCCTGCTTGCCCTTAATCACCACCTTAAAGGGATCGACTGCCGCCATTATGCCACCGTGGCGGTATTCCACCACGCCAACGTCGGTATCCGAGCTGATGTGTAGGCCGAAGATAACATCCACGTCTTCCATTACGCCTTCTTTGACCATGACCTCGGCGCCACCCACTTCACCTTCCGGCGCGCCTTCTTCGGCAGGCTGGAAGATGAACTTCACCTTGCCGGTGAGCTTATCCTGCATATCCACCAGGATTTTGGCTGCCCCCATCAACATGGCCATATGAGTATCATGACCGCAGGCGTGCATCACGGGCACGGTCTCGCCATTAAACTCTCCGGTAGCGGCGGATTTAAACGGCAGATCGTTTTGTTCCTTGACTGGCAGGCCGTCCATATCCGCTCGCAAGGCCACCGTTGGTCCTGGCTTCCCAGTTTCCAGCACGCCCACCACACCGGTCTTGGCAATACCGGTAGTGACATCCAACTCCAGGCTGCGCAGGTATTTTTCGATATAGGCGGCGGTTTCAAATTCACGGTTAGAAAGCTCTGGATTTTGGTGGAAGTGACGTCGCCATTCAATCACCTGCGGCTCTATGTTCTCAGCCATCTGGCTGACATCCTGATGCTGTTGAGCGTTGGCAACGCCACTGAATAGCAGAGTGGCGATGAGCGGTAAGGCTTTTTTCATTGTTGTTCTCCTGTTTTGAGTCGGACGTCATCAGGCTATACGATGCACAGTCCATGCAAATTAATGTAAGCGACAAACCAGATAACGTACAAGGCAATCACCGAGAAAGCGGTGGGACTGACGTTGTAAAGTTCGCCAATACGCCCAATAACTGTGTTAGCCTGAAGTGGAGTTGTCGTCCTTAATTTTTGGGAAGGTCACGTTGAGCCAGGAAAAGCACACCGAAGCAACAAAATTTGCCATCGTCGCCGAAGGCGGCGGACAAAAGGGCATCTTTACCGCCGGGGTGTTGGATGCCTTTTTAGATGCTGAATTTTGGCCCTTTCATCTGAAGGTGGGCGTCTCGGCCGGCGCACAAAACCTGGCCGCTTATTCGGCCCGGGCGCGCCAGTATGCCCGCCGGGCGATACAGCAGCTGACCACCACCCAACCATTTTTTAAACCGTCAAAGTTTTTTACCGGCGGCAATGTCATCGATCTGGACTGGTACTTCCATCAGGTACGGCACGATGAGAAAAACCGCTTTCCTACTGCGGCCGAAAACCTGGATAAGACTGCCAATTTTTATGCCGTGGCGACCAATGTGGATACCCTGGAGCCGCACTACCTGCATACCTGGTATGACAATATGTTCGAGCATCTGAAAGCATCCAGTGCCATTCCTTTTCTTTATCGCCCGGGGGTAGAGGTAGAAGGACTTAGGCTGATGGATGGCGGGGTGTCCGATCCCTTACCGGTAAAGTGGGCCTATGAACAGGGTGCTAAGCGGATTCTGCTGATCCGCACTATGGAAGCTGATGACGATGGGCGGATGCCGATCATGGAACGGTTAAAACCGATTATGCGACGGGTGCGTCAATCGCCGAAGATGTTCGATATGTATCTGCATCACCAGCGTTGTTATGCCGAGGCCTTGGACTTTATCAATAACCCGCCGGAGGATGTAGAGATTCTACAAATCGCCCCCAGAGGCACTCTGCAAAGTATGGTGTTAGGCTCTTCGGCCCATGTATTGCAGTATGACTACCTGGTGGGTAAGCGCGAAGGCAAACGCTTTCTGCGCCAGTGGCAGCAACAACTCAGACAACGCGCATGAAAGACCCCGGTCAAGCGAGCGATATCTTCTGTGTGGGCACCGAGCAAACCCCTGTGATCAGCCTTGCCGGGGATTTTTCTCATCAACGGCTGGCTATGGCGGCAACGCAGGAAACCTGGATCCCCGGAGGTAATGCCTATCCGGGAATTCGGGCACAGGTGCCAGGGGACTACTTTGAACAGTTGATCAAACAGATGGCCCCGGCATTAAAGCAGGCCTATGGGCTGACGCCAGAGCAGATAGATGAGGCATTTTGCTGTTTCTCACTGGCGACTCAATGCGAGCAACAGTTAACCCGACTGCAATCGGTGCCCCATTTTGATGCCATAACGGGTCGGCAACTGGCCATGGTGCACTACCTGTGCGAATCGCCATTTGACGGAACCGGATTCTTTCGTCAGCGCCAAACCGGCATTGAGAACGTCACTCAGGATAATCTGGATCGCTATCAAACGGTATTGGATAGCTATATTAAGGATGTTGAGCCCGGTTACAGCCGTTATTGCGATCAGTATTATGACTGCCTGTATCAACAGCCCGCCCAAATCAACCGGATTGTGCTGTACCCGGCCAGTCTGCTTCATTCCGGCCTGGTTAATGACGATCGCCGTTTAACGGATGACCCGCAAAGCGGTCGACTGACCATCACGGGCTTTCTTAACTTTACACATCCGGTGAGCTATTAAGATTCTGTCACAATCGCTCTGGTCCCAATAAAGCTCTGAAACTGGTTCTGTTAACCCAATGTAAACAGCGTATTTTGATTCTCAATGACTCAAAAAAGCGGAGACAACTATGCGTTTACTCGGCAGCACTACAGTCTTGGGTTTACTCTTCTTTGTCCTGTCTGGGCAGGGGTATGCAGACACCATAGCCTCAGATGACTTTCAATCCGGCGACTATTCCTCCTGGGCTGCAAGCGGTGATGGTGAGGACAGTATCCATCTTTACCAGTCGAACTATTCGGTCAAACTGGATGGATTAAGACAAATCCGGTTAGATACTTCTACCGCCGATTATCAATCCGTCAGCCTGAGTATGGAACTGGCGGCCACTGACCTGGTGTATGGTGATTATTGTTACGCTGAATACTCCGTCGATGGTGGCGCGAATTGGCAGCAATTGGGCAGTATTGGTGTGAGCGCCTCCGGAGGCGGCTTTCAGAGCTTTACGCGAAGCTCGGGTCTGGACAACATCAGTCAGCTGTCGTTGCGCTTTCGGTCATACAGTTTGTATGACAACTTTTGTTACGCCGATGATCTGGCTTTGGAAGGCACACCGATTAGTGGGGGCACTATTGCCAGTGATGACTTTCAGGACGGGGAGTACAGTGACTGGAGCTTATCTGGTGATGGTAATGACAGCTTAAACAGCTATCAGGGCAATGACTCCCTGCGCTTGGATGGGGTTCGCCAGGCCACGAAGATCCTGTCTACTCAAGGTTTCGAGAACGTGAGTCTATCCATGGAGCTGGCGGCCCTGTATCTGGTATCTGGAGATCAGTGCCATGCCGAATACTCCACCGATGGAGGACAGACCTGGCAGAGTTTGCTGACTCTTGGTAACGGACAGGACGATGGCACCATGATTAGCGCTACCATCAGTACGGGGTTGGATGGCGTAAGCCAGCTTTGGGTGCGTTACCGGGCGTATACGCTTTATGGCAATTATTGTTATGGCGATAATCTTCTGGTGACCGGCGAAGCGGTCAGTTCGGTAAATGAACCCCAGCTTTCTGTGAGCGGCAGCACTAACTTCGGCAGTGTGTCGGTGGGTACCAGTGCTTCGGGTAACCTGACTTTGAGTAATACGGGCAGTGCCACCTTAAATATTGATGCGCTGAACGCCCCCTCGGCACCGTTTTATTTAGCGGCTGATAATTGCAGTAATCAGTTACTTGCGGTGGGGGAAAGCTGCCAGTTGACTCTGGAATTCAGCCCAGCCAGTGACGGTAGTAGCAGCCAGACTTTTGCTATTGCCTCCAATGATCCTCAGTCTCCCAAAGATGTGGTGCTGGAAGGCGTTGGAGTATTGGCGGGAAACTGTGACTATGACTGCCTGGGCGGAGACGGGAATACCGGGCGCAGTCAGCTCGATTATAATCAGTTAATGTCAGGCTCGGCACTGACGCTTCTGGACTACAGTCATTATGGTGTGCCTGTCAGTGCGGCCGACCCCAGTCATCGCTTCAGCGGTAACCTGAGTCTGACCATAGCCCCTGGGAGTCTGACTGAGCGGGGGACGAATCTGGCCTCCGCCTATACTAATCCCGATAGCTTGCCCCCGTTTGACTTTAACTTTGTGCAGCATGGCACCCATCTTATCCCTGAGCAGCGTCAGGTCACAAATACCGGTCATACGGCCTGGGAGTGGGTGTTATTGCCGGGGCGGGTCTGGGATGAAAATGGTGATAACGGGTATAGCCGGGCGGCGTTGCCCTTTGCTTTGCAGGAGATCAACGCCAACTGCACCCATAACGGTGTGCTGACTTTCCTGTTTAAAAGCGACGGCTCGGTGTCCGATGTGGCCTATCAGATTGCTCAGGAAACCTGCGAGTATTTTAAATACGATCTGCACGGTCAGCTCAACGCCAGCTACACGCCGCAAGTGCTCCCCAACGAGCAAGCTTTGATCGATGGCTATGTACAGGAAGTGGCCAATCGCATTGAGATACGACCCCTGAGTGAGCTTAGTATCGACTATCCGAATGCCGGTGTGTCTGCTGGCAATATTGGTAGCGACCAGACCGCCAGCCACCTAACCGCTTATGGCGTTTACTATCAGGGCGTGCATTATCTGGGAGAGTGTCAGACCCGGCAGGGACAATATCCTTTCTGTGACGTAATGGCGTTACCGTCTTATTCCACTGCGAAAACCATCGTGGCGGGCTTGGGATTGATGCGGATGGAACAAAAGTACGGCGGTTCACAGCAGGACCTCATCGTGAGCAATACGGTCAGTGCCTGCTCGGGCAGTCAATGGACGGACGTAACACTGGAGCAGGCGCTGGATATGGCCACCGGTAATTATGATTCTTCAGGAGATTCGGTGGACGAAGGCTCACAAAAAACGGTGGATGACTTCTTTTTGGTCTCGTCACACAGCGACAAAATTAGCCACGCCTGCGTTTATCCGCGTAAGACGACGCCTGGTACCTCCTGGGTGTATCACACCTCGGACACCTACATCCTGAGCCGGGCCTTACAGACTTATTACGAGCAGCAGGAAGGTCTGAATGCTGATTATTACCGGGATATGCTGGTGGAGGAACTGTTTAAACCCCTCAACCTGAGCCCGCTGAGTTATGACAGTAAGCGCACCTATGGCAGTGAAGCGCAGGTCTGGGGCGGCTATGGCCTGACTTTGAGTGGCGATGACTTTTTGAAGTTGAGCCGCTTTATGGCTCAGGAAGATGGCATGCTGGGCAGTCAGACCATGCTGGATAGCGGCATGTTAGCCGATGCCTTGCAGCAAACCAGCAATGGCGGGCTGAGCACAGGCACGGCCAGTAGCCGCTACCAGAATAGCGTGTGGGCCTATGATCTCAGTGCGTCGTCGGTGGTGAGCTGCAGCCAGCCCACCTGGATACCCTACATGTCCGGTTTTGGTGGCATTGGTGTGGTGATGTTGCCCAACGACATGCTGTATTACTATGTCAGCGATAACAAGGAATATGGTTTTACCAAGACCGTCAAGGAGCTGGCTAAGATTAGTGCCCTGTGTGGACTCTGAAGACAAGACGGTGGCAGGCACCGACCAAACTGGTGCCTCAGGTAATTGGCAACTGGCACTATGCCCATTGCCAGCGTCCCGATAGGCTGAAATTATGGAAAAAACAATAAAAACAACGCCCATGTTCTTACTTCCCAAGGTGGCTTCCGATGGTATGGCGGCCCGGGTGATGCTTGCATTTCTGGCAACGGCGGGTCTGTTCTATGTCAATATCATGCCGGCCATTGTGTCGGGCTTGATCGACTCTCTGAACTTTAGCCGCAGTGATGCTGGCATGGTGGGGTCGCTGAATATCTATGGGGCCGCCGCCGGAGCCTTATTGGCGGTATTCTTTGTCGGTCGCTGGCACTGGAAACCGCAGGCGGTGGCATTGCTACTGATGTTGATGGCATTGGATATTCTGTCCATTTTTATCGAACAGCCCCTGACCATGAAGCTGACCCGAGGCTTGCACGGTGTAGTGGGCGGCGTCCTGGTGGGCGTCAGTTTTGCCGTTATCGCCCGGGTTTCTCAGGTGCACAAAACCTTTGGGTACCTGCTGTTTGTGCAATTCGGGCTTGGCGGGCTTGGCGTGATGTTTTTGCCCCAGTTGGAGCCTCAATTTGGGACCGCAGCGCTGTTTCTGTCCTTGGCGGCGTTCAGTCTGGCCAGCTTTATCATGTTGCTGTTTCTGACCGATTACCCGGTCAAGGTACCCAGCAGTGATGATATTGAAGTGCCCATCCAGTGGCGACCCTTATCGGCTGCTCTGCTGGCGGTATTTTTATTTCAGGGTGCCAATATGGGCCTGTACGCTTACATCATTGATTTAGGAAAAGCCTACGGGCTGACCATCGATTTTATTTCACCTACCTTAGGTATCTCCGCCTGGGCCGGGTTGGTGGGTGCCTGGCTGGTGATCCTGTTTTCCACTAAGTTTGGCCGCACCTTGCCCCTGTTCGGTGCCATGCTCCTGACGGTATTGGCAACGGTGGCTCTGCATTGGAGTGAGGTGCAATGGGTGTTCTGGTTGGCCAATGTGTTGGTAGGCATTACCTGGGCTTTCAGTATTGCTTACTTGTTAGGGGTTTGTGCTGAATTTGATAAGGCGGGCAAAATGGCCGCGCTCGGTGGCTTTGCGTCCAAGACCGGCTTAGCCTCTGGTCCTTTTATAGCTGCACTGATGCTAGACGCGCAAGGCTACGGGGTGTTGATTAATGTTGCCGCGGTGGCCTTGGTTTTGGGGTTGCTGATTTGCCTCTATCCTTCACAACTTCTTGATAAAGCAGGTAAAGCGGGACAGGATGAAATGATGTAGAGATTAAGGCCTTAAACTACGCCTATGTTACAACACCTGTTTACTCTCGACGATGATGGTGCGACCAGTCTTCAGCGCCAGCTACAACGCAAGCTTATCGAGTCCATTTTAAGCGGCTATTTTAGTCGAGGCTCGAAGATGCCGTCTTCGCGAAAGTTAGCCGAGCAGTTGCAGGTGTCCCGTAATACGGTGGTGGCCGCGTACGAGCAGTTGATTGAGGAAGGCTATCTGGTCAGTCGTGAACGCAGTGGCATCTACGTCAACGATAAGATCTACGACGACCATGCTACCACCGACGCCCCACCGACGCCCGATACACCTCAGTATGACTGGCAGCAGCGATTTAATTCGTTGAATGTGGAAGCCAGCGAGCCACCGTATCCGGACGATTGGCAGCGCTACGCCTATCCTTTTATCGACGGGCAATACGACCAGTCACTGTTTCCGCTGAACCAGTGGCGGGAATGCTCCCGATTGTGTCTGAACGTGGACGAGATAAAGAGCTGGGCCGGGGACAGTGGTCAACAGGACGATCCTAACCTGATCCATGAGATCCGCACTAAGGTATTGCCGCGCAGAGGTATCATGGCTCAGCCAGATGAGATCCTGGTAACACTGGGCTCCCAACAGGCACTGTACCTGCTTAGCCGATTGTTGATGAACAGCTCGACCCTATTGACCATGGAGGAGCCCGGCTACCAAGGAATGCGCCAGCTGGCCCAGATCAACCTGTGTCCGACTCGCTATGCCGAGGTGGAAAAAGACGGTGTGAAGTTGGAGGACGTCTGCCCGCAGACGGACTTGCTGTATGTTACGCCCAGCCATCAGGTACCGACGGCGGTCACCATGTCACGACAAAAGCGTGAGGCTCTGGTTGAAAAAGCCCGGCAGGAAGATTTTGTGATCATCGAAGACGATTACGAAAGTGAAGCTAATTTCATCAGTAACCCGAACCCGGCGCTTAAGAGTCTGGATGGCGAAGGCCGGGTGGTGTATATCTCCAGCTTTTCTAAGGTACTGGCTCCGGGTTTGAGACTGGGGTTTATGGTCGCCAGTCCAGAATTGATAAAGAAAGCAAGACAACTGAGGTCCTTGATATTGCGTCACCCTCCGGCCAACAATCAGCGCATCATGGCGTTGTTTCTGTCACTGGGCTATTACGACATGACCATGCGACGCTTGCACCAGGCCATAAATGCACGCTGGCAGGAATTGCGCGAGGCTTTGAATCACTATCTGGGGCCTTATATCCTCACCTCCGAAACCATGGGTGGCAGTACGTGCTGGGTGAAAGGTCCGCCGGGGCTGGACAGTCGTCATTTCGCCGAGCAGGCGGCCGAAAAAGGCATATTGATTGAGCCGGTAGAGCGGTTTTATGCCCGTACCGAGAAGGCGCGAGGTTTTTTCCGGCTCGGTGTACGCAGTATTCCCAAAGATAAGATCCGGCCCGGAATCCAGGAGCTGGCTAAACTGATTGATGATGTAGAAGCCCGGGAAGACGCGACCTTTGGTGAGCATTTGCAGGGTGACAAGCTCAAGCTTTTTCTGGCGGGGGTGCAATTCAGCGGCACCACCGTATTTGGCGACCCATACCGGATTACTCTTGATGCAGACGGTTCAATGCAAGGTTTCGAAGGCCATAGGGATGAAAAGCAGGATGCGGGCACCTGGTG
This sequence comes from Saliniradius amylolyticus, assembly GCF_003143555.1. Taxonomy (NCBI): domain Bacteria; kingdom Pseudomonadati; phylum Pseudomonadota; class Gammaproteobacteria; order Alteromonadales; family Alteromonadaceae; genus Saliniradius; species Saliniradius amylolyticus. The sequence goes on from NZ_CP029347.1 coordinate 214,354, forward strand.
GTTAAAAGACGATACCTGGTATCGACAATGGCAAAACTGGTCCTACGGTGAACTGTTGGGGTTTGATGTCTACATTACCGATACCCGGATTCACTGGGTGCGCGATGGCAAGCTGGTGGATGCGGCCGATTACCAGAAGCTAGGTTAACCTTAAGAAAAAACAGGGCCGAAGCCCTGCAAAAACCAGTAGGAACGGAGGTTTTTTAAGCGGCGAGTAAGCCTTCTTTGACCAGATCATCGGTGGCCCGCAAGATGGCCTGACGCAGGGTTCTGACAATAAAGTCCACTTCTTCCCGGGTAATGGTCAGCGGCGGCGACATCACGTTCAAATGCACGATAGGGCGAATAATAAGCCCCAGTTCTTCGCAGTGATCGCTGATGCGCTTACCGATATCCAGCGCTTCCGGGAATAATTGCTTGCTGTTCTTATCTGCCACATTCTCCACGCACACCATAAGCCCTTGTCCGCGCACCTCACCTACGATGGGCAAGTCAGTGAGGGTTTGCATCTGTTGCTGGAAGTAAGGGCCAATATCACGCGCATTATCCAGCAGTTTTTCACGCTCAATGATCTCTATATTCTTTAATGCGGCTGCGCAGGCAATGGGGTGCCCCGAGTAGGTAAACCCATGCGCGAAGCAACGCTCGTGCCCGGCTTCGCTGATTACCTGGTGAATACGATCCGAGTACAGGCAAGCACCAAGAGGCTGATAGCCTGAGGTGATGCCCTTGGCACAAGTAATAATATCCGGAGTCACATCAAAGAGCTCTTCACTGGCGAACCACTCGCCGAGTCGACCAAAAGCCGTGACGACCTCATCGGCCACATACAAAATATCGTGACGCTGACACACATCTGCCATGGCCCGGTGATAGCCATTGGGTGGCACAATTACACCGCCGGCGCCCATGATGGGCTCGGCAAAGAAAGCCGCGACCTTATCCGGACCAATACGGGTAATGGTTTGTTCAAACTCTTCCACCAGGGTCTGAAGATAAGCCTGCTCGCTGAGTCCTTCCGGCGCCCGGTAGAAGTTCGGGCAGCTGAGGTGGTGGATAAAGTCATCAATAAAGTCAAATTCTGGTGGATGATCGCCTGCCTTACCGCCAATGGACATGGAGAGATAGGTGGAACCGTGGTAGGCGTTCTTGCGCGAGATAATGTGCTTTTTCTCATGCTTGCCGCGGCAATTTTGATAATACTGAATCAGACGGTAGGCCGAGTCCACGGCGGTGGAGCCTCCGCAGGTAAAAATGCAGTGGTCTATATCGCCTGGAGCCAGCTCTGCCAGCTTAGCGGCCAGCAGGGTAGCAGGTTCGTTAGTCATATCCACAAAGGGGTTGGCGTAGGCCATCTTGCGGCATTGCTCAGCAAGGGTATCAGCCATCTCTTCCCGGCCCAGACCAATATTCGTGCACCAAAGTCCGCCAACGGCGTCCAGGTAGCGCTTGCCTTGACTGTCGGTGATGTAAATGCCTTCCGCCTTGGCGATGGGCAGAGCCCCTTCGTCGTTAAAAACGTCGAAGACTGTCCATGGATGGGTAAAGTGAGCTTTATCCAGTTCGATAATGTGCTGGGCGTGTGTTTTAGTAGACATAATGAAAACCTGCGACGCGGGTCAGAGAACTCAATGCGACAAAGTCTGACAGTAAGGTCTAAAAACGGCTATTCCCCGTTTGGGGAATGCCTGGAAGCAGGTGGCGGCGTACGCGGAAAACTGACGTGGTTACCCATTAGGTATCGGTTAAAGCGATGGTACTTATCTTTAACTTATCGGTTAAATTGCGGCATGGTGAGGCTACATACAAAACTACACCCGTACGGGAGGCAATTTGGAGCAGGCAAACACGATGACCTCGCATTGGCTCAGTAATGCGATAAACGTTGTCGGTCTACTGCTGGTGGCCATGATGGGCGCTGCAGTGACCAATCTGATGCCTTTGATGGTCGGGGCCTACAGCGATTCGGGGCATTTCACTCCAACACAGGTGGGGTGGCTGACATCGGCCGATATTGCCGGGATTCTTACCGCCAGTGTGTCGGCATTTTTCTGGTGTCGGCGCGTCCACTGGCGACTAATGACGCTGTTTGGGTTGGTGGTATTCATCTTTTGTAACTGGCTGTCGGCGGCGGTGACCGATTTCACCATCCTATTTCTTATTCGCCTTGCCGCGGGTCTTGCTTGCGGTGTGACCTATGCCATCAGTCTGGCGGCATTGGGCGACCGCGGGAACGCCGATAAGGCTTTTTCGGCCATGGTGTCGGTACAGGTGGCGTTCGGCACGCTGGGATTCTGGGTGCTTCCCGGCATCATCGACGATAAGGGCCTGGATGGGGTGTTCTGGTTCTTTAACCTGTGTCTGTTACCTGCCTTTCTATTGGTACTGCTCAACTATTCTACCAATCAACGAACCAGCAAAGTGTCGACATTCTCTATCGATGGCAGCAAGCGGGCCGCCGCTTTGGTATTCGCCGGAGTCGTCGCTTACTACTTCGCTCAGGGAACAGTCTGGGCCTATCTAGAGCGCATGGCCGTGGCCGTTGAGTTAACTCAGGCTCAGGCCGGACAAATTCTGGGGGCCGGGTTTGCCATTAGTGTACTGGGCTCGATGGTCAGCGGAGCGTTTGCGGTGCGCTATGGTCGCCGGGCGGCTTTGGTGGCTACGGCTTTGCTTCAGCTGCCCTGTCTGGTGGCGCTTTATTGGATGGTACCCGGTCATGCCTGGTGGGTGTACGCCAGTGCCACCGTGGTGTATCAGATTATGTGGAGCTTTGTCGTCCCTGTGATGATGGGCATTTTTAATGATGTGGACCGCTCTGGTCGCCTGATCGTGCTCTGCGTATCAGCCTTTAAGGTGGGCCTGGTGATCGGCCCGCCCGTGGCCGGAGCGGTGGTGACTTTTGCAGAGGTCAAAGATGTACTCTGGCTCGGAGGGGTGGCGATCGTGCTTAGCATGGTGCTGCTGGATCGGGCCGGCCAGAGCAGTCAGAAATACGCGCAGGAGATCCGCCGTGAAACAGATTAACCGTCATTATATCAATGGGCAGTGGCAACCCAGCCCAAGCCAGAATACGCAAACGCTGATCCATGGTGCGTCCGGTGCTGCTTATGCTGAGCTGACCCTTGCCGATGCCTCACAGGCTGAGCAAGCGGTTATGGCGGCGCGACAGGCGTTTCAACGCTGGTCTAGCACCCCGAAAGATGAGCGAGCCGATGCCATCGGCCGAATTGTTGCCGAACTCAAAGCGCGGCGGGATGATTTAGTGGACGCAATTGTGCGCGAACTTAGCTGCCCGCGCTGGTTTGTCGAAGAAATTCAGGTGGACGATCCCATCGATGCCTTTGCCAAGCACGAGACCTGGACCCGGGAGCTGACACTGAGTAGCGATAAAGACGGTGTTCGTCAGCAGTGGTTGGCAAAGGGGGTGGCAGTGTTAATTACACCCTGGAATTACCCTTTGCATCAACTGGTGGCTAAGGTGGCGCCTGCGTTGGCTGCTGGCTGTACTATGGTGGTAAAACCTTCTGAACTGTCACCGGAAAATGCCCTGATTCTGGCGGAAGCCATTGACGCGGCGGGGTTACCTGAAGGGGTGTTTAACCTTGTGATTGGCGCGGGAGACCCGGTAGGGAACGCGCTTATTCAGCATCCAGAGGTGGATGTGGTCTCTTTTACTGGCTCGACCGGTGTGGGGAAAGCTATCCAGCAAACTGCCGCATCCTCTACCAAACGAGTCTGTCTGGAGATGGGAGGAAAGTCGCCTTACCTGATTGCGCCTACCGAACAGCTTTCCGAGGCGGTCAGCCTGGGCGTGGAGGATGTAATGCTTAACGCCGGGCAAACCTGTAATGCCCTGACCAGAATGCTGGTACATGAAGAGCAATACGCCGAGGCATGTGACTTCGCTGCCACTGCGGCAGACAGTATCAATATAGGCCTCCCTGACACGCCCGATGTTGTCTTAAGTGCGCTGGTCAGCAAAGGTCAGTATCAGAAGGTTCAGCGTTATATTGAGTTAGGCCGGGAGGAAGGTGCAAGGCAGATCGCCGGTCTGACTCCTTTGCCTGAGAATCTTGAGGGCGGGTACTTCGTCCGTCCCACCGTGTTTGCCGATGTGCATAATCAAATGCGCATTGCCCGGGAAGAAATCTTCGGTCCTGTGCTGTGCCTCATACCTTATAGTTCGATTGATGACGCCATCGCCATTGCCAATGACACCCCATTCGGGCTCAGTGCGAGGGTATGGCACGACGACGCCACAGAGGCGAGTCGCATCGCGGGACAGTTACGTGCCGGTCAGGTTTATCTAAACCAGGCGTTGATGCGTAACGATGTGCCCTTTGGTGGTTTTAAGCAATCGGGACTCGGACGCGAGCTCGGCCCTGAGGGCATCGACGAATTTCTTGAGTTGCAATCCGTGATCATGGAGTAACCAATGAGCGAATTTGTGTTTAAACGTCGTCAGGAGATGGGCATGGTTTCACCCTTGTCCAACTGGGGCATGGACTCGGAATACGGGGTGCTGAAAGACGTACTGATCGGCCCTATGGATCATTATCGCTGGCAGACCGGGAATGCCATGGCGCGGCGCGCCATGCGCCTTGGCCGCAGTTATGATCAGGCTAAAGCAAAAGATCAATACCAAACGATGCTGGCCATGTACCGTGATGCTGGTGTGAAGCCGCATATTCTGATGGCCGATGAAAACCTGCCCTATCAGCTATACGCCCGTGACTCATCAGTCATGACGCCTTGGGGACCGATTATCACCCAGCTTTACAGTCCGTGGCGTCGAGGTGAGTGGAATCAGGTGCTGCAGTTCTACCAGCGCATGGATATCCCGTTGTTCGATATTGTTACTGCGGGCAGTTTTGAAGGCGGTGACTTTATGGTGCTGGAACCCGGCGCGGTACTGTGTGGTTATTCTGGTGAGCGCACCAGCGAAGCTGGGCTTCGTCAGGTGCAAGGTTGGGTTGAAGCCCAGGGTTGGGAATTTCATGCCTATCAGTTTGATCCCTATTTTTTACACCTGGATGTGTTAGTGGCCATGCTCAGCGACAAGTTGGCCGCGGTCTGCACCGAAGCGGTGGAGGATGAACTGCTGGATTGGTTTGCTGCGCGTAACATCGAAATTATCGATATTTCCTACCGGTCGGTACTGGAGCTGGGTGTCAATGTTGTGGCCTTGGGCAACGATCGCGTGATGGTGCCCGCCGCCAGTACCGAACTTATCGACAAATGCCGCGCCCATGGTTTGACGGTACTGACACCGGATTTATCCATGTTTACCTCTGGCGGTGGCGGTGTCCACTGTATGTGTCAGCCACTTCGGCGGGAGCGTGTCGCATGAGTGCCGTTACCATCAATGGGGAGCGTCTGTGGGACTCGCTGATGCAAATGGCCGGGATCGGTGCCACGGATAAAGGCGGCTGCAATCGCCAGGCGCTTACGGAGTTAGATCAACAGGGCAGAGCACTCTTTTTACGCTGGTGTGAACAAGCAGGCTGCCACTGGTGGTTGGATGAAATGGGTAACCTGTTTGTGCGCCGGCCCGGTACTCAACCTGACGCGCCAGCGGTGTTGACGGGCAGTCATCTGGACACTCAGCCCACCGGCGGCAAGTTTGACGGTGTGTATGGCGTACTGGCGGGACTGGAAGTTATCCGCACCTTAAATGACCACCAGATAGACACCACACACCCCATTGATATTGCTGTGTGGACTAACGAAGAAGGTGCCCGGTTCTCGCCTGCTATGCTGGGTTCTGGAGTCTGGGCGGGCGCGTTTTCACTTGAGTACGGTCTTGGTCGTACGGACAGCACTGGGACGACGGTAAAACAAGCCATCAAGTCGCTTGGGTATGACGCATTACAACCCTGTCAGCCTTATCCGATTAAGGCGGCTTTTGAGCTGCATATCGAACAAGGACCGATTCTGGAACAGGCTAAGACACCGATTGGCGTTGTTGAGGGGGTGCAGGGAATGCGTTGGTATGACCTTATTCTGACGGGTGCGCCGGTGCATGCCGGTCCTACCCCTATGGACGTCCGACAAGATCCGGTGTTGGCCTACGCCAGCATTGCCGCAAAGCTTTATGAACTGGCGCGTGAGCATGGGCCTTGGGCCAGAGTAACTCTCGGCAGTATTGAAACCTATCCAGGTGCACGCAATACGGTGCCCGAGCGAGTCACCGCCACGGTGGATCTGCGCCATCCGGATGCCAATGTGCTGGAACAAATGGATAAGGCATTTCGCCTGCTTACCAACGAGGTGTCAGAAATTGCAGGGGTCAGAGCTGAAATTCGCGATGAATGGCTCAGCCCACCGGTGAGTTTTGCATCTGAGTGTGTTGAAACGGTGCAACGCGCCTCAGACGAGCTGGGACTTAAAAGCAAACGGTTATTCAGCGGTGCCGGCCATGACGCGGTTTACGTGTCCAGCGTCGCGCCCACATCAATGATCTTTATTCCCTGTGAAAAGGGCATCAGTCACAATGAGGCTGAAAACATTAAACCACAGGACGCAAAGGCCGGGGCCAATGTGCTCTTGCGTGCCATATTGAGTCAGGCTGGTGAGCAATGAATCTCGCTATTTGGAGTGAGCAGTTACTTCGCTTGTCTGGCTCAGTGGGAGGGCCAAAGTTTTACCCACACCTAGCCAGTTTATTGCAGTTACTGGGCGATTTCGATGAACTGCTGATCCTCAGGTTTAATACCGAGCAGCCCCCCGAACTTCGATGGCAAAGTCAGGCTTCCGAGGGAGACAATCTGACTCTGTATCTTGATAAGGCCTATGTGTTGGATCCGTTTTATAAGGCAGGCGCTCATCAGGGGCAGCAAGGTTTTTTCCGTTTGCAGGCGCTGATTGAAGATGGTGAACGTGCCTTTCAGGACTATTACAACAGCTACTTTCGCTATCTTAAAGTTGTCGATGAGATGGGTTACCTGATCCAAACAGAATCGGGCTTTATTCATATCGAGTTTGCCAACTTCGAGGATAATGCGGGCTTCTCCGCAGAGCTCGCTCAACAGTTGCACGAGTTGTTCCCCCTGATTGACCAACTGGTGGTGGAACATGAGGGCTGCCTGACACAATCAAATTCACCTCAGGCCCTGGATGCCCGCCGCCATGCGGTGCTAATTGATGACTTTCAACGTCTATTTGCCAGCAGCGTCTGTACCCCCAGAGAGCATGAGGTGGTGCTGTTGATGCTGCAAGGCTATCCGGTCAAGACCATTGCCCGACAGTTGGAGTGCAGTCTGGAAACCGTGAAAATGCATCGCAAAAAGATTTACGTCAAACTGGGTATTGGCTCGCAACCGGAGTTACTGGCGCTGTTTATCGATATATTGGCTGGCGCCGTGCACCCGATTACTGAGGATCCCGTTCTGTCCTATCTGGAGCACCGTGGTGAGGTTAAGAAAATCAGTTAGCTACTTACTGTTATTGTTGTTGAGCGGTTCGGTTGCTGCACAGTCTCTGACAGCGTGGCAAAACGGTAATTCGCAGGGCATTCCCGGCGCAGACTATTGGCAGCAACAGGCAGACTACACATTATCGGTGACGGTAGACCCCGAGAGCCGGTCACTGACTGGCGTGGGCTCTCTGACCTACCACAACAACTCACCAAAGGCATTGTCTGAGCTTTGGTTGGAGTTACCTCAGCAACTGTTTCGTGACAAAGGCATTGAGGTCAATGGGCGTCTCGCGGGCACCCGAGCCCTCACCGTGACAAGTGAGGCAAAACCACTGAGTGTAATGCGTCATAGCACCTATTATCGGGTCACACTGGATGAGCCATTGCCTGCTGGGCAGCAACGCCAATTCCGACTCAGCTGGGACTTGCAACTGATTGACCGGCGACACGCCCTGAAGCCTCGAGCGGGGTTTGAAACTTTTGCCGATGGCAGTCTGGCAATGGCATTGGCTCAATGGTTCCCAAGAGTGTTGGCGTATGACAGTAGTACGGGGTGGCAGCGTCTACCCTTTGGCCGTAATGGAGAGTTTCACCTGGAGACCGGCAATTATGAGGTCACGGTGACGGCACCTGGTGACATGCTGGTGGCTGCGACAGGCAATTTAACGAACGCCAATCAGGTGCTTTCTGAACAAGGTCTTAAGCAATACAGGAACGCCGGTGAGCAGGTTCAGTTTATCAGAGCGGCGCTCTCCGGGGATGCCGAGCAGCGGCAATGGCGTTTTGAGGCAAAGAATGTGCGGGACTTTAGCATTGCCTTAAGCAATAACTGGGTGTGGGAACGACGAAAAATCGCCACGCAAGGCGGCAAGACGGCAATTAACGTCTACTACCCAGACAATGGCCGTTATCTGTGGCAGCAATACGCCATGCAGGCGGTCAGTCATGCGGTAGAGTTTATGGACGCTCAGATTGCCCCCTTTCCGGATACAGAATATTCCGTTGTAAATATTGCCGGATTGGGTATGGAGTATCCCGGCATCACCTGGGTTGGTTTTCGGGGCCCGGATCAACAGGGTGATGAAACGCCGCCTTTCAGTCGAACTCAGAAGTATGATGTGATTGGTGGCATTATCCACGAAGTGGCGCATGTGTACTTTCCGATGCTGGTGAATACCAATGAGCGAGCTCAGGGATTTTTCGATGAAGGGCTGACCAGTTTCATCGCCTTTATGACCGAACAGGCCTATAGCCGGGATTTTCAGAGCTTTTACGGCTTTGCGGATCCGGCCGCCCAGGTGATGGCACAGCCCCACTATACGGCGCCGGTCACTCAGGCTGATGCCTTATCATCGACACAGAAACTGGATGCCCACTATCATATACCGGCCGTAAGCCATGTTTTGCTGAGAGAGTATTTGGGTGAAGCTCAATTTGATCGCCTGCTAACCCGATTCATCCGCCAATGGCGAGGGAAGCGTGCCTATTTTGCCGACTGGATCCACTTTGTTGAACAGCACACGAATAAAGCGTTGGACTGGTTCTGGTTGCCGTGGTTGGAGAGTCATCAGCATCTGGATCTGGCGGTTATCGGTATGACCTCAAAGCCAGAGCCGCAACTTATCATTGAGAATAGAGGCGGTTTATTAGCTCCGGTAGAGGTGAACCTTTTGTGGCAGGACGGTCGGATTGAGCGTCGTATTATTTCCCCTTCTCAATGGGAGGGGAAGAACAGGCTGAAGCTGCCATTACCGGCCCAGGGAGATGTGTCCGGTGCGGTGTTGGATCCTCAGCGCAAGATACCGGATACCAACCGGCAAAATAACCGGTGGTACCCAAATTAGTCTTTGGTTACTTGCATAAGTCCTCATCTAAGCGGATGCCTGCTGCAAAGTCGGCCTCTGGGATAGGCTGAACACGCACGATGCCTTTGTTGGATGTCATCCGGTGTATGTAGTTACCGTCACCAGTCGCAATACCCACATGGGTATATACACCATCGGCCCAGTTCCCATAGGTGTTCTTCAAAAACACCAAATCGCCGGGTTTCAGGTCACTGATACTGGAAACCTTCTGACCAAATTCGTCCGCGGCCAGAGAGTCGGCGTGCTCTGGCAGCAACTCATCCCCTGCTCCCAGCAAATGGGCATCCCAGGGGTTCTTTGATGAGATTGTTTGAAAGTGTTCACCGCAAGCGGCGGTTAATATTTCCCGGGTCCAGTTCATACATTGCTCCGCCTGGCCCACTCTGTATGGCTGATCAGCCCACGGTTTAGCAGCCTCGGAGATTTTTTCATTAATGGCCGGTGCGGCCAGAGAAGCCTGTGCGATGAATGCTGACGCCATAATGCTGAATCGAAGTAGCATGATTTTTATCCTTGTTGTTTGTATTTCATCCAACCTATAGTGACCGTTGGCCTATAACAAGATGGTATCTCACAGGTTTACCGATAGATCGATTGGCAGTATCAACTATCGCTCCAGGCGATAGTTATTCATTTATACAATCTTATTTGTCGGTATATGGTGCGTGTATCACTCAAACGACTGCGGGCGAGCATTGAATTATTTAAGCGCAACGGAATTGGTGGAGCTGTACCGCCGCAAGGAGGCCTCGCCGGTAGAGGTGATGACCGACTATATCCAGCAATATAACAAGGTGAACCCCAGCCTGAACGCCTTTAGTTTCACTTTTTTTGAGCAGGCATTGGCAAAGGCTAGTAAAGCCGAACAGGCTTATGCCAGCGGACAGGCAGGGGCTCTTGAGGGGCTTGCGATTGCAATCAAGGATGAAACCTATATTGAGGGACAGGAAACCACCAATGGCAGCCGCTTGCTGCAAGGGGATGTGGCAACCAGTACCGACCCTGTCGCAGAACGCTTAATTGCGGCTGGCGGGATAGTGCATGGCCGAACGACTACCCCAGAGTTCTCAACAGCGGCGGTAACCTGGTCCGATCTTTGGGGAGTGAGCCGCAGCCCCTGGAACCCCGAGGTGACCTGTGGAGGATCGTCCGGAGGCTCTGCGATTGCGGTTGCCAGCGGGATGACGGCCTTTGCCAACGGCACCGATATAGGTGGCTCGGTACGCATACCGGCGGCGTTTTGTGGTCTTTATGGTTATAAACCGGCCCATGGCTGGGTGCCGGAGATCGCGCCTTATAACATTGATCCTTACTGCCACCACGGTCTGCTCGCAAGGACGCTGGACGATATTCAGCTTGGATATCAGGTCATCCGTGGCCCGCATCAGGGGGATTTGCATTCTTTCGTGCCAAGGCCGCAGGAAGCCGATATCGTGTCGTTGAAAGATGTAAAAGTGGGCGTTAGTGAAGATCTTGGCTTTTATTCGGTAGAGCAGGATGTGCGACGTTGTCTTCGGCAGGCGGTTGGTGAGCTAACGCAAGCGGGCGTGGTCGCCACCGACATAACGCTCGACTGGGATGAACAGGTTATAGAAACTGCTAAGGTGCATCAGCGGGCCAACATGGGTCTGTATTTGGCCCAACGATGGAATCGTCCGGAAAATCGTGCGCATATGACCAGCTATCTCCGACAATACCTGGATAATGCTGAGGCCGTTACCGCCAAAAAAATACTGGAAGCCAACCTGTATCTTTGCCATATGTGGCAGTCTTTGTCACAGGTTTTCGCCCAGCATGATGTGTTGATTTGTCCGACGCTTTGCACCACTCAGGTGCCGGCCGATTTTGATTACAGTCGTCACCAAATTGAAGTAGATGGTCAGATTGTGGACCCCAACAAAGGTTGGTTTATGACCTATCCGTTCAATACCCTGGGCCAGTGCCCGGTTCTGACCATGCCGGTAGGAGAGTGTGATAATGGCATCCCCGGGTCTGTCCAGATAGTAGGGCGGCCTTATCAGGAACAAGCTGTGTTCGCTGTTGCTCGGCAACTGTCCAGGACCCTCAGTGCTGACTTTTATCACACGCGTTTCCCGGCCTTTGACTCGATAACACGGGCGGCGGTGTAAGCCATTAGCCGGAGAGAGAAATAATGCTAAGAATCCTACTCGCTTGTTGGTGTATGACTTTGTTGAGTGCCTGCCAGTCTCCCTTTACTAATTATGACTGGCAGCACTATCGCAATAGTGCCAGCGAAGTGGAGGTGCTTTTGGTTTCCGATCATACCCTGCCTGGGCATCTTAACTTGTCCAGTGGCGGTGCTGATGGACGCGAGCGCATCTACATCGATCCGACACTGTCTGAACTACAGAGCCAGTTCACGCAGTTGTCCGTCACCAGTCAGATCCTTAATGTGGAACAGATGGTCGACGGGCCTATAACAACGAAGGCCGATTTTGAACTGGCTTACCAGCGCTATGACCAGGTGTTGAAGACCGCCGTCGAAGCGGGTGTGACGATACTGGCGCTGCATTATGATGCGGACAAAATCTATGACGACATTGAGCCGGATAAAGTAGTCTATGAAGGTGGAGCTCAGATCATACTGGATGAGCGCAGTGTCGGTAACAGTGCGCGGTTACTGGCGGAGTCTCTGCTATTTCGTACGCAGGTTCTCAGGCAGCTTGAGGATACAGGCTTGCGCATCCGGCCCGGCTACGAAAAACAAATTCGGTTTCAGCCCAATCAAACCTTACATATTGTCGGTCACTCCGAGGGTGGGGCGTTGTTATTGGAAATTGGGGCGCAGGCGCAGGCAGAGCAACTATTTGGCGGACCGGATCAAACTGTGGCCGCCATTAAACCGGTATTAAGCTCTTTGGCGCGATCGGTTCAGCGCTTTCGCCAACAGTGGCTGGACTAAAGCCCTTAAGTGAGCGACTGGCCACGCTCGGTCAGCGTCTCCAATAACCAACTTAAGCATTGACCTGAGGCCTGCTCGGTCGGCCAGAGTAAATCCACACAATGGGGGAAGGTGACCCGCTGATGACTGGTGGGCACACGTACCAACTGGCCTTTTTCCAGCAGTGGCTCGACAATATGCATGGGCATCTCGGCCCATCCCAGGCCACGCTGCAACAGATCTAACATGGCTCGGTGAGAATTGGAGTACCAGATGTTACTGGTAATGTCCGACTCGAAGCGTCGAAAGCCGGTTTCGGTATCGGTGATCCGCAGGTGCCGGTGTTGGGCCAGATCCTGAGTGCTGACCGACTCGCTCTTTGCCAACGGGTGGCCTACTCCGACGACGGTGCAGTATTGGACCTGAGCCACGCCTCGAAAGGCAAAGTGCTCAGGGTAATCGTCCTGGCTGATGACGACCGCTACGTTTACTCTGTTGTCGGCAATAAGGTGGTAGGCCCGCTTATGGGTGGCCTGCAATAACATCAGTGAGGTTTGTGGAAAAACTTTCTCGAAGTCGGCGGCCACATCCAGCATCAGTGAATCCGGAATGGCCATATCGTCATAGGCCAGGCTGATTTCACTTTCTACATGGTCCATTAGGTTATCCACGCGGTAGCACAGGTTCCGGTGGCTCTTGAGGACAGCCTTGACGTCATTCATCAATGCCAGCCCTTCCGCCGTCAGTTTGGGGGTTTTGGAGGAGCGATCAAAAAGATCGAAGCCGGCGTCGATTTCCAGGTTGCCGATCAGGCCGCTAATAGACGACTGAGCCTTGCCCAATTTGCGCGCCGCACCAGAGAAACTGCCTGCTTCAACTGTGGCCATAAAAGCTCTGAGTTGTTCCAGAGAGAATTCCATATATCGCCTCAACCGATAGTAAATAACTTTTAACCACCATACTAATTGATGAATATGAGGTTCAACAAGATGAAAAGAATAAAATATCTGCGCATTTTGCTGTAGTGCAGGAATAAGCAAGCAACGTGTTGAGGAACCATCATGATAACTACAAATAAACGCCCGCTCGCTCTTTTGGTATCCAGTATCCTGTTTACAGGTGCGGCTTTCGCTCAGGAAGCATCAGAAGACGAAAAGAAATCAGATAAATTGAAAGAACAGGATATCGAGGTTATTCAGGTCTCTGGTGGTGGTCGTCTGACCACGGCCAATGAAATCCCGATGAATATTACTGCTGTGGGTCAGGCTGAACTGCGCCGTAAAAACATCACTAATATTAAAGATTTGATTGCCGACTCTGTCGCCATCAGTTCACCGGGCAATAACAATCGTCTGGCAGAGTCGGTCACTGTGCGTGGCCTGAATGTGTCCCCCGTAAATGCGAATAACCTGGAGCAGTTTGTTCGCACCACCGTGGCATATTATTTGGATGACACACCATTGCCGAACATCGCCTATCGCATCAAAGATGTGAATCGGGTGGAAAAACTATTAGGACCTCAGGGGACGTTATACGGTGGTGGTAGCCTGGGTGGCACCATTCGGTATATTACCAATCAGCCTGATTTGGATATGTTTACCTTCGACGCTAACGCCAGCTTGTTTCAGACCAAACACGGCGATTTAAGCTATGACACCGATTTCGTGGTCAATGTCCCTCTGACGGATACGCTGGCCCTGCGGGCGTCTGTGGCGCACCTGGATGACAGTGGTTATGTGGATCGTATCGCGAATCCGGTGTATTTCGATGAGGACGAGCGTCTGACACCTGACCCGAATCCCAATAAGAATCTTTATGAAGACGATGATTGGGAAGAAACTACCAGTGGTAAAATTGCCCTGCGCTGGCAGCCTGATGAAGATTTCCGTGTCACTCTGACTCATATTCAGCAGGACCAGATGGCTCACGGTACACGGGGTGCGAGTCGTTATCCGGTTGGTGAGGCCTGTGAACTGGAAGGGTTGACGGGGGATGCCTGTGATAACAAATACGACCGTTACAATACACCTTTTCAGGTTAACGACCACACCATTGTCTCAACCTACGAGGAGTTCTCGGATCGGGAATTTCGTCTCGACTCCATCGATTTCGACTGGACACTGAGCTTTGCCGATTTGCACAGCAGCACGTCTTACTTTAAGGATACCCGCGAGGGACAGGCTGATTATCTTGGTTATGGGCAAATCTATTACGGCTGGGTGCCTGGCCTGGGCTTAGGTGATATCGATCGCTCGGCCTACATTACTTATGACAACACTCATGAGGGCCTGAATCATGAAACGCGTCTGACCTCTACGACGGAAGGGCCGTTAAGTTGGATTGCGGGTGTTTATTACACTGATACCGAGAAGCGGCTGATTTTCTCCGAGTTTGTGCCTGGCTTCGACGCGGCCACCAACGCCTTCTACGGCTTTGATCGAGAGGCATGGTACGGTGATTCCCGTCTGGGTATGACCGATGAAGGCTACCATGAGAATTTCTATAATAATTACAAAGAGCTCGCCATTTTCGGTGAAGTTACCTATGCGGTCACCGACAAGCTGGATTTAACGGCGGGTGCACGGTTCTTTGATTACGAAGACCGTAATGAACCCACCATCGTGGATTACACCGGTATTACTGACAGTCGTTCGGATTCCGAGGCCAGTGGTAATGAGTCCTTCTTCAAGTTCAACGCGTCTTATCAAATGACCGACAATATGTTGGCTTATGCTACGTTCTCGCAAGGCTTCCGTCGCGGTGGCAGTAATGGCTTTAAAGATGACACCACCGTCGATCAAGACGGCAATACCGTTGACAAGGAGGTGGCCGACGATGCGCAAAATTATAAGCCAGACTCTACCGACAACTATGAGCTGGGTATCAAAGGATTTCTGCTAGACCGTGATTTGTACCTGCAAGCTAACGTCTATCGCATTGACTGGAATAATGTTCAGACCTACTTCTCACAGACACTGAATGGTATTTTCCCGCTGAACGGCACCACCAATGGACCGGATGCTAAAACACAGGGCTTTGAATTAAGCTCACGGTATCGGATTACCGATAACCTGACCTTCCGCTATGCCGCAGCGAAAACCAAAGGGGAGTGGACCGAAACCGCTGAGCGTTGCGTGTTTGCTCCTGTGGCCAATGCTCCCGATGCGGACCTTCAGTGCCGTAGCTGGGAAGACGGCGGTAATCTGGGTGGCACCCCAGAATGGCGCCACAACTATGGTTTCTCCTACGAGCAGGACTTTGATGAAGGCTACATGACCGCCAACATTGATGGCCGTTATGTCGGGGAAACACCCAGTGGTCGTCAGGACTTCCCCGATGAAGACGTCTACAGTCGAGACTCCTACACCACCTACAGTGCCAGCGTCAGCTATGGGCGCGATGACTGGAAGGTGTCACTGTGGGTGCAAAACCTTACCGACGAACGTGCGGAAACCTCGGGGCAAACCAGTGTGGGTTACGGTTGGAGAACCATCTTCGTTCAGCCCAGAACCATTGGTCTGAATCTGTCTTATAGCTACTACTAAGCCCTTGTAATACCGACCAGCCTCAATTTTGGGGCTGGTTTTTTCTTTTATGAAGGCGAATGATTATGACTATTGCGACGACAGTTTTCACGACACTGGCTGTGGGAGTTCTGTTTCTCTTACCCGTACAGGCCCAGCAAAATGTGGTGAAGGAAGATAAACCCCTCAGAAAAACCGAGAGTCGTTCCGAAGATAACCCCGGGGCAGTTCTCTCCGGTAAGGAAATTCCTTATTGGAAACAAACCAATAACGCGCATGAACCAGAGAGAACCTGTTCTCTCACCTCATTGGCAATGGTGACGGATTATTTTGGCTTTACGGACCCTTCTGTGAATGGCCGAAGCCCGGACTACCTGTTTAACCAGTTAGGAGGGGTCCTTCAGGATGTTCCAGCTCTGGAATGGGGATTCAATGAAATAGCCCGGCGTGCAGGTAGCGACAAGCGGGCAGAGAGTACCACTACGGGCACCATTCAGCAGCTCAGAGAGGCGGTAACATCGGGCAAACTGGCTATTATTCATGGCTGGTTTACTCAATCCGGTCATATTGTAATGGTGAAGGGCTTTGATGGAAGCCATTATATTGTCAATGACCCTAATGGACGATGGAACGAAGAAAAGTGGGGCAGTTATGACACCAGTGTGTCTGGCGAAGATCAGAAATATTCTAAGGCCGCGTTTGAGCATGCCATTAATGATAATGGCACCGGCGATGATCTCTGGTTACATATTTACGAGTAATCTCTGAGAGTTCGACAGACATAAAAAGCCTGCTCTTGCCAGAGAGCGGGCTTTTTTATATCCACGGCCTGTCAGCACACATAAGGCAGCTGGTGCCAGCGGTAATCAAAAACTGGACCTATGGCTTTTAATCACTCATGCCTAAGCTGGTCTCATTGTAATATGCCTTTTCGGGCTGACAGGAGACAATGGATGAGTGTAATTACAGTGGCCGGCTTACAGTTAGCCCTCCCCCCGAATACCAATAATTTCGACACTATCGCCAGTCAGGTACGCTCGGTGAAGAAGCGTTTTCCTCATTTAACCCTGGTGATGCTGTCGGAGCTGGCGACGTTCGGCCCCGCACCGCGCTTTGCCGAAACACTGCCCGGTGATATGGAAGAGAAATATCGGACGCTGGCCACAGAAACCGACCTGTGGCTCATTACCGGCTCCCTATTTGAACGCGCCGACGAGCGGGTTTACAACACTGCATCGGCAATTTCACCGCAAGGGGAAGTGGTGGCGAGGTATCGCAAGATGTTCCCATTCTTACCTTATGAAGAGGGCATTTCTGCCGGGGAAGAGGCGTGTGTATTCGATATTCCGGGCGTGGGCTGTTTTGGTCTGTCGATCTGCTACGACATGTGGTTTCCCGAGACTATCCGGGCTCTCACCTGGCAGGGGGCTGAGGTGATTCTGCACCCCACTCTGACTAACACCGTGGATCGCGACGTGGAGTTGTCGATCGCTAAGGCCAGTGCCGCGACCAACCAATGTTATCTGTTTGATGTCAACGCGGCGGCTCCTATGGGCGTCGGAAAGTCCATTATCGCTGGCCCAGGTGGCGAGACACTGCATCAGTCGGGTGCCGAGCAAGATGTAATGGTGATGGATATTGATATGAACTATGTTCGCCGGGTCAGGGAGACGGGCTGGAACAGCCTGGGCCAGCCTCTGAAAAGCTTTAGAGATCACCCTATCGACTACCCCCAATATCAGGCAGGCGCACGCTCCGGGTGTCTGGATAATCTGGGGCCACTCAGAAAACCAGGCTCCAAACTGGCCTAATGCAAAGTTGATAACTGGCTCTAACGGGCAAGTGGTCAGTTTTTCTACAGTCAGCCTTAAGCAAATTAAAAGAACAATAATCAGGACCAACAGGAAGAGACTATGAAACACAATCATCACAAAAACGGTCTGTTTACCTTATCTCCACTGGCACTTGCCGTGACCAGTGCCACCATGGCGGTGATGTCCTCCGGCACCTATGCCCAGGACAACAACAATGATGAAGCGAAGGTGGTAGAACGAATTCAGGTGACCGCCTCCCGTCGGGTGACGACGGTGGAAGAAACGCCTTACAACATCTCTGTGATAAACGGCAGCGATTTAAGTGACCGTAACATTGTCGACTCGGTGGAGATGATCCGCAACGTCGCTGGTGTGACGGCGGTGGACCGCGGCTACCGCAACTCAGGGGTTTTGAATAACATCATCATCCGCGGCATGAACGTGGACTCCTCGGGCAATGGCGACTTTGCCCTTAATGCTGCACCAACCGTATCTTCTTACGTGAACGATACCCCTCTGTTTGCCAACTTTATTCTCAAAGACATCGATGCGGTGGAAGTCCTGCGCGGCCCTCAGGGAACCCTATATGGCTCGGGCGCACTGGCCGGAACCGTGCGCTACAAGATGAAGCGGCCCGATCTGGATTACACCAGTGGCGCGGTAAGTGCCAGCATCAGTCGTACCGACGGCTCCGAGGGCATCAATCAGAATTATGACGCCCTGATTAACCTGCCGATTAGTGACAATCTGGCGTTTCGCGCCAACGCCGGTGTGATCCGTAACGACGGCATCGTGGATTATGCCAATGTGTATCAGCTGGACAGTAGCGGGGCGCCTGTGGCGGAAAATGGCGATATCGCTAACGGTGGACCGCTGTTTGAGAAGATCGAGGACGCCGACACCGTGGACATCGATTACGGACGCGCATCATTGTTGTTCGAGCCGTCCGAGACCTTCAGTGCCTTGCTGTCCTATCAGTACCAGTCTGATGATATCGGTGGACGTCGTCAGGTGACCACCGGCACCAACTGGGTGTCTGGCGAGGAGCAGGCCTATGATGAATATGAGAATGGGGCGATTCAGCGGGAGCCGAGTGAACGTAAGGTCGATCTGATGGCGTTGGAGATGGAGTGGAACCTTGGCTTTGCGACTCTCTCCTCCAGTACCTCAAAATACGAACACGAAGGCAGCTCTATCAGTGATAACACCGGCTTTTATGCCCAGAACAATTGGTTCGCCTGGTTCTATGGCGGCTCACCGCGCCCTATGGCGCAAGCGTCCCGTACCTATGCCGATGAAGGGGTGAGCCAGGAACTGCGCCTGGTGTCTAATAGTGATGGTCCATTTGACTGGATAGTGGGGGCCTTTTATATGGATCAGGACACCGAAGCCACGCAGGACAGCTTTATGCCGGGCTTCTCTGAATGGGCCATGGCCAGTGGTTTCGATGAGACATTAGCCTCCTGGGGTGGCGTGCTGGGCGATCAGGATTTTCTGTATCGCGACAGTGGTAACGTGAAAGATGTGTCCATCTTCGGTGAGCTGACCTATCACTTCAGCGACAAGCTTAATGCGACCCTGGGTGTGCGTCGTTTCGATAATGAGATTGCCAATGACACCATCATTGAGCTGCCTATTTACCCGGGGCCTTCAGAGGTGCGGTCCGAAAATGAAGAAAGCGATACCCTGTTCAAGTTTAACCTGTCTTATCAGATGAATGACGCAGCCATGCTGTATGCCACGGTATCAGAGGGCTATCGTCGCGGGGGGACCAGTGCGGTACCCTTGACCGGGGCGTTTGCCGAGAACCCTGACTACCTGACGTATGACGCCGATTGGGTGACCAATTATGAAGTGGGCATTAAAGGTAACACCGGAGAGCTTTTCTATTCCGCGACCCTGTACCGTATGAACTGGGAAGATCCTCAGCTTAACGTGGCTACGCCTAACTGGGGCTTTTATGCGGCGGTGAATGGTGAGTCGGCGCGCACCCAGGGACTGGAGCTGGAAACGCGCGGTTATATCAGCGACAACCTGCAGTATAACTTGCAGTATGCCTTTACCGACGCGGAACTGACTGATGACCTCTATGTGCCAGCCGGTACTCAGGCCAACCCCAGTGAGGTGTTAAGAGCGGAAAAAGGTGAGCGACTGCCCAGTACCGCCGAGCACACTTTCAGTGCCAATCTGGAGCATGACTATGATATTAACGCCGACTTCTATCTGGTCAGCCGTGTGGGCGCTTACTATCAGTCGGACTCCCGCAATGCGCTGGGCAGTAACCCCACCTTCGACATCGACCTGGACAGTTTCTGGATCGCCAATGCCAGTACGGCACTGCATGCTGACGACTGGAGTGCGACCCTGTATATTAAAAACCTGTTTAATGAGGAAGGTGTGACCGGAGTACTGTCGGAAGCCTACATGGGGACAGATCCGGCCGAGAACTTCTACGGTAATGCCTCCAAGAAGTACATCACTCAGCCAAGAACCATAGGAGTGTCCTTTAATTACCGTTTTTGATAATGCTTTAAGTGTAGAGCAACGGATCCGGCCTTTGATTGAGGCCGGGGATCGTCTGTCGGCTAAACAGGCTCTGGATCATTTAAGCTCAAGAGCCGCGTCGCCGGATGTCACAGCGGATACCGCCTACTGGTATTGCCACCTGGGCGATTACGCTCAGGCGGCCCGGCTGTATCAGTCTTTGTGCGAGGCGCATCCGGACAAACCGGCTTACTGGTATAATCTGGCCACCACCCGGCGAGTGCTGGGTGAGCTGGACGCCGCCGAACAGGCACTGGATCGTCAGCTGGCTCTGGACCCTGCCGATGGCGAAGGGCAATATCTGCGCAGCCAGCTAAAAACGCAGTGTTCCGACTCGAATCATGTAGCGGAGCTTCGTCAGCAGCTCGGCAACCCCGATCTGCCGCCAAAACAACGTGTGCACTTGTATTATGCTCTCGGCAAGGAGCTGGAGGATATAGGCGCCGATGAGCAGGCCTTCGACGCCATAGCAAGGGGCGGGTCGCTGCGACGAAAGTATCTGAAATACGATGTGGCGCAGGACGAACGGATCCTAAGAACCATCCGGGCCAGCTGTGACAATGAGCATTTTGCCCGTCTTCCGACGGGTAAGAGTGAGGCCAGTCCCATCTTTATTCTGGGCTTGCCCAGAACCGGTTCGACTCTGGTGGAAAATATCCTGGCGGCTCACAGTCAGGTCGCCATGGGCGGTGAACTCAATGCCTTTTCTCAAACCATGATGCCGATGCTGAGTAAGCTCACCAGCGGCAGTGTGCTCGATGCCATCGGCGCCTGCCCGAAGCTGGATTTTAACGCACTGGGGCAAGGCTATCTGTCAGCCACCCGGCACTTGCAGGGCGATAGACCTCACCTGACCGATAAGCTGCCGCTGAACTTTCTTTATACGGGTCTAATCCAAAAGGCTTTACCTAAGGCCAAAATCATCCATGTGCGGCGCCATCCTATGGATGCGGTATGGGCAATCTACAAGCACCTGTTCACCCATGCCTATCCCTACTCTTACGATCCAAAAGACATTGCCCGCTACTTGCTGGCCTATGAACGGTTGATGGAACACTGGCGCAAGCAACTTGGTGAACGGCTGATCGAAGTGGACTATGAGGCGTTGGTCACTCAGCCCGAGCCGCAGATGCGACGACTGCTCAGCGCCTGCGCATTGCCGTTTGAAAGCCAGTGCTTAGACTTTTTTAAGCAGCCCCGCAGTGTGACGACGGGCAGCGCCACCCAAGTTCGACAACCTGTCTATACCAGTTCGGTGGGGCGTTGGAAGCGATTCGAATCCCAGCTGAGCGATGTCTACGAAACCTTTGTCGACGCCGGCTTAGCTATGGACTGAGGGGCAGAGTTCCAGACAGCTTCTCACCTTGCTGGGCTATCAGGTGCTGCATTAGGTCGAGAAACACGTCCACTTTCTTAGGTTCGGCCGCGCCTTGTTTATGGACCAGGGACTGCTCGAAGGGATAGTGATAGCACTCGGGCTTCAAAAAGCGGAACCGTCCTTGCTCGACATCGGTTTGAATATAGTGGTAGGGCAGATAGCCGATAAACCGGCCTGAGGCGATCAGGGCTTTTCGTGAGTCAAACTGATAGGCGCTGGCGCCGGGTTTGAGTTTTTTTAGTTGTTCCCGGCCATCCGGACTGATCTCAAGACCCGGCATGACCGCCGGGAACCCGGCCAACAGAGCATCGTCAATGTTGGCATCGTCTGTCTCAAACAGCGGATGTGAGCGGGCGCAGCATAGGTACAGGTGCTCCTGGAACATGGGCGCATAATGCAGCCCGGCCACTTTTCGATAGCCGGGAAACAGACCTATGTGAGCCTTGTCGCGCAGCAGCGCCTGCTCAATATGGTCGATGCGCTCACCGTCCAGAGTGATGGTTAACTCCGGCGCCTGTTGATTGAGCCTGGCCACAACCTGAGCCAGCAATTCTAACCGTTGTTCATCCAGAATGTCGGCGTGCAGTATCACCAACTCGCCACTCAGCGCCTGACTCAGACCCGACACCGCGCCGGAAAACTCGCCCAAAGCGGCAAACAGTTTCAGACAAGCCTTGTAGACCACCTGGCCATCCGGTGTCAGCACAAAGCCACTGCGCCCCCGGCTACAAAGCTTCAGTCGCAGCCGGGTTTCCAGACTGCTCATATGAATGCTGATGGTAGAACGGGTGATGCCCAGCTCGTCCTCGGCGGCGGCGAAGCCGCCATTTTCCACCACGGCCTTAAACACACGCAACAGTTTAAGGTCGTATTCGGTCACGGCGCGATGTTGAAACAAGCTCATCGTTAAGTTTTATGAAATCAAACTAAAGGTTGAATGTTTGTTATTTAACGCCTTTCGCGTTGTTGATGCAATAGCTGTCATCACGCATTCGATATGAGATTCCAATGAACCAGGATTTTGCAGGATTACTGAAGCAGGGCTCTTACATCAACGGCCAATGGCATCAGTCGGATAACCGCTTTGAGGTGACCGATAAAGCCAGTGGTACCGTTTTGGCGCGGCTGGCCGATGCCGGAACAGAGCAAGCCGAGCAAGCCATTGAGGCTGCAAGCCAGGCGTTTAGATCATGGTGTAAGACCACGGCCAAAGAGCGCAGCCAACTACTGAGGCGCTGGTTCGACTTGATGCTGAGCCATCAGGATGCGCTGGGTCGATTACTGACTCTGGAGCAGGGCAAACCCCTGGCCGAGGCCAAAGGTGAGATCGCGTATGGGGCGGGTTATGTGGAATGGTTCGCCGAGGAAGCCAAACGGGTTTATGGCGATACGATACCGCCACTACAAAACAGCCAGTCGATACAGGTAGAAAACTCTCCCGTGGGGGTGGTAGCGGCAGTAACGCCCTGGAATTTTCCCAACGCGATGATCGCTCGCAAGGCCGCTGCTGCCCTGGCCGCTGGTTGTACTTTTGTGGTTCGTCCGGCTGCGCAAACCCCTCTATCGGCACTGGCTATGGCGGAACTGGCTCAACAGGCTGGTATTCCCGAGGGCGTGTTGAACGTGATCACGGGCACCGATGCCAGAGGGATTGGCCGGGTGCTGACACAGTCTGAGAAAGTCGCCAAGTTTAGCTTCACCGGGTCCACTCAGGTAGGTCGTCAGCTGATTGCCGACTGTGCCATTACGGTCAAACGCGTCTCCATGGAGTTGGGAGGTAATGCGCCCTTTATTGTGTTTGACGATGCCGATATCGATGCGGCGGTGACTGGCGCCATGGCGTCAAAATTTCGCAACGCCGGACAAACCTGTGTCTGCGCCAATCGCTTTATTGTGCACGAAGCGGTGATGAATGAGTTTGTCGACAAGCTGAAGACAAAAATACGGGCCTTACGCTCGGGTCATGGACTGGAGCCGGTGGATATGGGGCCGCTCATCAGCGAGCAGGCTGCCAAAAATGTTCACGCTCTGGTGCAGGACTCGCTCGCAGAGGGGGCCGAATGTCTGCTAGGTGGGGACTGGAAGGGCGGTGCATTCTACCCGCCCACCCTGGTTACCGGCGTGACCGAATCCATGCCTCTGGCACAGGAGGAGATTTTCGGCCCGGTGGTGGCGGTGCTGTCTTTTTCCGATGAACAACAGGCCATAGAGCTTGCCAACCAAACCGAGTATGGACTGGCCAGTTATTTCTACAGCCGGGATATTGGTCGGGTTCATCGAGTGGCGAATGGTTTGGCGTTTGGGATGGTGGGTATCAACGAGGGGGCTATTTCCAATCCCACCGCGCCCTTTGGCGGCATTAAACAATCCGGTTATGGCCGGGAAGGGTCCAAATATGGGCTGGATGATTATCTGAATATTCAATACCGCTGTTTGGGAGGCTTAGCATGAGTACCAATGCATCACTTCAAACGCGCAAGCAAAAGGTGTTTGCGCAAGGACAGGGCAACCTGTATCCAATTTTTGTCGAACGGGCTGACAATGCCGAGGTTTGGGATGTCGAAGGCAATCGTTATCTGGACTTCGGCACCGGCATCGCGGTGTGTAACACAGGGCATGCCCATCCCAAGGTGGTGGAGGCGGTGCAACAGCAAGTTGCTCACTTTAGCCACTCCTGTGTCATGATCAACCCTTATGAATCGGCGGTGGCACTGGCCGAACGTTTAACTCAGTTGGCGCCCGGCGACAGTGATAAGAAAGCGATTTTTGTGACGACGGGGGCCGAGGCGGTGGAAAACGCGGTGAAAATCGCCCGTGCTCATACCGGTCGTCGGGGAGTGGTGGCCTTCAACGGCGGATTTCATGGCCGCACCAACCTGACCATGGGGCTGACCGGCAAGATAACGCCCTACAAGGACAAGTTTGGTCCTTTTCCCGGTGAGATCTATCACGCACCTTTCCCTTCGAAGCTGCATGGTGTGTCGGTGAAAGATGCGCTTAAAGGCTTAGAAACCCTGTTTAAAGTGGACATTGCTCCCAGCGATGTGGCGGCCATTATTATTGAGCCGATCCAGGGCGAAGGGGGTTTCTATGTGGCTCCGCCTGAGTTACTGCAGGCATTGCGTAAGCTGTGTGATCAGCATGGCATTGTGCTGATCTGCGATGAAATCCAGTCCGGTTTTGCCCGCACCGGGCATTGGTTTTACACCGAGGCAGCGGGCATCGAAGCCGATATTATGACCATGGCCAAAGGCATTGCCGGAGGCGTACCTATTTCGGCGGTGGTGGGAAAAGCGGCGATCATGGATGCGCCCCCTGCCGGTGGCTTAGGGGGTACCTATGGAGGCTCCCCCCTTGGTTGTGCGGCGGCGCTGGCGGTATTGGATGTAATTGAGCAAGAGTCGCTGCTTGAGAAAGCCAGGTGGATTGAGCATCAGTTTATGGAAACGCTGGGCGCGCTGAAACAACGCTACCCGGATCTTGTCGGCGAAGTACGCGGTGCCGGAGCCATGATCGCCATGGAGTTGGTTAAAGACGGCCAGGCCGATAAGCCGAATCCAGAGCTGACCAAAGCCCTTATTGGCAAAGCCAGTGAGTACGGGCTTATCCTCTTGGCCTGTGGGTTCTATGGCAATGTAATTCGTTTATTGCCGCCGCTGACCATCCCTGAAAAGCATCTGACAGAAGGCTTGCAGGCGCTGACTAAGCTGTTTGACGATTGCGTAGTGCGCTGAGCAGAGTATCCAGCACGCCCTGGCTGTCCACGTCGGTGCAGATATTGTTAACCGGAACGTCTTCCCAACCGGCCTGCATAAACTCAAGGTGAGGTGGGGCGATAGCGGTCTGGCCGATGGCCAGGCCTTCTGCGATCACGCGGACCCTACCTGGCTCATGGTTAAATAAAGCGGGATTCAGCAGATAGGCGATGGTGGAGGGGTCATGCACCATACAGCCATCCAAGCCCATGGCCTGGCGGTAAAAGTCGATGTAAAAGGCGCTGGCCTGCTTTAGAAACTGGCCCTGAGTGTCATCAGGTAGTGTGGCTAACAGGGCCTCGTTGAGTATGGTTTTTTCGGTGACATCCAGTCCTACCATTGTGATGGGCCAGTCGGCACCAAAGACTAAATCCGCAGCGTGCGGATCGGCGTACATATTAGCCTCGGCCACGGGTGACACGTTGCCTGTAGTATGAGCCGCACCACCCATCACAACCACTTGTTTTACCCTTTGGGTCATCGAGGGGTCGAGTTGCAGTGCCAGTGCCAGGTTCGTCAGTGGGCCCAGCGCCACTAGCGTGATATCTCCAGGCTCCTCGCGGGTGGCCTGAACCAGGTAGTCGGCCGCAGGCAGTGACTGGGCCAATAAATCCGCTGGCATTGTGGGCAGAGGAAAGTCACCGAAGCCGCCTTGACCATGGACATGAGCGGGATACCCATTAGGCGGAATTATCAAAGGTGCAGCAGCCCCGGTATACACAGGTAAGTCATGTGCAAACTGAGACAGAAAAAGCGCGTTTTGAGTGGCCTGCTCGACGCTGACATTACCGAACACGGTGGTCAGCGCTTTTACTCGCAACTCGGGGCTATTCAGCGCCATGCAAATGGCCAGGGCGTCGTCGACGCCAGGGTCGGTGTCGATGATGATCTTAGTCTTTGTAGTGGTCATAGATGCGTTCGATATCAGTAATTGTCCATAAAGTAATGCACTTCATCGGCATTGGGGATGGCGTCCATAGCGCCGTGCTGGGTAACACTGATGGCAGCAGCCGCAGAAGCCTGAGAGAGTGCCGTCGAGGGAGTCAGGCCATTATCCAGTGCGGCAATAAAATAGCCGATAAAGGTATCGCCCGCTCCGGTGGTATCCACCGCCTGTACCCGAAAGCCCTGAGTTGAGACCCGTTCGGTGGTGCTCTGGTAAAGGGCGCCCCGGCTTCCCAGAGTGACCAGTATCGCCAGGCTCGGGGCCTGATGATGAAGCTGTTGCAGGGCGTTTTCCAGATCCTCGGTGCCGGTTAAGTCGGTGAGCTCTATCTGGTTAATGATGAGCAGATCCAATAACGACAACAGTCTGTGCACCTTATCTTTATCCATGGGGGCGGGGTTAAAGGCGACTTTCATACTGTGCTGCTGCCCTTTATTGGCGGCGGCCTCGATGAGGTTGGTCTCATTTTGCAACAGCAGCCAGTCGTCGCTTTCGGCATTAGCTAATTGCCGCTCGAGCCAGGACAAATGATTGCGGTGGTTGGCGCCAGGGCTCAATACAATGGCGTTATCCCCGTCAGGCATCACCTGAATCATGGCCTGGCCCGTGGCTATGTCTAATTGCTCTATCCCTGAAGTGCAGACCCCGAGCGAGGTCAAATGCTCTAAGGCCGGATCAGATTGCTTTAATGCGCCGATATGGTGAACGTCGGCGCCTGCTTTTGCGAGGGCCACTGACTGATTTGCTCCCTTACCACCGAGAAATACCTGATAACCGAGGCTGGAGAGCGTTTCACCTGTGCGCACCAGATGTGGCACGGTAAACACATGGTCCCAGTTGATGGAACCGAAATTATATACCGCCATGGAGATTCCCAGAGCCTGTTACTGGATGGGACTACTTTAGAGACTTGTTGAGCCAGTCGCAATCGGGCAAGGCGAGTTGATCAGTCCCACTTGTAAAAATAAAAAGGCCGGTCCAAAGGACCGGCCGAAACAACTCCAGCGAGAGGGCAAATTCTTGCCAGAGTATCCTGTGGTTAGAACTTCACAGAAGCGTTCACAAACCAACGGGTACCACCATCATTGATAAGCTGGAAGATCCCGCCCCAGTTCTCCTGAGAGTTCTGGGTGCGATACAGCTCACCGGTCAGGTTCAGACCCTGCAGGTTAAGGGTCAGGTATTCGTTGACCTCGGCTGATAACGCCACATCCACAGAGGTAAAGTCCTCGGTCAGAGACGCTGTGCCGATACGGAATCCGTTAAAGAAGCCACCGCGGTGGTTCGCCATAATCCGGGCACTGTAGGTCTCATTCTCCCAGTAACCTGTGACGTTCCACATTTTCTCTGAGTTACCGGGAAGGTTCAGGCCGGATACGCCTTCTTCATTGGTAACGGATGCATCAGTCCAGGTGTAGTTGGCGACCATACCAAAGCCATAGCCGAGTTCGGTCTGGAATTGGGCTTCAATACCATCCAATTCTGCAGAACCACCATTACGGGTACGGTTGATGATAAATTTTTGTTCATAACCGGGTACCGATTCTTCGGCGCTGAATCCAAACAGGAAGTCGTCAATGTCCTTGCGGAAGTATGTGATGCTCGCCAGAGACGCTTCATCAAAGTACCACTCGATGCCTAAATCGAACTGCTTGGCACTCCAGGGATTCAGGAAGGGGTTACCCGCTGAGCCAGTGAAGGTGGTATCGTTGAAACTGAAGGTATTCTTCAGGTCTTCGTAGTTAGGCAGAGCAATGACCTTGGCGGCCGCAAAGCGGACGATCAGATCTTCATTAATGTTGTACGCCAGGTTCAGGCTAGGCAGCACTTCCGTGTAATCGTTCTCGGTTTTAACGTTTTCGATCCAGACATCATCACCGGCATTGTATTGGTTAGCGATGGAATCCAGTTGATAATCCACGTAGCGCAAACCGAAGTTGCCTCGGTAGTTTTCACCGTCGAACTTGGCCATCGCGTAGGCGGCGATACGATCTTCGGTGATTTCGTAGAAGTCATTCAGCGACTCACGTTGTTTGGTAAAGCCCGCATACTCCAGTGAGAAATCTTTAACGCCGTTCAGATCAAACAGGGGCAGACAGGTTAACGTTGTGTCCTTACGCTGTCCCTCAAACAAGCCGCACTCAGTATCCACAAATGACAGGTCGCCGATAGTGGGCGTGTTCTCCAGAATACTGTCGGGAATGTTACTGGTGAAGTTATACAGGTGACGTTCCTGAGTCAGGGTGTGATACTTCAGACCGGTTTTAATCGCTATTACAGGACCCATGTCTACCGGAATCTCAAAGTCTGCCTGAGCATAGCGCTGCTTGTTGGAGTCGGTAATATGAGCGTTGTCTTCACGGAATTCTAATGGGTAGCTATTGGGATCGGTCGGGTCGAAACCATCAAAGGTCACCCCAAGCTTATTGCCGGTCAGATCCAGTGTCAGTTGCTCGTCGCCAGTCAGACCGGCCTGATCCATATTAGAGGTGTTGATCTTACCGAAGAAACCAAACACTTTGATATCGCCAGAAGCCTCGGTTTGACCGAGCTGGAAGTGAGCGTCGAAGTTATCATGTTGATAGTCGATTTCTACATCGAAGGTTTCGGCGGTAGGCTCGGTATTACGGAAGAAGGTGTCAGGACCAAACCAGTAATCATTGCCGGGATCGCCGGTTATGTCGCTTAAATAAATATCGTGTTTCAATGCACCCGTTCCGGCACCAAATTCCTGAGTGTCGGTGACATTGCGGATTGTGCCCGCACGGCCGGGAACCACCAGGTAGTTTGAGTTAACGTTATTGGCCGCCAGCGAGAAATGCAGGTAGTTAGCGGTAATATCCAGTGCGTCGGTTGGGCGGTACTGGGCGGTCAGATTGAAAGCGCTTCGTTCACGCTGTTGCTGGAAAACCGCGTGCCCGGCCCCCCAGGTGGCATTGGTTGCACCGCTGGTGTCATCAACAAGCTTATTGCTGATGCCGGCACCATAATAGTTTTCCATGCCATCATAGGTAGTAAATCGTTCCTGATGGGAAACGGTCGCCAGTACGCCCCAGGTTTCGTCTTCACTCTTCCAGCTGTAAAGACCGGAAAGGGCGGGATCCCACCGTTCGGCGTTTTCTGAATATTGATATTCAATGGAGCCGCGGAAAATGTTCGGGTCCAGATCCAGCGGGCGACGAGTCTTGATATTGACGGTGCCGCCAATGGAACCTGCGTTCAGATCGGCCTGAGGAGACTTGTATACTTCAAGGCCAGCTACCAGCTCAGAGGCCAGCATATCAGAACGGAAGCCGCGAGTAGGACGGTAGCCCTCGAACCATTGCGCCGTCGCGATGGCCTGATTATTAAGATAAGTCATGCTCAGAGACGGGTCTAAGCCACGAATACTGACGCCGTCAGCTTCACCAAAGCGACGTTCAACCGCGACACCGGGAATCCGCTGCAGGGCGTCACCGACGTTCTTATCCGGGAATTTACCGATATCTTCAGCCGTGATGGCATCCACCACCTGAGATGAAAAACGCTTTACGTTCAGGTTTTCCTGTTGAGACGCAGCAAAGCCGCGAATCTGAATGACTTCGACGTCTTTCTGATCGTCTTTTTTGTCTTCTTCCTGCGCTAGTGCAGGTGCTTGGTAGGCGGTAACCATGGCTGCTGCCAGGGCTGATAAACGCCATATCTTGGATTTTGTGTGCATGAATTCTCTCCGTTCCCTACATCGGTTATTTTTCTTTATGACAACGGTGTCATTACCGCTTAAAAAATACACCGTCATTAACAAACTTATACAAGCCGTTTACAAAGGTCAAATATTATATTCCATTTTACCAATTGTTTTTTGTTTAAGTTATTCCTTATCGATCCAGCTGGGAAAGCGCACAGGATTCGCCTGATAGTGCTGCTTTAAAGGCTGTGCATAATGCCTGAGTCCCTCATAAAAGAAGAACACTTCCCCGAGTAAACCTGCTTCTCGATTGGCCTGAAGCATGCGAATAAAAAATTCATCGTCGGGGTTGTAGTCATCGACTTGTATCAACATTCCGGGGAAAAAACGGGCCTGAGCCGAGTCGGGCATGGCCTGAATATTGTCTTTTAAGGTCTGACGGTAGTTGTCGATGTCGTAGCGATAGACCTGGGGAATGAGTAGGTCGACACTGCCCTGGCGGACCCACTGCGGCCAGTCCTGCAAATATTCCTTTTTGGACCAAGGGTAGACGGAAGGTGACCAGGAGACGATCACTTCCGGATCGGCGTTCTTAACGGCCTGATAGAGTGTCTGCGCGTATTGGCTCAGTTTGTCGGCCCGCCACTGAACCCAGTCGGGATCTTTATGATCTCTGGGCGGCTCGGCGCCATTATGCTGTTGGCGATACTCGGCGACGACATCCGGGTTGTAACCGGCATTGGAAGGTAGCGCAGGCAGGCGATCATCGCCTTGAACACCGTCGATGTCATAGTTATTCACCACCTCAAGTACCAGAGAAGTCATAAAATCCTGTACGTCCGGGTCGAAGGCGTTCAGCCACTCAAAACGATTCTTACTGGCTAACCGGCCGTGTTGGTCCATTGCTTGCCAGTGTGGCTTTTTGTCTATCAGCACGCCACCCTGCTCGTCGTAAGAGGCGGCGAAGCCAAATTCGAACCAGGCGAAGACTTTGATGTTCCTGGCGTGGGCGGCATCAATAAGCTCCTGCAACGGATCCCTGCCGACATTTTTGGGGTCCATGAGCGGATCCATGGCAACGCCGGTCAGCTGCTTCATGATCGCCGAGGGATATAGGGTCTGAGCCTTATTCCAGGTCACCACAAAGATGGTGTTAATGCCAATGTCGGCGCACAGATCAACAGCCTGTTGAATATTTGTTTGGCTGTGCAGGGCCTCAGACGCTACATTGGTGAGCCACACACCGCGCACCGCTTCAGGCAAGGATGATGTCGTTTGCGCCATGGTACTGGCGCTGAACATCAGCATCAAAGAGAGTATAAAACGCATAGGATCGAACCTTTGGTAGAGAGTGATTTAGCTTGGGTAGAAGCCTTGTTGTTGCACCCGGTTGAGTAGCGCCCGGTGGGAGGGGAGGTCCGAGTTCACCTGAGTCCAGGCGGTCTGAATGCGCTCGAATTGTTCTCGGGCCCGGGAAGCCAAATCCGGATCCAACGGCCCGGCCTCAGGCAACTTGCCTGGGGTCATGCCGAACAAGATAAACTCATAGCTTTCCTGAGTGAAAGGCTCAAAGGCAAAGCTGAAGTCGTAGCGGCTGGGTAATTGGTGACGCCAGAGCTCAAGCTTTTGTTTTAGGCTGTCCGGGATACTGGACGGGTCTTTATTATCCAGCCAGAAGGCGTTATCGGTGCGCCCTGAAAGCACATAGTGCAGCTTGATAAAGTCCACTACCTTTTGCCAGCGAGTGCGAAAAGAGTCGTTAAACTGACCGGCGATGGTGTCCATGACCTGGCGATTCTTGGGGAACTGGTCAGCGACCATGTAACACGCCGCCTCAATAAGGAAGATGGCACTGGCTTCCAGGGGCTCCATAAAGGCAGCGGACAGGCCAATGGCCACACAGTTGCGGTGCCAGAATTTCTCTCTGTGGCCCACTTGCATACTCAGGTGACGGTAATTTAATGCGTCATGGCCGCTGCCAATGTAGCGACGCAAACTTTCCTCTGCTGTCGTCTTATCGGTATGGTTGCTGCTGTACACATGGCCCACACCACGGCGGTTGGTGAGGCCGATATCCCAGATCCAACCTGCCTGTTGCGCTGTGGATAGGGTGCAGGAAGCCAGTTCGGTATCCTCGTTAGTATGGGGGACTTGGGCAACCACAGCGCGGTCGGTAAACAGCACATCACTTAATGACTTAAAAGGAACCTCCAGACTTTGTCCCAGCAACAATGACTGAAACCCGGTGCAATCGATAAATAAGTCCGCCTCCAGCAGACCCGCTCTGTCCGTGCCGACGGCGGCGATATCACCATTGTTATGCTTCTGGACCTCGGTCACGTTGGCCTGGATATGAGTGACGCCTAATTCCCCGGTCGCCACCTCTGTGAGCAGCTCTGCAAATTTGCCTGCATCCAGATGGTAGGCGTAATTGAGTAGCCCCTGATAGTCGGGCGTGGTGATCTGTTTGGGTGCCAGGCCAGCCTCGCAGACCTTGGCCTGAACTGAGATCGCGTCGGCGTAAGGTGTGTCTCCGGCTAGTCCGGCAGCCCAGTAACCGGCCGGGCTGAAGGGCCAGTGCATGCCGGGCAGATCGAACAGGTGATAATAATGATTGTGCTGGCCATTTTTGGGACTTTGCTGCCAGTCGATAAATTTCGAAGCCTGTTTAAAGCTGGCGCAGCACTGACGCAGAAAACGAGTTTCTGAGATACCAAGATGGCGCAATGTATTGCGCAGGGTTGGCCAGGTGCCTTCGCCCACACCGATGGTGGGAATATCCGGCGATTCAACCAGACTGATCCTGTAGGGTGAGTTTGGATCGGCGACGCGCAGAGACTTGGCCAGATAAGCGGCGGATAGCCAGCCGGCGGTGCCTCCGCCGACAACCAAAATACGTTGTATCGACTGATTCATGGCTCAGTCCTGATGCAAACGCTTAACCAACTCATGCACTGTGTTGAGCGATGCCAGGTGAGCGTAAATCGCCGGTAAGTACCCCTGATCGCGCCAGCGAATAAAGGTCTCCGCATCTAATTCATTGAGTTTCTGCTGACTGATACAGTAAAACCCCTCAACGGTCTGGGTGCTGCCGTCGGGCTGCTTGATATTAATGTGCTGAGGCTTGAATACTTTATGTTGCGCCAGTTCATTTAAAAGGTGGCTGGTGACGGTGGCCTGTTGGTGGGTTTGCGCGAGTTGATCCCGAATCTGCTCCAGTAAGGGGCTGGGTTCGCCAGTGTCATCAAACAGCGGCTCCCCCTCAGTTTGGCTCAGGTTAGGGCTATTGGTGTCGACACCGATGGCTTGGTGCTCCTGGTCTCCATCGTTTCCGCTTACCAGTAAGAACGGGTAATTGCGTAAGGATAAGGGCATATAGCTGGCAAGCCAGCGATTGTCTTCAACCATTAGATTTTGCCCCGGCTGAAGGCCCAACAGGCCGATGCTGCGAAATTCGCCGGAGTCCGGGTCCTGAACAAAAAGAATTGGGAAACTGCCGCCGGCCTGGGGAAACTCGGCAGCGGTCAGCGCCACCATATGCTTGTCCCGGCAATGGGACAAATCCTGTTGTTGGCGGTTAAGCTTAAGGCTGGAGTGTTCGTCTGGCGTGAGTACGGCTACGGCGCTGACCATGAATGACCTCGTATTAAAATCTGGTTTAGGGTGTTGGTATTTGGTTAGAATTAGGTTATTCCTGCGTTATGAATAATGCAAATGATAAATTATTCACTCTCTTCACAGGGTGGAGGTCGCAGGATCGCCATGGTTTTCGCATAACTGAGTAGGGTAGATAGCCGTTTGCTAGAACTGAAGAAAGGGTCCGAACAGGGACCACATATTTTAATTGTGGGCGGCGGAACTGCCGGCTGGATGAGTGCTCTGTTGCTGAATCAGCAGCTTTCGGAGTACGGAGTGCGAGTCTCGTTGATGGAGTCGGAACAGATTGGCACCATCGGCGTAGGAGAGGGGACCACCCCATACATTCGCCAGTTTTTTAGTGCCATTGGCCTGTCTGAGCGTGAGTGGATGTCAGAGTGTCAGGCAACCTTTAAGTGCGGAATTCGTTTTCCCAGCTGGAGCGACAACCCTGAACATGGCTCTTACTTCCATCCTTTTTATTCTGGTGTGGATAAAGAGCCTGGTGAGGCGTTTTTTGTCAATGCCAACTTAAGGCGTCGCGGACAGATGGCAGAAGCTCAGCCGGATCGCTTTTTCCTGGCTCACTATCTCGCCAGTCAGGGTAAGGCGCCGAAAGTGCCGGATAATGCCTTTCATCTGGATTATGCCTATCACTTCGATGCCGGATTGCTGGGGCAGTATCTGAAGAAAGTTGGCATTCAGCGAGGGATCAGGCATCGTCTGAATACCATCGACGCCGTGCGCCGCCATCCCAGTGGCGATATAGCTTCGGTGATCACCGCCGACGGTGAAGCGGTAGCCGCAGACTTTTTTATCGACTGTACCGGCTTTGCCAGCAAGCTGTTACAACAAAACCTGGGTGTGCCTTTTTGTTCCTTTGCCGATAACTTGCTCAATGACAGCGCTGTCGCTATCCAGTTGCCCCGTGATTATGAACAGGTCCTGGTCAGTGAGACCCGTTCCGAAGCGTTATCGAATGGCTGGGCCTGGCGTATCCCGCTGATACGGCGCACTGGCTTTGGCTATGTGTTTAGC
The DNA here is from genome assembly GCF_003143555.1 of Saliniradius amylolyticus. Lineage (NCBI taxonomy): Bacteria > Pseudomonadati > Pseudomonadota > Gammaproteobacteria > Alteromonadales > Alteromonadaceae > Saliniradius > Saliniradius amylolyticus. Next base: position 248,843 of record NZ_CP029347.1, read on the forward strand.
AGTAACTATCAATCGCCTGACCAAGCCGAGACAGAGTTGCGGCGCTATTTGCAAGTTGGCGATGAGATTCCCGCCCGGCGCCTGTCTATGAAGGTGGGCAGGGTCGAAAAGCACTGGCAGAACAACTGTCTGGCAGTGGGCTTATCGCAAGGCTTTATTGAACCTCTTGAAGCCACAGCATTGATGCTGGTGCAGTTTACCGTCGAGCGGTTTGCTCGGGCGCTGATAAAGGGCTCCCCCGAACATTGTTTTAATCAAGAGGTAAACCGAATGTTCGACGGTGTTCGGGATTATATCGTTGCTCACTACAAGACCAATGGCCGCCAAGATACGCCCTATTGGCGGGATAACCGCGAGCAGACTCCAGCTTCCGATCGCTTACAGGCAATTCTGGATACCTGGCGCACTGGCGCGGAACTTGAGCCGGTTTTAACGGAGATGGAATCCGAGTTAGTGTATTTCAGACCCAGTTGGTACTGCCTGTTAGCCGGTAGCGGCCTGCTTCCCGATGTGCCTGCACAGCCTTGCGTTGGGACGCCTGCCAGCTACGCGGAGCGCTTCTTCCGGCCGCTGGCCGAGCGTTTTACTGATCAAACTGACTACCTTTGAGCCTGTCGGGGTTGAGATATCCGGTCTCGGGGCTATGTTGAATGATAAACCCCCGAACAAGAGAACATCATGACACTGAAGAAACAGGCGTTAATCAAAGATAAGGCCTTTGTTGACGGGCAATGGATCTCGGCGACAGACGAGTTTTCGGTTACCAACCCCTACGATGGCAGTGAACTGGTCAAGGTTGCAGACTTAAGCCCTGAGCAGGTGACGTCCGCCATCGGGGCCGCTCATAAGGCATTTTCGGGCTGGAAAAATAAGACCGCCGGTGAGCGCAGTGAGCTGTTGATGAAGTGGTATCAGTTGATGATGGACAATCAACAGGCATTGGGAGAACTGCTCACCGAAGAGCAGGGTAAGCCGTTGGCCGAAGCTAAGGGTGAGATTGCCTACGGGGCCAGTTTTGTGAAGTGGTTTGCCGAGGAAGCATTACGGGTATACGGCGATACTATCCCTGGGCCATCGCCCGACAACCGTATCATGGTGCTTAAACAGCCCGTCGGTGTCGTGACGGCAATTACGCCGTGGAATTTCCCCAATGCCATGATAGCCCGAAAAGCCGCTGCTGCCCTGGCGGCAGGCTGTACCTTTGTGGTTAAACCCGCCTCGGAAACCCCGCTGTCGGCATTGGCCATGGCGGAGCTGGCGCATCAGGCCGGTATTCCGGCGGGGGTTTTTAATGTGGTTACCAGCACTGATTCGAAAGGCGTCGGTAAGGTGCTCACCCAGGATGATCGGGTCCGCAAGTTTACCTTCACCGGTTCAACAGAAGTAGGCAAAACGCTGATCAAGCAGTGCGCTGATACGGTTAAAAAGGTGTCTATGGAACTGGGGGGTAACGCTCCCTTTATGGTGTTTGATGATGCCGATCTGGACGCAGCCGTAGAAGGGCTTATGGCGTCCAAATTCCGCAATGCCGGACAGACTTGTATCTGTGCGAATCGGGTTCTGGTGCAGGACTCGGTGTATGACGCCTTTAAAGCCAAGCTTCTGGAGAGAGTCAAAGTTCTGGAAATGGGCAACGGTCTGGATGATGGAGTCACCATCGGGCCGCTGATTAACAGTGCCGCGCTTGAGAAGGTTGCCAAGCTGGTGAAGGACTCAGTGGCTCAGGGCGCCAAAATTGAAGTGGGCGGTGAACCGGCTGACGACGAAAGTCTGTTTTTCGAGCCGACGGTGCTATCGAATGTCGGCCCAGATATGCCACTGTCTTGCAATGAGATCTTTGGTCCCGTGGTGCCGCTCATCCCCTTCAAGGATGAAAAGCAGGCCATTGAGCTTGCTAATGACACTGACTTTGGTCTGGCTTCTTACTTCTATGCTCGGGATATTGGCCGAATCTGGCGGGTCAGCGAAGGGCTGGATTACGGCATTGTTGGCGTGAACGAAGGGGCGATTTCCAATGCGGCTGCACCCTTTGGCGGCATGAAACAATCCGGCTTTGGCCGTGAAGGTTCCAAGTACGGACTGGATGACTATCTGGAAATCAAATATCTGGCGCTGGGTGGCTTAGGTTGATCAGGTACTAGCGTTGGTCGTAGCCCCAGCGCTGCATCAGGCTTTGCTCCAGTCCCAGGTGGTCCAGAATCCGGGCCACCACGAAATCCACCAGATCGTCGATAGACTTGGGCTGGTGGTAAAACCCGGGTGAGGCGGGCATTAAGGTTACCCCCATCTGGGACAGCTTGAGCATGTTCTCCAGATGCAGGCTGGACAGCGGCATCTCCCTTGGCACCAGAATCAACTGGCCGCGCTCCTTTAAAACGACATCGGCAGCGCGCTCGATCAGATTATCACTGGCACCGCAGGCGATGGCCGATAAGGTGCCCGTGGAGCAAGGGCAGACCACCATCTGCTTAGGCGCGGCCGAGCCGGAGGCCACCGGTGAGAACCAGTCTTCCTTGCCGAACACGTTAAGCTGATCATGCGATGCGCCGAAGTGCTGGCACAGCATCTCACTGGCCTTTTGTGGATTGGCTGGCAGTTGCCAGTCCTGCTCTGTCGCCAGCACCACCCGGGCAGCGGAAGAGATGAGCAAATACACCGGGGTATCACTGTTAAGCAACACCTCCAGTAAACGCAGAGCATAAGGGGCTCCTGAAGCGCCGGTGATGGCCAGAGTAATGGGCTTGGGCATAAGAGCTCCTATGCGGGTTAATTCACTGGGATTATGCCGTAAAAGCCACAGTTGGCAAAGCTCAGCGAGGACAGCGGCAGGATTCTTGGTTACAATAGCGGCACTAATAAGACAGAGACAACTCTGCGTGCCAACCCTACAAAATAATATAAGGTCTGAACCATGAAACGACTCAACACCCAACTTCAGGAAGACGGTTGTCCTCTTGAGCTGATTTTGCTTATCCGCACTCTGCTGGCAGCCTGTAAGGAAATTTCCTTCCGCGTTAGTCAGGGCGCTCTGGCCGGTGTACTGGGCTCTACCCTGAGCGAAAATGTGCAGGGCGAACGCCAGAAGAAGCTGGATGTCATCTCCAATCAGATCATCAAGGATATTCTCAGCGAGTCGGGCTACGTAAAGGCAATATCCTCAGAGGAAGAAGACGATGTCATCGCCTGCCACCCCGAAGGGAAATACCTTGTGAGCTTTGACCCCCTGGATGGTTCTTCTAATTCCGATATTAACAGCCTGATCGGTACCATCTTTAGCATCATGCATGCGCCTCAGTGGCTGGAAGGGGATGACCCTAAAGCCTTCTTGCAGCCTGGTACTCAGCAGGTAGCAGCAGGGTATGTGCTCTATGGTCCGTCAACCATGCTGGTAATGAGCACCGGTAATGGCACCCACATGTATACACTGGATAAGACCCACGGCGGTTTCCTGGTAACCCGTGAGAATGTCAAAGTGCCTGAACAGACTCAGGAATTTGCCATTAATATGTCAAACCAGCGCCACTGGCAGGGACCGATGCAGGCGTATGTTAACGACCTGCTGGCGGGCAGCGATGGTCCTCGGGGCAAAAATTACAATATGCGTTGGGTAGCAGCCATGGTGGGGGATATTCACCGGATGCTATGTCGCGGCGGGATTTTTGCCTATCCGTTTGATTATCGCGACCCAGGAAAAGCAGGCAAGCTGCGACTCATGTACGAGGCCAACCCAATGGCTTTCCTAATGGAACAGGCTGGAGGTAAGGCTTCCACTGGCGAGCACGATATTCTGGATATCATGCCGGAGGATATTCACCAGAGGGTTCCTGTGATTATGGGCTCCGCGGGGGAAGTGAACGCCTGTCTGGAGTATTACAAAGAGTCTTAAAGTGCCTCGGGCTCAGGAGGATTTATGCGTTTAGTAATGCTTATCGCCAGTCTCTTTCTGAGCTCGGCTGCACAAGCCGAGGTGGACTGGGTTATCCGCTCGGACCGGGTATTTACCGGCGAGCAAAACACTCCTCAGGCGTTGGATGTTGCGTTGTGTGGCGAGCGAATCTGCCGTATTGCCCCGTTGGGTGCCATTAAGACCACGAAGAATAAGCTGGTTGATGCCAGGGGGTTAATAGTAGCCCCTGGCTTCATCGACCCCCATACCCATGCCTTGCCAGAGCTGATGCACGCCGATAAGGCCGTCAATGCCAATTACCTTACTCAGGGCGTGACCACCGTAGTGGTAGGTAACGACGGAGCCGGTAGTGCGGATATTCAGGGGCGGACGCAGGCCATGCTGTTTCACGGTATTGGCACCAATGTGGGGTTATTAGTGGGCCATGGAGCGGTTCGAAAGCAGGTGCTCGGTCAGGCAGACACCAGGCCTGATAAGCAACAACTGGCCGCCATGAAGACGCTGGTTCGTGAAGCTATGAAAGACGGTGCTTTGGGGTTGTCGTCAGGACTGTTTTATACCCCGGGCAGCTTCGCCGATACTCAGGAAGTGATTGCGCTGGCTCAGGAGGTGGCACCATTCTCAGGTTACTACGACACCCACTTGCGAGACGAAGGTGCCTTTAATGTTGGTATCCTTGCAGCGCTGGATGAGGCCATCGCAATTGCCGAAAACGCCTCGGTGCCACTGCATATTTCTCATCTTAAGTTACTTGGGGTGGATGTATGGGGCCAAAGCCAGGCGGTCATCAAGAAGGTCGAACAGGCTCATGAGCGCGGTGTGGTGGTCAGTGCTGACCAATATCCCTGGCTGGCCTCAGGAACATCGTTTCGAGCCGCCTTAGTGCCCAGGTGGGCCAGAGCGGGTGGTGAAGCTCAGCTTCAGGCCAGGCTGACAGATACAGCTACGCTTCAGAAGATAAAGCGGGATATGGCTGATAACCTCCGGGGACGGGGCGGCGCCGATTCTTTGTTGATAACTCGTGGGCCGACATCGTATCTGGGGCAGACTTTAGGTGAGGTCGCCGAGAAACGAGAACAGTCGGCAGTGGACACTGCCATTGAACTTATCCAGGAAGCCACTTTTGGTGTCGCGTCTTTCAATATGCAGGCAGACGATGTGAAAGCTTTAATGAAGCAGCCCTGGGTGGTGACCTCTTCGGACGGATCTGATGGGCACCCGCGAAAATTCGCAAGCTTTCCGCGTAAGTATCAGGACTATGTGCGCAATGCATCGGTGCTGACGCTGGCACAGTTTATTCATCAAAGCAGTAGCAAAACGGCCGACGTTCTGGGCTTACCAGAACGTGGACGTATTAAAGTCGGCTACTATGCCGACCTGACGGTGTTTCATCCCAAAAACTATGCGCCGCGGGCGACCTTCGAGTATTGGGACCGGTTTAGCACAGGGGTGCGTTACCTGTTCGTCAATGGCGTTCCGGCCATTGACGAAGGTGAACTGACCGGACGCCGACCGGGCCGTGTACTCAGGCGTCAGCCCGATCAGCAGGAGCCTTGATTCTGCGAATGGGTATCAGGCCTGTTTGCGTTCCAGTTCGACAATCTCGGCCTTTTCCTGCTCCAGCAACTCAGAGGCACCGGTGCCTTTGAATAGTTTGCCAACCACATCTTTGTTTTCTGATAGCAGGATGCTGAGTTCTTCCATCACCGGCTCGTCCAGCTTGATGCCTTTGGCCTCAATATAACGCGCCAGATTATCCGCCACGTCCAGCATCTTATCGTATTTGTCGGCCTCTTTTTTATCTGTGGTCACCAGTTTTTCCACCCCTTTGTGTTCAACAACGTATCGGGTTATTACCGCCATAATGGATCTCCTGTTGTCTTGGGCTTTTCGCTATAGCGCGAGTAAATGACGGGACTACCTTATCATGAACACTGTATGAAAAAACAGTATTCATTTAACGTCTATTATTTGGCTTATTCGATATTCGGCCTCACCCTATAGTTAGTATTGGTCTTAATCGGGGGCATCCCATGGTGTATTTAGTAATACTGGCGTTACTGAGTGCCTGGTTGTGCTGGTGGATAGCGGTGCGAAAAGGGCGCAGGGGCACGGGGTGGTTTTTGGTTGGCCTAATTCTGGGGCCTCTGGCGATTATTGCCCAGTTAGTTCTGTTTAAGATTCAGAATGGTTCCGATAAGGACGACATAAACCAGATGTCGGCACTGAAAAGCAGTATCGCCAATGGCGAGCGGAGCCGGGTTGTTGAATTGCTGGCGGTGCGTCAGTGGAGCGAGAGCGAGTTGTCTTATCTGGCCGAACTGGCTGACCTGAACGGCCAGCCAGCAATAAAGAGCTTGATTGAGCAGAAAGCTCGGGGCGAGGGTTAACCGACTTCATCCTGGCGGTGCACAACGGAGACGATTTCCTTAAAGTTATGCACCTTATAGGGTAGATGCGATGAACCGGGCAGGTGGTTTAGTTGACTACCGAAAATGACTCCTTTTAGGGCTCCAAGCTCGTTGACCACCAGAAGGTGTTGATCACCTTCATCTCTCATGGTTGCAAGCACATCACCCACAGTAGCTTCTCTTAACGTAGTAAAGCTGACCGCATGTAGCTGATCCCGCCGTGTCATTACATCGGCAACCGTGACATCGTGGCGTGATATTTGCTGACGTGTCGCTACCATCAGGACTTTCCTTCCTAATAAATCCAGTTTCGAAACGATGCCCACAAAGTCGCCCAAATCATTCACCACGATTCGGGACGACAATCCTGTATGCTGGATGACCTGAAGTGCCTCATCCACGGTTAACCGCTGTGATAGTAAATAAGGGCTTTGACTACTGAGGCGAGTCACTGCATCGAGAGCCGGACTGCTCAAAGAAATGTCGCTTTTTTTGGGGGATAGCAGATTGGCGTCAGTGCCTAGGGACACTAACTTTAAGTGTTTGTAAGTTTTCATATTGTCTCTCCAACGGATTAAAAGATTTCTAGTGACGTTAGAGAGAGATTGGGGGGCTGCGGTTGCCCGGAGTTACGGTAAAGGTGGAAAAGTAGGGGGGGTAGGGCCTGATTGTGCGGCTGGTTAATACAACCGTAAAGGAGAGATGACCGTTTGCAACAGCACTGTCCGGTTGCTCTCCTTCTGTGTCATCTGCAATAACACTGACTAAGCAGTCTGGTGTACTCGCTTGATAGGCAGGATCATGAGCGCTGGCATAAGATGGCAGAGCTGCACTAAGTAACAGCCCAGCCATAATGCTGATAAGCCAATGCCAACGGTTATTTATGCGCACGCTTGACTGCCTATTGAAACAATAACGCCCTATCTCAAATATTGGGGTAAAGGCGCTTAATATCAAGCACCTGCCCCCTGTTTGCGCTGAATTGCTTATAAAAGTGGTGCAATCACCAGACTGACAATGGCCATCACGTTAATCAGGATGTTCATTGATGGGCCTGATGTGTCCTTGAAGGGGTCGCCCACGGTATCTCCGACGACGGTGGCTGCGTGTACCTCAGACCCTTTGCCGCCAAAGTTGCCTTTTTCCACATGCTTTTTGGCATTATCCCAGGCGCCACCGGCGTTGGCCATCATCAGCGCCAGCAGTACGCAGCCCAACAAGGCTCCGCCCAGCATCCCGCCCAACGCATGGGGACCGATGCCAAAGCCCACTAATGGGGGCGCCGCTACGGCAATCACACCGGGCAAAACCATCTTTTTAAGCGCGGCGGTCGTGGCGATATCAACACAGCGAGCGGTGTCCGGCTCGGCTCGGCCCTCCATCAGGCCTTTGATTTCATGGAACTGACGACGTATTTCCTTAATCATGGCAAAGGCCGCATCGCCCACTGCGGTCATGGTGATAGAAGCGATCAGAAACGGCAGCAGACCCCCTAAGAATAGTCCCACCAGTACCTCGGGATTCCCCAGGTGAAGGGTGAAATCCACATACTTGAGCGACAGTGTCTCAACGAAAGCGGCGATGATCGCCAGGGCTGCCAGTGCGGCCGCACCGATAGCAAAACCCTTGCCGATGGCGGCGGTGGTGTTACCCAATTCATCGAGGGAGTCGGTAATGGCCCGGGTCTCCGCTCCCAGGCCTCCCATTTCAGCAATGCCTCCGGCATTATCGGCCACGGGACCATAGGCGTCGATGGCCATAGTAATGCCTACGGTGGCGAGCATCCCGACTGCCGCGATACCCACGCCGTACAGACCGGATAACTGAGTGGATGCGAAAATGATGACACAGATGGTTAAAAGTGGCACCACTACCGACTGCATACCCACCGCTAAGCCGGTGATCATCACCGTTGCCGGTCCTGTCTGACCGGCCTCGGCAATCTTACGCACCGGTTTGGCGGCGGTGTAATATTCGGTAACGAGTCCGATAATAATACCGCCGAGGGCGCCGGTCAGGATGGACCACCACACATGGGTATGAATGGCTAAGGCATCTACCACAAAGAAGGCCACGATCATAAACAGGACTGACGAAGTCAGGGTACCGGCCCGCAGCGCGGTTTCCGGCTGGCTGCTTGAGAGCATCCGCACCAGAAAGATGCCGAGGACTGAGCACAAAAGCCCTGCAGAGGCCAGTGCCAGGGGTAGGAACATCAGGTTTTCCCTTACACCCAACACACTGACGGTCATGGCCGACGCGATGGCAATGGTGGCGATCATTGAGCCGCAGTACGACTCGAAAATATCCGATCCCATCCCCGCTACATCGCCGACGTTATCGCCTACATTATCGGCAATCACACCGGGGTTTCGGGGATCATCCTCGGGAATGCCCGCTTCCACCTTACCCACCAGGTCAGCGCCCACGTCGGCACTCTTGGTGAAGATGCCGCCGCCGACCCGGGAAAACAGCGCCACTGTAGAGGCGCCCATACCGAAGCCATGGATAACATGGGCGGTGGCCGGATCGCTGCCAAACAGCCAGTACAACAGCCCTAAACCCAGTAGACCCATAGAGGCCACGCATAACCCCATGATGGAGCCGCCGGAAAAGGCAATCGACAGCGCCGCAGCCGCCCCTTCATCGTGAGCTGCCTGAGTGGTGCGAACATTGGCTTTGGTGGCGGTGAACATGCCGAAATAGCCTGCCAGGCCTGAGCAAATGGCCCCCACCGCGAAGGCCAAAGTGGTGTTGGCCCCCAGAGTGAAAAACAGCACCACCGCCAGCACCACGGAAAAAATAAACAGCATCTGATATTCCCGGTGCATAAAGACCATGGCACCGAGGTGGATTTTGTCTGCGATGCTGGCGATCTTAGGGTTGGAGACAGGGTGACGTTTGACTAGCAGGTAGAGTAACAGCGCGATAACTAAGCCCACCACACCGAATAGTGGTGGTAGCAGTAAGTAGTTGTCCATAGCGATTCCTGTATTTTTATTTTTAGCAAAATCAGGACATTACGTACGACATGATACCGAGCCCTTTTGTCAATATAGACCTAATAGCGAGATGAATAAACCTATTGGCTTAGCGGCTATCAATTATGGAAAGAACAAAACAAGTTGCGAAGCGGCTTGAAACTCTGTGACCGATTGGTGCATTATTCGCGCATTCTGAATAAGAGCGAATAGCACGGGCTGAACGATTTTGAAAGCAAGTGATGATTCAGAGGCTGGCGCTGAGGGCTGGTACGAAAGCCTGGTGCTAAATACTCACAATAAGCTCAAGCGCGCTTTAGGTCGAATGTTGTCGGCTGCTGAGGCCGATGAGGTTATTCAGGAGTCTTATCTTAAGCTTTTTGAAGTGTGCAAAGAGGCTGTGCCAGAAAACCCTCAAGGTTATGTATATCGTATTGCTCGCAACTTTGCTCTCACCCGCTTAAGGAACAAAGAAGTTGCCAGAAAGTTCCTCGAGCAACGAGTCGAAGATATCGAGGTGGTCTCGGGGGATAGTCAATCCTTTGAGTCTGTAAAGGCGAAACAGCAACACGAGCAGTTACAGTCCGTAATTAGTCAATTGCCCCCGGTTTGCCGGCAGGTGTTTGTGCTCAGGAAATTGCATGGTTATAGCCACAGAGAAATCGCAGAAACTATGCAGATCTCCCAGAAAACGGTGGAAAATCACATTGCCCGAGGTATGAGGGCATGCTTTGATGCCTTTCGTCGGCCCTCTCAAACCAGTCCAGACAGCGCTAAGTATCAACAGTACAGGTAATGGCCATGTCTATTGACGAATGGGTGGGATATGGCATTCCAGAAGAAATTATTGAACAGGCTATTTCCTGGCTGACGCGCCTAGACTCAGGAGAGATGAGTGACGACGAAAAAGCCTTATTTATGAGTTGGTTGGATGATGATCCCACCCACCGATGGGCCTTTGAAGAAATGTCGACCGTGTGGGCCAGGACATCAATCAGACCGGAAGCATCAGTTCCAGAAACCAAGCCTTCCAATAAATCCACAGCACCTAGCGCAGGCTATTACTCATTATTGAGCTATATCACCATTGCCTTAATAGCGTTGGGTTTAGTTGCAGGTATTTTGTAACATCAAGGCCTAACGACCAGGTGTATGTAAAAAACCGGTTGCTGATGACAAGACTCATGCCCCTACTCGTGGCTCCTATGCTGTTCACAGTATCTTTTGGGAGCCGAATAGGGTAAGCGGATTTAAAAAGTTTTAAAAATTAGTAGGGGAAGTAACGTTCTCGTGCGTTTACATATTGATAACAAGAAAAATCATCGAATTATCATATGGAGCACAGCAAATGTTAAACCCTATTACCCAGGCGATTCGAGGTCGAAAAGCCAGTTTATTAACACTCCCACTTACCATAGTCGCGGGCCTGAGCGCCTTTGGTCTTAATGCACAGGAACAAGACGCTAAGTCTGCCGAGGCTGAAGACGTTGAACGCGTTGCCGTGGTGGGCTCACAAATTCGAGGTGGCAAGGTCAGCGAAGCTCTGGCCGTTTCCGTCTTCGATGCCGAAGATATTGCCGAACTGGGCATTGAGTCGGGCGATGAGTTACTCGACTTGATCCCGGAAAACGGACAGAACTTCTTCAATGAAGCCGGTAATATAGGCGGTGGTGTTAACGCCTCTCGCGGTGATGTGGGCGCATTTAACCTACGCAACTTAGGTACAGGTAATACTCTGGTACTGCTCAATGGCCGTCGAATGGTTAACTCAGCCTCTTACCAGACCGAAGAAGTAGGCGGCAGCTTTGTACCCGTGAATTCTGTTAACTCCAACACCATTCCCGTTGGTGGCCTGCAGCGTTTAGAAGTACTGCGTGATGGTGCCTCGGCGATTTATGGTGCCGACGCCGTGGCCGGAGTGGTCAACAATGTCTTAAAAACCGACTTTGTGGGCTTTAATGTCGGTGTTCGCTACAAGGATTATGAGAATCTCCCCCGGAATGACAAAAAACTCACCATAGAGTGGGGTGAAGACTTTAATGACGGTCGTACCAATGTCAGTGTCTTTGGTAGTTACTATGATCGTGGGCGGGTGAATTCTACCCACGATCCTCGCTGGTCCAATTCAGATTTCCGTGACCGCATTCCTGAAGACTCTCCCTGGGCGGGCGACAGAAACTTTCGTAATAACTCGGCAAATTCACTCTATGGTCAGTTTGATCTTCAGGGCGCAAGCGCAAGCAGTGTAGGTCTGGAGGGTGTCCTTACTGATAGCCGAGGCGAGTTTGAAACCTATCCCATCGGCGACGAGCGCTGTCAGTACACTATTAACGAGTACATTTGCGGTGCCATCGATGGTCAGGGCGTGGAGAGGTTTAACTTCAACGGAAATGCGGGCATCGGCCGGGATCTGGTGTCTGATTTAGAGCGTCGGAACTTGTTTATCTTCGTCAACCATGCCTTCGATAACGGCATGGAATCCTTTACCGAGGCATCCTATTACAATTTTACCTCCAATCTGATCCGACATCCTTCTGCTCAGTTCTCGACTTCGGAGTTGCGTGTTGGCGCCCAGAACTATTACAACCCTTTTGGCCCCTGTGGCTCGCCAAACCGCCTTCCGGATGAAATGATTCCGGATGTGCCTTGTGAAGGGCTTGAGTTTAGGCTGGATAACTACCGCTTCGCCGAATTGCCGCGAATTGTTGACAATAAAGGGACAACATTCCGCTTATTACAAGGCTTGCGCGGCTATATTGGTGATTGGGAGTGGGAGTCGGCAATTGCCTACTCCAAGGCCAAAAAGTCTGATGTGACCCACAACCGTGTATCCAATACCCTGATGCAGGAGGCCTTGTTTGATCCGACCGAAGCGGCCTATAACCCATTCAGTGCGGGTGTAGACAGTAATATTGAGCGTGCTTTGGTCGATGTACGTCGAGACAATGAAACCACCCTGACTACCTTTGACATCAAAGCTTTTCACCCCGCAATGTTTGAATTGCCTGGTGGAGAAGCGGGATTGTTAGTTGGATTAGACTACCGACGTGAAACCTTTGAAGACGATCGTGACCCCAGGCTGGATGGAACCATTCGCTTTACCGACTGGGAAGGCGATACCTACCCCTTCGTTTCGGATGTGGCGAACTCCAGCCCAACGCCGGACAACAGCGGGTCACGTAAGGTAACCTCGCTGTTTACCGAGCTGCAATTGCCGGTGCTGGATACTCTGGACGTGCAAGCGGCTCTGCGGTATGAAGACTTCTCTGATGTGGGGGACACCACTGTTGGCAAGCTGGCTTTCGGATGGAGGCCTACAGAGTCTGTGTTGATTCGCGGTTCCTGGTCAGAAGCCTTCCGTGCGCCGAATCTGGTGACCATCAATGAAGAATTTGTTGCCCGTAGTAATACCCGTACCGACTGGACTTGTGTGTATGCCGCGGAAAACGGCGGCGATCCGGATCAGGATGTGCTGGACTGCCGTAACTCCACTCAGCGTAGTGCTGAAGGCAGCCAGGATCTGGAACCGGAGGATTCTACCAACACCTCTTTAGGCCTGGTGCTGACGCCCACCGATAGCTTGACCTTGACGCTGGATTACTGGTCTATTGAGAAAAACAACACCATTGGCTTGTTGGGTGAGGAAAACCACACATTGCTCGATTTGGTGTACCGGTTACAAGGGGATGTGAATAATTGCATGACCAACCCGGCAGTAGATCGGGTTGAAGCGTCCGCTGATCAGGCTGAGGTCTACGAGGCCGCTGGCTTATGTCCTGCTGGTGATATCCGCTTTATTAACGACACCTACGCCAACCTTGATACGCGAACCGTACAGGGATATGACATCGGTGTTTACTACGAGGAAACTTTCGATTTCGGTCGCTTAGACTTCCGTTATAATGCCTCCATCCTGGACAAGTTTGAGCAAGAAGCGGGCGGCGATGCAGCGGTACTGGTGAATGCCAAAGAACAGGGTATATTGCCAGAGAGCTTCCCTGTGACGGGGTTTGCTGACCTGATCGGTAAAGATGGTAATCAAAAACAGCGTCACACCTTTAAGCTCTCTTGGAGGCAAGGTGATTGGGGGGCAGCTGTGTCAGGCAACCGTATTGGCAGTTTCTATCAGAGCCATTTGACATTGGATGACGGCACTAAATACATCATTCCTGCCATGACCACCTATGATGCTATGGTCGATTACCGCTTCGACGTGAATGACGTACGCACACGGGTGCGCTTTGGGGTTAAGAACCTGACCGATGAACGAGCCCCGCTAGCCGATGATTACTTTGGTTTCGCTTCAGATGCCCATCGTGACTATGGCCGCAATTACTATGTTGACGTGAAAGCGTATTTCTAACCTTGAGTCAGTGAAAGAGAAAAGTGGGGAGACCCGCTTTTCTCTTTTTATTTAATGAAGTAGAAAACTATGACAGAAGAAAAAAAAACAACTAAAGCCGGTGATGCTACCAGTCGCGGGCGCTATCAGGACATTGGACTCGTGTTAGGGCCATTGGCCTTTGCCTTGATGATGATGTTTGCCTCTTCGCAAACGGCCATGCCTGATGTGGCCTGGCGCACGGCCGCCATTGGTATCTGGATGGCCATATGGTGGGCATCGGAAGCTATTCCGGTTCCTGCCACGGCACTGGTGCCTCTGGCTATGTTTGATATTCTCGGTATCGCCAGCTTTAAGGAAGCTGCCGCTCCTTTTGCTAACCCCATTATCTATCTATTCCTTGGCGCTTTTTTACTGGCCATATCGGTAGAGAAATGGAATTTGCATAAGCGAATTGCCCTTAGCCTACTGTCGGTTACCGGCACTGAAGGGAGGCGTTTAATTGCCGGCTTCATGCTGGTAGCAGCATTTTTATCCATGTGGATGAGTAATACCTCAACCACTCTAATGTTGTTGCCTATCGCACTTTCCGTGGCGAAAGTGATTGCCGATAACCTAACTGAAGCCTCAGAAACACAAATCAAACACTTCCAAACGGCTTTGTTATTGGGGCTGGCTTATGCGGCAACCATTGGCGGTCTATCGACCCTTATCGGCACACCACCGAATGCCTTGCTGGCGGCATTTTTATCAGAAAACTATGATATGAAGATCGACTTTATCACCTGGATGAAAGTCGGCTTACCAGTCAGTTTTATTATGTTGCCACTGGCGTGGTTTATTCTGACTCGTGTGGTGTACAAGGTGGATATTGCTGCCAATCAGGCGGTAGATGCCCACCTTAATAAACTACGTGAAGAGCTGGGCACCATGAAGCCAGCTGAGAAACGTGTCGCCGTGGTCTTCGTGCTGGTAATCGCTTCGTGGATATTACGCAGACCTTTAACTGAATGGTTGGGGCTGGAGGGAGTCACTGACGCTGGTATCGCGATGCTTGCCGCCTTACTGCTGTTTTTAATCCCTAGCGATAAAGGTGGGGTGACGCGCCTTCTTAATTGGCATGACGCCAGCCGTGTGCCGTGGGGGGTGTTGATTCTCTTCGGTGGAGGCTTGAGTCTGGCTGCTGCGGTTTCCAATTCGGGCTTGGCGACCTTCCTGGGTGAATCACTGCAACCGTTATCGATCTTTGGTATTGCGGCATTAATCATCGGTGCTACCGCCTTGGTGATTTTCCTGACGGAGCTAACCAGTAATCTGGCAACGACGGCGACCTTATTGCCAGTGGTGGCTGCGATTGCCATGCAAATGGATATATCTCCGCTGCTGCTGACCGTCCCTGTTACTCTGGCGGCCAGCTGTGCCTTTATGTTGCCGGTGGCAACACCTCCGAATGCCATCGTCTTTGCTTCTGGTATGTTGACCATTCCACAGATGATCCGCTGTGGGGTGCTCCTGAACATCTTAGGAATGGTCCTGCTGTCTATCGTGGCGGTGTGGTGGGCACCCATGTTGTTAATAGGATAAAACCATGATGCGTAAATTAAGCTTATTCATTTTGTTAGCTGTTGGCGCTTTTTCAATTTCCTCGGCTGCCAAGGAGATAGAAAAGCCGGAGGTGAACCCCTCGAGCACGCCTCAGAAAGTACTCTTTGTGGGCAACAGCTTCAGTTACTTCAATGGAGGCTTACATAACCATGTGAGCAACCTGATTCGGGCGGCTGGTAAGTGGCAGAGAGGTCAAAACCGCTATCGCATGAAGACCCTCTCGGGTGGGAAGTTATATGAACATGTTGCTGGCATGCCGTATCTTGCCGATCAACCCAAGGGCAAGGCCTGGGATATGGTTGTTATCCAAGGTCACTCCAATGAATCGGTGACGAAAAAGCGTTATAAAAAGTTTGTTCAGGGCGCTAAGGTATTGACCAAGGTCATTCGTCAACATGGTGCAGAGCCCGTGCTGTTCATGACCTGGCCCTATAAGCATCATAAGGAAATGACAGATGCCTTGCACAGCAGCTATGTTAGTTTGGGCAATCATCTCGACGCTTTAGTCGCTCCGGTTGGTTTGGCCTTCGATCATGTCAACCATAAGCACCCGGAGATTGATCTCTATCACGCCGACGTTAAAGGTTTTACTGAGCAGGGAGACGTGATTTACAAAGAGGACTTAAAGCACCCGTCTCTGGCAGGTACCTATTTAGCCGCCTGCGTGTTTTACGCTACCTTCTATCAAGAGTCCCCACAGGGCTTAGCCTATGATGCCGATTTGCCCAAAGAGGTGGCTAACGCCTTGCAGGCGGCGGCATGGCAAACCTATCAGCAGTTCTATGGAGTCTCTCAATAACTCAAAGAGCAGGCTAACTGGCCTGCTCTTTTTTTTCTGCCTGGGGGTATTTGAGTCTCAAGCAGAAAGCTGCGAAGCCAATGGTTTGCAGGTTCATGACCATTTTGGTGGTGGAGCCTTCGCTCGCTGTTCAATGACCGGTGATGGTGCGGTTAAGGTGATCATTAGACCAGAAAACCTGCCGATCAATCCGAGTCCCTGGTATGCGATGGCGTTAGAGTCTGAATCTAAGCGTCAATTGACCTTGTTGCTTGAATACTCGCACAGCAAACATCGCTATTGGCCAAAGTTCAGCTCTGACTTTATTCATTGGTATCCTTTGCCAACAGAGCATGTACACCTCAGCGCGGATCAACGCCTTAGGGCCGATAATCTGGATGTGAGGTTGAATCATTACGGAAAGTCTGTTCAGGGAAGAGTGCTGACAGGTCTTGTTAGCGATAGACACCGTCCGAAGACATATATCGTATTACTGGGACGGGCTCACCCGCCAGAAGTGACAGGTGCCTTAGCAATGCAGCAATTTGTTCAGACCTTGTTGGCCAAGACAGCATTGGCAGAAAAGTTCAGGCAGCAATTTGCACTGCTGATATATCCCAACCTCAACCCCGATGGTGTGGCCAATGGTTATTGGCGGCATAATGCCAAGGGGCATGATCTCAATCGTGACTGGGGTATATTTTCCCAACCAGAAGTAGAAACCTTATGGCGTGATATTGAAAGGCAGCGGAGAGATGGGGAAATTGCGGTGATGCTTGACTTTCACTCCACCCGAAAGAATATTTTCTATATCCAGCCTGACTCCTTGCCTTCGAAATATCCGCAGTTTGCCCAGCATTGGCACAGAGCGATACAACAAAAAGGGGCTGAATTGACCTTCGATCTCAGACCCGGCCATTCTTCAAAACGAACCAACGCCAAGACCTTCTTTTACAAACAACTTCAGATCCCTGCCATTACCTATGAGGTCGCCGATTCAGCAACGCCAAGTTCAATTGCCTCTAGTGCGAAGCTGTCGGCGCAAGCCTTTATGGAGTTGTTACTGAAAACTCACTGCTTCAAATAACCAGAGGCATAATATTGAATAAATTGTCCACAAGTCGAGTTTTCTATTGGGGCTGGAGCCGATATAATCGCCGCAGTTTTTATAACTTCAACACAGGATCTCCCATGAGCTTGAACAATGTACCTGCTGGCGACAAGCTGCCAGAAGAAGTCAATGTGATCATCGAAATCCCGGCGCACGCCGATCCGGTCAAATACGAAGTGGACAAGGACTCCGGTGCTTTGTTTGTGGACCGCTTTATGGCCACTTGCATGCACTATCCCACCAACTATGGCTATGTGCCGCACACTCTGTCAGAAGATGGTGACCCTGTAGACGTATTGGTGCCTACGCCTTTCCCTCTGCTACCGGGTTCGGTGATCGCCTGTCGTCCGGTGGGCGTACTGAAGATGACCGATGAGTCAGGCACTGATGCCAAGGTGCTGGCTGTACCAAAAGACAAACTGTCCACGGTCTATCGCGGTATTAAGGACATCAATGATCTGTCAGAGCTGCTGCGCCATCAGATTGAGCATTTCTTCGAGCACTACAAAGATTTGGAACCTAATAAATGGGTTAAAATCGATGGCTGGGCCGATGCGGCGGCGGCTAAGAAAGAGATCGAAAGCAGCGTAAAACGCTATAACGACTCACCGGAAAAACCGGCATTCTAAGCGTGTTTGAACGTTGTCTGAGGCCAGCCTGTCGCTGGCCTCTTTTGTTTTGGCCTGATTGTCTCTAACATCAGAGTGGTTTGTCGTGCCTTATAAAACACAGGTAGTTGAAATGAAAATATTGATCGTATTAATGGCGTTGTTACCTCTAATGGCCACCGCCAAGCCTCAGGAGCTGTTTTGGGAAGACCTGGCCCCGAAAGATTTTGAGGCTCCGGAGCAGCAAGTGGACCATGGCGGTGAAAATAGCATGACGCAGATGTCGCCGAATGCGCCGGTGGTGCAAGAGCTGGACGGCAGGGAAGTGAAAATCCCCGGTTTCGTGGTGCCCTTGGAAGGTGATGACGACAACCTCACCGAGTTTTTACTCGTGCCTTACTTCGGTGCTTGTATTCATGTGCCGCCCCCGCCATCCAATCAGATTGTGTATGTGAAGTTTGAAAACGGCGTGCCTATCGACAGCCTCTATGATGCCATCTGGGTGCATGGCGTGCTGGAAACGAAACAGTGGAGTGGCGACATCGCCACCGTCGGCTATCGGTTGAAGGGTATCGGCGTCAGCAGCTACGAATAAACAATGAATCCATCGTAAAAGATGAAATGGAGATGGATTGCGCTAAGGCATTGTTGACGCGATTATTCCTCAAACCCAAACCTTAGCCCGCTTATCTTGTGGCAGTGAGCTAAAGCAACGGGAATAAAAGGAAGAAACAGTTGTACTCTCTAATAGGCTGGAATGCCCGGCAGAGAGTACGATCATATCCGGCTTCCCTGTGAAAACTACTGTTGGGTTAACGGTGACTACCAGGAGTTTTTTGATTCCGGCCATTGCCAGGCCCACTTCATCCTTACCCACATGCATTACAAATCTCAGCACAGGCTCTGGTGCAGACGCGTAAGAGGGTACCCTTTGGTAATGGCCCGTCCCGCTTATGGGCCGACGGGTAATGGCTCCAATGTCTGTTTTGGGATTATCCGGATTGTTCTTCTCTGCCAGCCAGTGTTTACTAGCCACGCCAATAGACGATTTGAATAGGGCAACCGAAGTGAATACATACGGCGCCAATATGCTTTTTCAGGGTTGGGCTACAATGGTGAATAACCGTAAAAGAGCAGGAGGCGAGAGTGTATAGGTTAATCACTCTGTTAATGGTGCTGCTGAGTTTTGAGAGCTACCCGGGTGAGGAGAGAGCTACCTACTCAAAGCCTGAACGCTTGGTTATTTCTCACCTCGATCACCCGGGCATACAGCCCTTTGTCAGTATGATTAAGGCCGTTTATCAGGATGATTTGGGTATTAAAGTTACGCTCCTGCCCACGCCAGCCATGAGAGGCTTTTTCATGGTTAATGAAGGCTTTTCAGATGCCGATGTTCTCAGAATTGACGTCAATGCGGGGGCCTTCGAAAACCTGATTATCGTTGAACCCGGCTTGCTGATCGGAGAGCTGCTACTGTTGTGTCAGCGGGGACTTGAGTGCACAACAGAGGTATTTTCAGATCCCGAAAGTATTATTCTTACAAATATGGCTAACCAGCGGATTCTGGATGGCTATCAGTTCAAAGCCCGGGTGGTCAATAATGAGAAGCTATCCGACACTCTGGAAATGCTCACAGAGGGGCGAGTCAGGTACGGAATTTTTGGTTCCTATGGCACATTTACCGATAAGCTCAGGGAGAGCTTTGAAGTAACAGAGTTGAAAAAAGTTCGCTTACATCATGTGATTCATAAGAAACACTCGGGGCTACTGCCGGAGCTTCAGCAGTCGTTGAATAAGCGCCTCAACGGTAAATCTTTTCTGCAGGATTAAACAGCATCCAGGAGGTGATGATGTACTTGTCGTTGGAGATTGGCATGTTGCCTCTGTGGGTGTGGGTGAAATAGCCTGGTGCGATCACCATACGGCCTTGCTTGGGCTTAATGGCCCGTTGCTGGTAATAAAACTCCGTTTCTCCGCCTTCTTCCACATCGTTGAGGTAGTACATAAATAACAGCATTCGGTGCAAGGCGTCGTTTCCGCCCGCCTGAGGGTAGACCTCTGAGTGCCAGTAGGGATAACCACCTCGGTTCTGCTGGTATTTCTGGGCATTAATATCCCCGAGGCGAAATAAATACTGGATCAGGTGAGGCAGGTTGGGTTTGGCAACCTCATGGAAGTTATCCTGAGTCACCTTCACTGGCTCACCGGTTTCAGGGTGCTTAAGGGTCAGACCCATCGGGCCGATGAGGGCGAAGTAATACTTTTCGATGTAGTTCATCAGGTGAGCGGTGGTCGGTGGGATCACCTGTGGCAGCAGACCTTTGAAGTCTTCGGCCCGCGTGATCATCACATCCTCGCTGTTTTTCTTCTCTGTATCCACACCGCCGCTGGTGCGGCCCTGATAGCGGCCTGGGCTTTGCTCAAACTGGTGGATAAGCTGCTGGCAAGTCTTCGCCGGCAGGGCATCGTCGATGACCTCGATAAAGTCGGTCATAACTCTACCTGTATGTCGACCATGCGTGATCTTACCTCATCGGGAATGGGGGCACTTTTTTGCTGATGATAATCAAAGTGCACCATGGTGGTAATGCCGCTGACACACTTCTCGCCGTTTTGCCATACTTCCTGATAGACATCGAAAGAACTGCCACCAATGCGGCAGATGCCGGAACGGATTTCTACCGGCGAGCCTAAAAAAAGCTGGCGCAAAAAGTCGATCTTATAGCTGGCCAGAATCAGTGGCCAGTTATCAAGATCCAGGTCGGCATTGAAAAACCGGAAGATGGGTTCGCGGGCGGCTTCGAACCACCCGGCGATCACCGTGTTACTGACGTGTTTGAGGGCGTCGGTTTCATAGAACCGTACATTAAACTGTTCGCTTAGCATCGTTATTATTATTGTTGTTGTTTTAACATGGGCTTTAAAAAGCGCGCCGTATGGGAGGCCTTACTCTCGACCAGTTGCTCCGGCGTGCCTTCGGCGATGATCTCGCCGCCGCCTGAGCCACCTTCGGGGCCAAGATCCACAATCCAGTCGGCGGTTTTGATCACATCAAGATTATGCTCGATCACCACAACAGTATTGCCATGATCCCGCAATCGATGCAATACGGTCAGTAGTTGTCGGATGTCGTGAAAGTGTAAACCTGTGGTGGGTTCATCCAGAATGTACAGGGTCTGGCCAGTGTCACGTTTGGACAACTCTCTGGCCAGCTTAACCCTCTGCGCCTCGCCCCCGGACAGAGTTGTGGCGGCCTGACCTAAGCGAATATACGACAAGCCGACATCCATCAGGGTCTGTAGCTTGCGGGCCACCGCCGGAATCGGATCGAAAAACTCACGGGCGTCTTCCACGGTGAGATCCAGCACCTGGTTAATGTTTTTACCCTTGTATTGAATCTCTAAAGTCTCACGGTTGTAACGTTTACCTTTGCACACATCGCAGGGCACGTAGACATCGGGCAAAAAGTGCATCTCCACCTTGATCACGCCATCGCCCTGACAGGCTTCACAGCGTCCACCTTTTACATTGAAGCTGAAACGGCCTGGCTTATAACCGCGAGATCGGGCTTCCTGGGTCCCGGCGAACAGCTCACGGATCGGCGTAAAGATACCGGTATAGGTGGCCGGGTTGGAGCGTGGCGTGCGGCCAATGGGGCTTTGGTCGATGTCCACCACCTTGTCCAAATGCTCCATGCCGGACACGGATTTGTGTGGTGCTGCTTCGCCCACCGTGGCGCCGTTGAGTTCCTTATGAGCAATAACATAGAGAGTGTCGTTGATCAGTGTCGACTTACCAGAGCCTGACACGCCGGTCACGCAGGTGAGCAGGCCGATGGGCAGTTTCAGGTCTACACCTTTAAGGTTGTTACCGGTGGCCCCACTGACCTCCAGCCACTGTTTGCTGTCGTGTTGAGTACGCTCTTGAGGTACTTCGATAAGCTCTTTACCCGACAGGTATTTTCCGGTCAGTGAGTGTTCACTGTTTAGGATGTCATCGAGGCTGCCTTCGGCCACGACTTGACCGCCATGAACCCCGGCACCCGGGCCGATATCCAGCACATAGTCGGCGGTGCGGATGGCGTCTTCGTCGTGTTCCACCACGATCACCGTATTGCCCAAATCCCGCAGGCGTTGCAAGGTACCCAACAGACGTTCGTTGTCGCGCTGATGCAGACCGATGGAAGGCTCGTCCAGCACATACATAACGCCTACCAGTCCGGCCCCAATCTGACTGGCCAGCCGGATTCGCTGGGCTTCCCCCCCGGACAGGGTCTCGGCACTGCGGGACAGGGTCAGGTAATTGAGACCCACATCCACCAGAAAATGCAGACGGTCGTGGATTTCCTTTAGAATTTTATCGGCGATCTGCGCTCTTTGCCCCTTCAGGCTCAGGGTTTCGAAAAAGTCCGCTGCGCCGCCAATAGACATGTCGCTGACCGCTGGCAGGTTAGTGTTGCCGATAAACACATGGCGGGCTTCTTCGCGCAGGCGGCTGCCGTGGCAACTGGTGCAGGACTGCTGGCTTAAATACTTGATCAGCTCTTCGCGCACCGCATTAGACTCGGTCTCACGATAACGACGCTCCATGTTAGGAATTACCCCCTCGAAGGGGTGTTTACGCTCCATCACATCGCCACGGTCGTTCATATACTTGAACTTGATGGCGGTACCTTTGCTGCCGTAGAGCACGATATTCTGATGCTCTTTGCTCAGTTCGCAGAAAGGGGTACTCAGATCGAAGTCATAATGTTCGGCCACTGACTGAAGCATCTGGTAATAGTAGTAGCTACGTTTATCCCAGCCACGAATGGCACCGCCGGACAGGCTGATTTCTTCGTTCATGATCACCTTGTCCGGATCGAAATACTGCTTGATGCCCAGACCATCGCAGGTAGGGCAGGCACCCGCCGGATTGTTGAACGAGAACATGCGCGGCTCCAGCTCTGTCATGCTATAGCCACAGTGAGGACAGGCGAAGTTGGCGGAGAATACCAGTTCGTCTTTATCCTTATCGTCCATGTAGATCACCTTCGCGCTGCCGCCGGATAAGCTGAGAGCCGTTTCGAAGGACTCGGCCAGACGCAGTTGCAGATCGTCACGCACCTTAAAGCGGTCTACTACCACTTCGATGGTGTGTTTCTTATGAAGCTCAAGGGGCGGGGGATCGGACAGATCACACACCTCGCCATCAATGCGGGCACGGATGTAGCCCTGGGCCGCCAGGTTATCCAGTAATTTGACGTGCTCGCCCTTACGATTCTGGATGACGGGGGCCAGCAGCATCATTTTGCTGCCTTCCTCCAGTGCCAGCACTTTATCCACCATCTGACTGATGGTCTGGGCATCCAGAGCCACGTCATGGGTGGGACAGCGTGGTTCACCGACGCGGGCGAATAACAGGCGCAGATAGTCGTAGATTTCGGTAATGGTGCCCACGGTGGATCTTGGGTTATGGGAAGTGGATTTCTGCTCAATGGAGATAGCCGGAGAGAGCCCTTCGATATGATCCACATCGGGCTTTTCCATCATCGACAGAAACTGGCGGGCGTAGGCAGATAGTGATTCCACATAACGGCGCTGACCTTCGGCGTACAGGGTATCAAATGCCAGTGAGGATTTACCGGAGCCGGACAAGCCGGTGATCACAATGAGTTTGTCTCTCGGCAGAGTGACTGAGACGTTTTTCAAATTGTGAGTGCGCGCGCCACGAACCTCGATGTTTTCCACTAATAACCCCTTCTTGGTTTGGTAACAAGCGTTGCTGTTTGAGCAAAATGGACCGCCTAGTATGGCATAGGATGGCTTGTGACCACGACCCTAAAATTCGATTCCAGCGGGTGCTACCTTGTCGCTTCTGCCGCCAGGCGCCCTATGCTAAACTGGCGCGTTTTCGGCAGTAATACGAGTCAGGGCTTTGAATCGATTAGAAATCCGTGGCGCCAGTTCGTTGGCGTCGGTCTATGTGCTTCGAATGCTGGGCCTGTTTATGGTGATGCCGGTGCTCCCCATACTGGCGCTGGAGTACGCGGATTACACGCCGCTATTGCTGGGCCTGGCCATCGGTGGCTACGGCCTGACCCAGGCATTGTTGCAGATCCCCTTTGGCATACTATCGGATAAATGGGGCCGTAAGCCGGTGATCATGCTGGGACTGGGGCTGTTTGCTCTTGGCTCGGCGGTGGCGGGGCTGGCGGACTCCTTATGGGTGGTGGTTCTGGGGCGCTTGCTACAAGGCACAGGCGCTATCGCCGGTGCAGTGATGGCGCTGGCCGGTGACATCAGTCGCGACAGCGAGCGGCCTAAGGTGATGGCGATCATTGGTGTGGCCATTGGCTTTTCTTTTTATCTGTCGCTGTTGTTAGGCCCCATGATTGGTGCTGGCTTCGGGCTAACCGGATTGTTTTTAATCACGGCGCTACTGGCACTGCTTTGCATTCCACTGGTGTGGTGGGTAGTGCCAGACTCGGTGAATTTGGCACCCACGGGCGATACATTACCCAACTGGCAAAAAGTCCGCGCGTTGTTCGCCAATGCCACTCTGATGCGCCTGAACCTGAGCGTATTTGTATTGCACCTGTTAATGACGCTGCTATTTGTATATCTGCCGACCCGTTTTTCTGAACAGGGCTGGTCGCTGGCGCAGCACTGGCAATTGTATCTGCCCATTCTTATCGCCTCGGTGTTGGGTATGGTGGTGCTGATGCGCCTGGCAAGGGTCCGTGGGGTAAGGGCTATATTAATGCTTTCAGTTGGGCTGCTGGGACTGTCACTATTGGGACTGGCCTTGTTACCTCCCTACTTTACTGCGTTGTTGGTATTGATTTGGCTGTTCTTTAGTGGCTTTAATTATGTCGAAGCCAACTTGCCAGCTCTGGTGTCCAGCCTGGCACCAGCCGGAGAAAAGGGCTCGGCCATGGGCATTTATGCTTCTTTCCAATTTGCCGGTGCGGCACTGGGAGGGGTGGTCGCTGGCGGCCTAAGCCAGTGGTTGTCAGAGTCGTGGGTTTTGCTATTTGCCGCGCTGACTTGCTTAGTCTGGCTATTGTGGCTGATGCAGGGGCAGTTTGAACAGCGCCACCTCAAGCGCTATCAACTGCCCTTGACTGGTTCGCCAGAGCAGATGCAGCAGCTGGCCAAACAGTTAGCCGACTGGGCAGGGGTGCGGGATCTCACTCTGGTACCCGAAGAACGAACGTTGTATTTAAAGGTGGATGGCGGACAGTTCTCCCTCAAACAAGCCCGAGATTTTGTGTCACAACAAGATAAGAGAGACGAATAATGAAACGGTTATTAATAAGCCTATTGGTATTGAGCGCTTCCCTGGGGGGGCACGCCGATGAGCAGCCCAGGCATTTTTCCGGGGAGAAAGTGAACGACATTGGCGAAGCCTTGCAAGTACTGCAGACCTACAATAAACAGTTGGAAGGGCTGCTCGAAGGCGAATTATCCACGGCGGATATGGCTGAGATCCATAAGCTGACTTATTCACTGGAAAATGCCATGAAGATGATCCAAAGTTCTACCAAGGTGGCGGCCGATCATCTGGAACGTGTGCATTTAGGCTCTGAGCAACTCAAGCAGCAACAGGTTCGCAGTAACGCCCGGGTGTACCTGGATTTTACCACGCCACTGACGCAGGGCAGCGGTACCCAATAAAGCGAAAGGGGTGATGCGCCGTCATAGTAATTTGGTGGCGTAAGTGCCAAAATAGCGCATCAGTTTTTGAAGGAGTGATTATGGCGAGCAGAGGCGTCAACAAAGTAATTCTGGTCGGTAATCTGGGGCAGGACCCGGATATCCGTTATACAGCCAATGGTAAAGCCGTGGCAAATCTAACCCTGGCGACGTCTGAAAGCTGGAAAGATCAGAGCGGTCAGATTCAGGAGAAAACCGAATGGCACCGGGTAGTGATGTTCGGCAAGCTGGCTGAGATTGCCGGTGAATACTTGCGTAAAGGCAGCCAGATATATGTTGAAGGCAAGCTGCAAACCCGCAAGTGGCAGGATCAGAACGGTCAGGACAAATACACCACTGAAATCGTTTTGGACCCTTTCAATGGCACCATGCAAATGCTTGGTGGTCGCGGTGGTCAAAGCGGTGGTGGTCAAGGTGGCGGCCCTGCCCAGGGTGGCTATGGCCAGCCTCAGGGCGGCGGTTATGGTCAGTCGCAACCTCAGCAACGTCCAGCTCCGCAACAGAATCAGGGTGGTCAAAATCAGCAGCCGGGGCAGATGCCGGAGCCGGACTTTGACTTCGATGATGATATTCCGTTTTAACGAGCAGTGAACTTGTATAAAAAGGCCCTAAATATCAGGGCCTTTTTTTATTTCGAATGGTATTCTGAATCAACAGACCCTGCCTCGTTCAGAGGTGGATTGTCCGGCATAGTCGGTTTTGTACCAAAAAAGTCGGTAACTGGGTGACGAAATATGATCAGCGTCATATGCTAGGGTGGAAAAAGGCTGATAATGTTGGTTGTAATGGCGTTTTGCGGGTGTGAAGCGCTAGACAGGAAGTAGGGTTTCCCTTAAGGTACGCCTTAATTATGAGGAAATATACATACGTATGAAATTTGGTTGGGTTGATTGGGCCAAACGTCGCTTAGCGGGGCCGTCAGTGTATGCATCGCTGGGGTTGGAGTACAGCGCCGAAGGTGTGAGCCTGTCATTGTTTTCGGAGCAAGATGGACTCTGGCGGTGGGAACAGCAACAGTTCTTCGCCGCCAATAAATGGGCCACAGAGCTGCCAGACTGGGTGGCTGAACACAGCGCTCAAAACACGCCTTGCCATGTCACCCTATCCACCGGCCTTTACCAGTTACGACAGGTGGAAAAGCCCAACGTCAAAGATGATGAAGTAGTACAGGCGCTGAAGTGGTCGGTGCCCGAACTGATGGGGACCAATGAAGAGCAGATTATTGATTGCTTTGAACTGCCGGTCCAGCCCTCCAGTGTCAACAAGGTTAATCTGGTGGCGACGCCCCGCAGTCTGGTTGAGTCGGTAATAGAGCATGTCTCTAAGGCCCATCTAAAACTGAATACCATTAGTATTGAAGAGCTCAGCTTATGTGACTTACTGGGGGTTAAAGATGAGCCTCAGATGTTGATAAGTCAGGGCCAGGGCGACGAGGTTTGCCTGTTGATTGTTCGCCAGGGAAAGCTCTATTTTACCCGCCGAATCCGGGGGATAGGACAACTAAGTAAGCTGGGGCCACAAATGGCTGACAGTGATGTGGTGGAGGGGTTGGCCCTAGAGATTCAGCGTTCCATGGATTATTTTGAAAGCCAGCTGCGTCAGCCTCAAGTGCAAAAGTTGGTGATCTGTCTGGATACGCCTCATTTAGATGCTCTGAAAATGGCATTGCAGCAGAATGTGATGGCTCGGGTTGAATGGCTGGTACCGTCCTTCGATACAGGGTCTTTTCAGCTCTTGCCCGGCAACATTGCCAGTGTGGCGGCAGCCCAGGCCGGACGTTCTCAACTAATGATGGCGCAGGCCTCATGAAGTATCGTGTCAATCTTTATCCGAATGATCTGAAGCCCAAGGTGGAGCTCTATACCTTACAGTTCGCATTGGTTTTATTGGGGTTCTGTTTGCTGCTGGTGGTGGCTGGCAGCCTTTTGGTTCAGGCGCGCACTGAGCATTGGCAAGAGCAGGCACAACAGGCAAGCCGGGAAGTACAACAGTTCCAGAAAATACTGGCCAAGCAGCGCCAGGAGTTACAGCAGGGGCCGAGCCCGGAGCTAGTGGATCAGGTGCGCCGTATGCAGGAACAAGCCAGAGAGCAGCGTCTGCTATTGAGACAGCTGGATACACTGGAAGGGCAACAGAATCTTGGACTGGCCGGGCTAATGGAGGATTTAGCCGCTGCCGATCACCCGCAATTGTGGTTATCTCGCATCAGTGTGTCCGGCTCGGACCTCTATTTGCAGGGCCAGCTTAGCCGAGCCAGTGCGCTTCCTGAGTGGCTCGAACAGCTCGCTCAACAACCCTCACTTCAGGGGCGGGACTTTACCGATGCCAGGCTGTATCAACAGCAGGAAAAGGGCTTACATTTTGTGCTTAATACTGGCCTGGATCCCAAAGCGTCCGTGGGGGGTAAGCCATGAAGTATTGGCACAAACGCCTCAGTGAAGGATTTATGGCATTAAAGGAGCGAGAGCGCAAAATCGTCATCTTTGCCAGTGCCTTCTTGTTGCTGTATCTGGGCTTTATAGGCTGGATAGAACCAGGGCTAAATAAACAAGAGAGTTATCAGCAGGCGCTTACAAAGCACCATAATACTCAACGCGCTTTAGAGAGCGAGTTAAAGGCGCTTGGTGCCAGCATTACCGACCCCGATGCCTCTCTAATCGACCGGCGCAAAGCGCTGCAGAAAGAGTATGAGCAGCTTAAGCAGGAGCTTAGTCAGAAGACCACTCAACTGATACCGGCAGACCGTATGCGTCAAGTGCTCAGCCAGCTGCTGCAAGAGCATGAAGGGGTGAGTGTATTGGAGGTTACCTCAATGCCGGTCAGTAAACTCAGCGTCTCAGAGCAGGTGCTCAGTGATACCCTCTATCAACGCGGCTTTACCATTAAAATGGAAGGGCAGTACTTTCAACTGCAACGGTATCTTGCCGATATGGAATTGCTGCCTTGGGAGTTGTACTGGCGTCGGTTTGACTATCGAGTTACTGAATATCCTACCGCTCAGGTAACTCTGGAACTTTATACGCTCAGCACCAACGCATCTTTTTTGGGGGTCTAGTGAAACGTATTCTTATACTATCCCTTTGCTTATTTGTATCTGTCTCGGCTTTGCCCGGGCAGCGGCTGACTGACCCAACCCGTCCTTCACAGGATTGGTTGAAGGCGCCTGCAGAGCAGAAGTCACAAATCTCGGAATTGAGCTGGCCTAAGGTGCAGGCGGTGATGCACCGCCAAGGGCGATACCTGGCGTTAATCGCTGGGCAGTGGTATGCCGAAGGTGACAGGTGGCAGGAAATCAAGATTACTCGTATCCGTCCAACCGAGGTGACTTTTGCGGGGCCTGAAGGATTGGTCAAGCGTCAAGTCGGCTCGTCAAACACAATCAAAAAAGTGGCGAAAGATGAAGTTTAAGTACAGTGTGATTGGCAGTGGCATCTTCCTGTTAGTAGCTTGTCAGAGCACCGGGGATGGCAAACTGGTAAGCGATTCTCTCGAGCAGGCCGCCGAGGAACAAAAGCAGCGTCAATTGATGTCGAACGCACCTTTGGAACAGGTCCCCGATGATGTCGAGGGATGGTTGCAGCAAGGCCATACTGGCGATGATATCTCAACGACGGAAATGCTTGTGGAGGAGCGTTACGACATCAGTGCGCATGGCGCCGATGTGCGTGGCTTTTTTGCTGGCCTGGTGGCCGATACAGACTACAGTGTGGCGGTGCATCCAGAAGTGGATGGCAGCATCAGTATGGATCTCAAGCAGGCGACCATTGCCGAGATTGTGGCTTTGATCGAGGATATGTACGGCTATGATATTCAGCAAAGCGGCAAGGTGTTTAAAGTCTTCCCGGCTGGTATGCGTACCGAGACCTTTTCACTGAACTATCTGCAAATGCGCCGTAACGGTATGACTCAGATTAGTGTCACCTCAGGCGGCGTGTCGCAGAATGCAAATAATAACCGCAGTGGCGGTCGGAACAATAACCTTGGCAATCAGGGAAATATGGGCGGGCTCGGCGGCGGCTATGGTGGCTTCGGCAATAATATGCAGCAGCAAGGCTTTGGCGGCATGGGTCAGGGTACTATCAATGGCACCAATATTATGACCAACTCGGAGAATGACTTCTGGAAGGATCTGGAAGAGACTCTGGACTCGTTTGTGGGCGAGGGTGGCGGCCGCAGTATTCTGGTTTCCCCTCAGTCTGGCCTGGTTACAGTGCGCGCTATGCCGGATGAGCTAAGAGTGGTGCGGGAATTTTTAAGTAAGACTGAACGCAATATTCAACGTCAGGTCGTGCTGGAAGCCCGGATCGTGGAGATCACCCTGAATGATCAGTATCAGCAGGGCATCGACTGGAGTAAGATTGCCAATAGTAGCCGCTTGGGACCCATTACTTTCTCCGGTGCCAATGTGGGCAACTCAATCACTAATTCATTAGGCGGGATTACCGGCGTCAGCTTCGAAACAGGCAGCTTTAGCGGTATCCTCAACCTACTCTCTACTCAGGGCAATATGCAGGTACTATCCAGCCCCAGAGTAACCGCCACCAATAATCAAAAAGCGGTGATAAAAGTCGGCGACGATGAATACTTTGTGACCGATGTACAGAGTGACACGAGTTCTACCGGCAGTGTCTCCCAGAACAGTGCAGATATTGAGTTAACGCCCTTCTTCTCGGGGATTGCTCTGGATGTGACCCCCCAGATCAATGATGAGGGCAGTGTGTTATTGCATGTGCATCCATCGGTGATCGAAACCGAGGAGCAGGAGAAGGTGATTACCGTTAACGGGCGGGAGCAGGTTCTGCCGCTGGCGCGCAGTAATATCCGTGAATCGGATACCGTAATCCGAGCTGATTCGGGCGAGATCGTGGTGATCGGTGGCCTGATGCAGACTATTATCGAGGAAACCCACTCTAAGACTCCGCTGTTAGGGGACATTCCCTGGCTGGGAGAACTGTTTAAAAACCGTCGTGACGAAGAACGCAAGAAGGAACTGGTGATCATGCTTAAACCAACTGTGGTGGGGCCGGGCACCTGGCAGGAGCAACTGTCCCGAAGTGAATCCCAGGTTAAAGGTTGGTTGAACGAATAGTCGTCTATGTATCTGTACCATTTCGGGCTGAATGAATTGCCCTTTACCCTCACGCCCAATACCAGTTATTACTTTGGTTTGCCCAGTCATAAGCAGGCGTTAGAGACCCTGCTGACGGCACTGAAAACCGGTGAGGGCTTTATCAAGGTCACCGGTGAAGTGGGCACTGGCAAAACGCTCATTTGCCGTAAACTGCTGAATGAACTGCCGGACTACTTTGTTACCGCTTATATCCCGAATCCTTATTTAAACCCGCAGGAGTTGCGTCTGGCGGTGGCCCGCGAACTCGAAGTGGAAGTGGGGGATGCGGTAGATCAGCAAGCCTTCAGCCGCTCCATTGAACAGCGTTTGATAGACATTCAGCGGCAAGGACAGACAGTGGCGTTGCTGATTGATGAGGCCCAGGCCTTACCGACAGAGAGCATTGAAGCTCTGAGGTTGTTTTCCAACCTCGAAACCGAGTCTCGCAAACTGCTTCAGGTGGTTCTCTTCGCTCAGCCGGAATTGGATCAAAAGCTACAGCAGCGTGAGTTGCGTCAGCTAAAACAGCGTATCACTTTTAGCTATCAATTGGATTCCATGGACCCCGACCAGCTCTACCAGTACGTGGCTCACAGAATGAAAATTGCCGGTCACAAAGGCTCCCCGGTGTTTAACCGACGCTGCTGTAAAATGCTGTATCAGGCCACGGATGGTACTCCCAGGATCGTGAATGTGCTTTGTCATAAGGCATTGATGTTAGCGTATGGTGAAGGGGTTAATCAGGTGAACAAGGACCACATCCGTGCGGCGATAAAAGATACGGAAGCGGCGCAGCAGCCTCCGCAGCGCTGGCCAATGTATTGTGCTGTCAGTGTCGTTGCTCTGCTGGCTGTTGGCTGGTGGTACTGGCAGGGAGGAGTGGTGTTGTGAGTGTGGTCAATAAAATGCTGAAAGATCTGGAGCAGCGTCAACAGCACACATCGTCGGCCGAATCGGATTATCAACCCAGAAAAACCTCATTCAAGAGGCGCTTTGGTCCGGTTATGTTGGTGGTATTGCTGGTGGTTATAGCTGGCTGGGTGTTGTTTGACACCTTCAGGCCTGTGGCATCGGTGGAAGTGTCTGATAAGGGACAGCCAGCAGGCCCCATGCCAATACAAAAATACGTTGAATCTGCTCCAGCCGAGCAGAAAATCAATGAAACGGCTCAGCCGACTGCTGGTCCTGACGTATCTTCGCCAAACCAAACGTTACAGGTTCAGACGACGGTTGCTAAGCAGCAACCCAATACCCCGGCAACAAAACCGGCCGCCATTGAGCAAGACTCCAAGGAGCCTGAGACTGATTCGAAAGAGGTAGCGGTATCGTTACCCCAGAACGCCGGTGAACAGCCTGCCCAGCAGGACACAGCACAACCGGCTACGGAGCAGGCTGCGGCCGAGCCACCTCAACCAGACGTGCGTAAACGCCAGGTAGAGGTGAGCGAAGCCGAACAGGTGCGTCGCCAGCTGGAGCCGCTCCTTGCAGAGCGCAAGTATAAGCTGGCCTTCCCACTTCTAGCCCGCTTGCTGGAGCTAGAGCCCGGCGCGCATAACATCAGAGCCAAGCTGATTAATTTAAGCTTGCGGCAAGGACGTCGTCCGCTGGCCGAAGGTACGTTACAACAGGCCGTCGAGCAATTTCCGGAGCACTATGAATATCGCTCGCAGCTGGCTCGTCTCTGGCGTCAGGATAAACCACAACAGGCGCTGGCATTATTGATGGCTGCGAAGCCTCCGGTTGCGTCGTACACAGATTACTATGCACTGCGGGCTGGTCTGGCACGGGGGCAGGGGCAATTTTTTCAGGCGGTGAAGGACTACTATCAGCTGCTGGAACTGCAGCCGGACAACGACCGCTGGCGTCTGGGTATGGCTATTGCACTTGATAAGGCAGGCCAACATCAGCCAGCCCTGAAACAATATCATCAGGTCAGTAATTCAACGGTACTACCTGAACAAGCCAGGCGCTTCATTCAGCAGCGTATTGACGCATTAGGAGGTAGGTAATGCGTAAACTAAAAATGCGACTCGGAGACCTTCTGGTACTGGAAGGCATTATTTCAGAAGAGCAGTTACAGCGGGCCCTCAATGCTCAGAAGAAATCCGGCGGTAAACTGGGTAACTTACTGGTTAATATGGGCTTTGTAACCGAGCCTCAGCTTTTACAGTTCTTGTCTCGTCAGCTGGATGTGCCCTTGGTGGATATCAGTCATCAGGACCTGGACCCAGACCTGGTTAAGTTACTTCCTGAGAGTCACGCCCGACGTTACCGGGCGCTGGTGTTAAGCGACAATGGCGATACATTGCTGGTAGGCATGAGTGATCCGGCAGACTTGTCGGTGGTGGATACTATTGCCAATATCCTGCCCAAACCGGTCAAGATCGCTGTGGTGAAGGAGAGCCAGTTACTTAACGCTTTTGATCTCTATTACCGTCGTACTGAAGAAATTGCGTCTTTTGCGTCTGAGTTGGCCAGCGAACAGCAGGATGATGAATTTCAGCTCGAGGCCCAGAGCGATGACGATAATGATACCGCCGTGGCCAAGTTGTTGCAGTCTGTGTTTGAAGATGCGGTGCAGATGGGAGCCTCGGACATTCATATTGAACCAGGTGAGGAACACCTGAGCATCCGCCAGCG
Source organism: Saliniradius amylolyticus (assembly GCF_003143555.1). Taxonomy (NCBI): domain Bacteria; kingdom Pseudomonadati; phylum Pseudomonadota; class Gammaproteobacteria; order Alteromonadales; family Alteromonadaceae; genus Saliniradius; species Saliniradius amylolyticus. The sequence goes on from NZ_CP029347.1 coordinate 282,033, forward strand.
GGTAGACGGGGTATTACAGGAAACCATTTTCAAGGAGAAACAGATTGCCGCAGCCTTAGTGTTGCGACTGAAGTTGATGTCAGGGCTGGATATTTCCGAGAAACGATTGCCTCAGGATGGGCGGGCACAAATCAAGGTCAAGGGACATATTATCGACCTGCGGATTTCAACCATGCCCATTCAGTGGGGCGAGTCGGTGGTGATGCGTTTGCTCGATCAATCTCAGGGCATACTCAGTCTGGACGAGACCGGCATGCCGGAAGGCATACTCAAGCGCTTCCGACGTATTATTCATCAACCCCACGGGATGGTGCTGGTTACGGGACCAACGGGGTCAGGTAAAACCACTACGCTGTATGGTGCGCTGACTGAGCTAAATCAATCTGGTGTTAAGATCATTACAGTAGAAGACCCGGTAGAGTACCGTTTACCCCGCATCAATCAGGTGCAGGTCAATCCGAAGATCGATCTGACTTTTTCCCGGGTGCTCAGAACCACTCTGCGCCAGGACCCCGACATTATTATGGTCGGGGAGATGCGCGACAACGAAACCGTTGAGATTGGCCTGCGAGGGGCTTTGACCGGACACCTGGTACTTTCCACCCTGCATACCAATGATGCGATTAGCAGTGCGGTGCGCCTGTTGGATATGGATGCGCCCGGCTATTTGGTGGCCAGTTCGCTCAGAGCCATTGTTGCCCAGCGGCTGATCCGCCGGGTATGCGACAACTGCTCCCAAGATCACTCCCTGACGGCAGAACAAAAAGTATGGTTGGAGAGTCTGAACGTGGAGTTGGATGGTGCCAGCTTTAAGCAAGGTAAAGGTTGTCCTAATTGTCATCAGACCGGTTATAAGGGGCGTATTGGTGTGTTTGAACTCCTTGAGATGAACGACACTCTGATGCAGCCTCTCAAGCAAAACGATACGGCTCGCTTCAGTGAGTTGGCCAGCCAGACTCCCGGTTATCAGCCCTTATGGAGTGATGCCTTAAACTATGCCAGACAAGGCATTACCTCGGTAGATGAAGTGTTGCGCTTGGTGGAGATGGTGCCCGAAAATGGCGTGAGCCACGAGCCCCCTGTGACTTCTGCTCATGGCGAAATATAAATACAACGCCCGCAATCAAGGCGGAGAGCTGGTTAAGGGGATCATGGATGCCTCCGACCACGATGCGGTTGCCAAGTATTTGCGTGACCAGGGATTGATCCCTCTGGATGTGATGGAAGAGCGCCAACCTACTCAGGTAGGTAATGTCGGTGCCTGGTTCCGGGGCCGGGTGAGCCTAGATGAACTGGTGATTTTCTCACGTCAGATGTACTCGTTAACCAAGGCCGGTATTCCTATTATCCGAGCCTTGGAAGGCATTGCTAGCACTACGACGAATAAACGCCTGAAAACAGCATTAGAAGATGCTGTCGATCAGTTAGGGCGAGGGCGTAATCTGTCCACGGCCTTTAATCGTCACCCCGATATTTTTAACCAGTTGTATGTTAGCGTGGTGCATGTGGGTGAGAATACCGGCCAATTGGATGAGTCCTTTCTTTCTCTTACGCAATACCTGTCTCGCGAACAAGAAACTCGTAAACAGATAGCATCAGCCATTCGCTATCCTATTTTTGTTATGTTTGCCATTGGCGTGGCACTGGTGATTATGAACATTTTTGTTATCCCCACCTTTGCCAATATGTTCAGTCGACTGGGCGCCGAGCTGCCGCCCATGACTCAGTTTCTTATCGGTATGTCCAATCTGTTTGTGCATTATTGGTATCTGCTTATATTGGCCCTGATAGTGGGCATATTCGCAGTGCGTCAATATCTTAACACTGATTACGGACGGGAAAGCTGGGATAAGCGCAAACTCAGGCTTTATGCAGTGGGCAGTATTATGGAACGCTCCTTGCTTTCCCGATTTGCCAGGAGCTTTACGCTAATGTTGCGAGCGGGCATTCCGATGACTTATGCCTTAAGTCTGGTTTCTGACTCGGTGGATAACGCCCATATGAGCAAGCGAATTAGTGAGATGCGTAAAAACATCGAAAAAGGCGAGAGCCTCTCTAAAGTATGTAAGAAAAGCGGATTGTTTACTCCTCTGGTGTTGCAGATGATCGCCGTGGGTGAGGAAATTGGTCAGGTGGATGTGCTGCTCAGAGATGTGGCTGACTTTTATGAACGAGAGGTGGAATACGACCTCAAAGCCTTGACCTCGAAAATAGAGCCTATACTGATCGCGATCGTTTCAGTCATGGTGTTGGTATTGGCTCTGGGAATATTTACACCCATGTGGGATATGATGGGCGCATTTAAGGGCTAACGGTATAGCGGAGAAGACAGTGAAAGCGGTGCAGTGGGTTCGTTGGTTAATTCTGGCTTTGTTTGTCACGGCTTTGGTGGCCGGCATTATCTATATGCAAAGTCGTGCGCCCTCTGAGCAGGACTCAGGGTTTCTGCGTAAGGCGGCTATGTTTGCCAGTCATGCCGAAAGTGCTCACTGGCAGTGGGCCGCCGAGGGACGGCCCGATCGAATATTACTGCTGTTGTTTGATGAAAGAGGAATAGAACGAGACCGACGGCCCGTAGCTATGTCCCCTGAGGGCTGGCCAGTAGCGGAGCGCAGTAACCAGGGCTGTGCTCGCTTATGGCAGCAGGTAATAGGCGAAGCGCCGCGAATGAATCAGCAGCGTATCCGCACTGAATATATTGGTCCGGATGATCCCGATCAAAGCGACCTGGGCGGTTGCCGTTATGCTGTGTCTATGGGGCCCAGTTTCACTTACGATATGAATACCGGCAAAGTGACTCGCTGACTTGAGTCGCAGTTGCTATGAAACCCCGATCTTTTCTGGGTTGACGGGCAGTGAAAAGGTCTGCCCGAAAATAGAAAACAGTTGCTTTTCTGGATAAAAAAAGCACAATACACGAAAAAGTATCAATCTCTATATAAAGGTATTAAATATGCAACAACAACGTGGTTTTACACTGATTGAACTGGTCATTGTAATTGTTATTTTAGGGATTCTGGCGGTGACAGCCGCGCCGAGATTTATTGATTTAACGGACGAGGCCAGAGTGTCTTCGGTGACGGGCGTAAAAGGAAGCATTCAGAGTGCTGCCAACATTATTTATTCACAAGCTGCCGTGGACAGTAGCTTATCAGGAGATGCAACAGTTAACGGAATTAACACCGTGAATGGCTATCCAACCGCGACGGCAGCAGGCATTATCCTGGCCTCGCAATTGGACTCTGCGGCTAATGAGTCTGCAAACGTCACCTCGGAATTCCTTCACGCTATTACTGCGGAGTCTGCGGATGAGGCGGGTGATGGTGAAATAGCGTTGACGCTATCCAGTGTTCTGGCTCAGGGTGACCAGGCAGCGATTGAAGCAACTAACTGTTATGTTAAGTATGTAGAGACCGACAGCTCTGATACTCCGCCAACAGTTACAAGCGATACCTCTGGGTGCTAACCCCAGAGCAGGAGCGGCGTTGGTCGCTTCTGCAGCCTTCGCCGTGGAAGTTGTATGAGAGGAAAGTCCGGTTTCACACTGATAGAACTGGTCATTGTAATAACCATTCTGGGTGTGATTGCGGTGACCGCGATTCCTCGGTTTGCCAATAAAAATAATTTCTCAATATCCTCTTACCAGAACCGTTTAATCAGTAGCCTGCGCAATATGCAGCAGCGTGCTATGCAGGACACCCGTCCGGACTTTTGTCATCAGGTGGTGTTTGATACCGGTTCGACTCCGGCGTTTGGGCCTCCCAGCCTGGATTACTCGGTTGGAACGACGCCACCCGCAGGCACCTGTGATACCAACATCGATTATTCGGGCCCGGAATATTTACGCACCTCGGTTAACGAACTGGTCGAAGATGGCGTCACCATAAGCCTCACTGGCCTGACGACTCATGTCGGCTTTAACACAAGAGGTCAGCCTGTTGTGGGAGCCAGTCAGTCCCGTGTTTGCAGCAGCGGGTGTCGTATCGACCTTAATGACCGTGCGGTTTGTATCGAATCAGAAGGCTACATCCATGCCTGCTAGGAGGTCGCGTTTTATCCGGGGCTTTACTCTGATCGAGTTAGTATTGGGTATCACCGTATTTGCTATCGTAATGACCCTGATTACCAGCCTGATGGCTCCTCAGGCTGGCCGGTCTGTTGATCCTATCTTTCAGGTTCGAGCTGCCGAGTTCGCTCAATCGTTACTCAGTGAGATTGTTTCGAAGTCCTTTGACGAGAATTCTGATCGCAGCGGGGGGGAGTTGCGTTGCGGAGAAGATATCGATGGTGATGGTGTTACTGGTGCCGATGGTGACGGTGATGATATGTGTGCCTGTCCGGCTGATGATTCCGGCTGTGGTTCAGCCAATACCATAGGACCGGATGGTGAGGGGCGAGGAGAGTTTGATGATGTGGATGATTATCATAACTTCAGTCAGTCGGGTGCTGGCTTGACTGACTCTCTGGGCAATGCCTTGCTGGATTCGGACGGAGAGCCACTTTATTCGGGGTACCAGGCCGATTTTAACGTTTTCTATGACGACAATTATGATGGCCAGCCCGATGGAGATATCGGCCTTGTGAAGGCCATTCGCGTGCAGATTACCACGCCCGGCGGGCAGACACTGCAATTTATTGGCTACCGGGGGAACTACTGATGGATAGGAGTCATCAGCGGGGGTTTACCTTGGTGGAGCTGGTTGCGGTCATCGCTCTTCTCGGGATTGTGTCTGTAGGGGTGTTTGGTTTTATCGGCAGCAGTACTCAGGTGTATGTGAATGCCTATGAGCGAGATCAGTTATTAAGTGATGCGCGCTATGTTCTCAAGCGGTTTAACCGTGAACTTCGGGGGGCTATGCCGGGCAGCGTGAGAATTACCGAAAGCAGCGGCTTCGCCTGTATGGAATATGTGCCCATTATGACCAGTACTCAATATGGTGATATTCCAGTGGCTCCGGAGGCGAAGGCTGACCAGATTGAGTTAGTGCCATTAGGTCTTAGTCATGATAGTAACCAGTACCGAATATATGTATATCCCCTGGATTCGTCAGAGGTGTATATTGATAGCGGCAATGTACCGGATGATGACAACAAGGTGGCCTTTTTAGGCAGTGATGCAAACACACAGCCGTCGACGGACGATCCCGCTAAGAACATGGTCGAATTGGTGAATACCTCCGGCATCCCGGATGAGACGCATTTTAGCGACGACTCGCCAGCCAAAAGGCTTTACGTGGCAGATAATCCGGTGGCTTTTTGTCTGGAAAACGGCGAAATACGCCGTTACACGAGCTATGGTTATATGAGTAGTCTGAATAAAGGTCTGATGGGGACGGGTGTATTAATGGCTGAAAACCTCGTCAATGATTTATCCGAGCCGACAGATACGCCCTTCCGGGTAGCTACCACTACGCTACAGAGTAACGCGGTGGTGCAGCTTCGGCTTTTGTTTGAGCGCAACGATCAGGTAGTGGTGTTTCACAATGAAATCCATGTCAGTAATTCCCCTTAAGAAGGGGCAGCGAGGTAGTATGCTGATGATGAGTGTGTTTGTGATGGTCGTCATTGCTTTGTTGGGGCTGGCCCTCACTAAGATGCTATCGGCCTCAAATAACGCTATTGTTTATGAGGTCTATGGGGTGCGGGCGTTATATGTGGCCAGGGCGGGGCTAGAGCATAAGCTGGCGGAAGTGTTTCCTCTTAATGGTGGCACAAGGCAATGTGAAAGTGACGATGACAATGATGATCAGCAAACGATAAATGCTCAGGGGCTGGCAGGATGTCGTTTTAACGTCCAGTGTGCGGAAGAAACATATTCAGACAGCACCTACTTTAGGTTTAAGTCAGAGGGTTTATGTGTGGCCGCTAATAATGTAGTGATTTCGCGCACTCTGAGAGTAGATGCGCAGGAACTAAACAATTAAACGGCTGAAGCCGGTGTGACAGAGGTAGAGGTAAGGGCTATGCAACATAATCGTGTTTGGTTAAAACTTCGGGTCTTGGTTTTGGGAGCCCTGGCGAGCGCTGGCGCAATGGCGCAGGAACTGCCGCAATGTGAGGTGGTATTTACCAATGCGGTGTCCGGAAATGGGGCAGGTTCGCAGCTGATCATGAACAACAGTTCTCAGATCACCAACCTGGGAGGCAATAATCAGCTTTCTTTTGATACACCTTCACCCTATAACACCGGCAGTGACGGTTACTGGCACGACGGGCGTTGTGATAATGCCGCGTGTGAACTGACAGGGACCGCACTGGCATTGGAGCTGCCGGCCATGCCTGTGGACTTGCCGAGTATCAATGGGCAGTGGGTTTCCAGAGGGCAGGACATCACCATCCCCTCCAGCGGCCAACTGAACGCTAATGAATTCTCAGGACTTTCCACCTGGGGCGGTGCCAATATTACCTTCGAAACCGATGACTATGACACCTTCTCTGTGGGGTCTTTACAACCTGCCAACAATGCCTCGGTTAGTTTTTCTCAAGGGACTTACTATATTGACACCTTTACTTTAAACGGTGGTAACCGAGCAGAGTTCGGCGGGGGAACCTATTATATTGATACCTTCAACGTAGGTAATAATTCTGAGCTTCTGCTTCGTCCCGGTACCTATTATATCAACAGGTTGACAATCCAGCAGGGCAGTGAGGTGAGTGTTGAGGGGAACGGTACCGTCACTATTTATACCCAAAGGCTGGAAACCAATTCTGTCCAGGTTAATGGTTTAAATGGCAATGCCAATCTGGAGGTTTATGTAACCGGTGGCTTATCTGGCTACGATTTGCTCGTTACCGGCACATCACATCTGCAGGGGCTGTTTTATGTCGATGGTTCTACCGAGCTCAACAACACATCCGAAGTGACGGGAGCGCTGTCCTCGAACGAGCTGTATATGCGCAACTCTTCAAAGGTGAATTATGATGGTGGGGCCATCCAGGGTGCGAGCCGCTGTGAGTCTCAAGACCAAGGGGACGATGATGTTCAGGCCTGCGAAGTCAGTTTCCCGACGGTAATATCGACCACCGCTTCCGGCCAGGTGCGACTGTCCGGGTCGGCAACCGATATCTACGGCACTATCAATGGTGCAGTGGTGACGCCGACAATGGTGAGAAATGGCAATCCAAACTGTGATGGTGGTGCCTGTAGTGCCACCGGAACGGCTGCTGCGGCACTCGACTTTCCTGAGTGGTGCGCGTCAGACGAAGAACTTAAACCGAAGAGTGACCTGGTGCTCGAAGCCGGTCAATCTTACTGTTACGGGGACCTGAAGCTATCCGGACAACGCGATATTCGGGTTAATGGCACCGGCACGGCGACGCTCTATCTAACCGGAGATGCGCAGGTAACTGGCCCTGCGGAACTGAACACGGGAGGCTCCCCCGATCAGCTGCGTATTGTGACCCAAGGTGACTTTAGCCACACTGGTAACGGTGATACCCATGCTTTCATCTACAGCCAGGGACAGCTTGAACTTGGGGGGAATGTCGATTACTACGGCGCCTTCCAGAGTGAGTCTGAGGTCTGGGTGCATGGTAACTCCACCGTGCGTTATTTTGGTGACGTGGCAGAGCAGTGTGGCCCCGGAGGAAGCGAGGATGAGGTTCATCATTATCGCTTGCTGCATGATGCCACTGCATATACCTGCGGCGCTTCTACAGTTACTATTCGCGCTTGTGCCGACCAGGCCTGTACCAGCCAGGTGACCGATGCGGTGAGCATGACATTATCGGCCTCCGATGGTGCCAGCTTCAGCCCTTCTAGCCAGACATTTAATGGTAATGCTACCGTCGAGCTGACTAAGTCGACTGCCGGCGAAACGACATTGTCTGTAGCAAGCGCTACCCCCAGTGCGCCGGTATTATGTGAAAGCGACAGTGGTGGCGACTGTCGAGTGTCGTTCAGCGATGTGGGTTTGAATGTGTCATGGGGGAGCGCCGCTTCTGTGGTCAATATTCCTTCACAGCAAGCACAGTCAGCCTGGCCTGAAACCTTATATGTCTCTTTGGGAGAGGCACAAAGCTGCCAGGCGGACATCGCCGGTGGGCAATTACAGTTGGCAGTGCAGTGTGTCAGCCCGGGAAGCTGTAATAACAACATGTTTGCCATTGATGGGAGCACCACAGGAGATACGGAAAACTATGCCGATGCGGGCGTAACATTTGACGAAAATGGTATTGCCGAAGTTCCGGCCGGTTTCCTGAGGTATGATGACGCCGGTCAGATAAAACTCAATGTTCAGGTTGCAGGTACACAGGTCTCTGGCAGCTCTAATGCCTTCGCGGTAGCTCCATTATTGTCTTTGGGTCTGGGGACAAGTGCGACTACAGGGGAGACAGATGCCTTTGTTGCTGCAGAGGACTTGCCTTTAAGTGTCCGGGCCGTCGGAGCTCAAGGCGCTGTAACCCCCAATTATCAGCCCGGTGATCTTAGGTTGAGATTACAACAGAGTATGCCTCAATCGAATGCCGTTACAGCTGTATTTGCTCCCGGAAATCTGAGTAGCCAGCCGACAACGGACTCCGGTTTTAGCAATTATGACGACGAGCTTATCGGTACCTTTACTCAGGGCGAGGCAAGCTGGATAGGGAGCTTGAATGAAACTGGTGAGTATTCGCTGACACTTCAGGATAATAATTACTACGGCGTGAGTATTAATTCTAATGCTGTGAGTTGGCTCAGTGTGCCACACCATATGACGCTGGAGATAACAGCACATACTTTAAACGCCACCAGTGGTTTTATCTATCTCCAACAAACCACCGAACTTGGACAAGCTGCTGAAGTGGTGCTGACAGCTCGCAATAAAGCCGGTGAAGTGACTGCGAATTACAGTGGCGAATTGTGGCAACTGACGACGCCTGAGATTCAACAATGGGCAGTGACCGATGAGGCCTACCAGCAGCGAGCTCAGTTGATGCCCGGCGGAGAGCTATCCCATAACCTTGGGGTTAGTTTTAGTGAATCGGCAGGGGTGGGGAATTATACCATTGATGGGTCCGTAACCTATCAGCGTCCTGCAGCCAGTACACTAACCAATGTTCCCCCCGGATCTAATGAGCTTACCCTGTCTGCCCCACCAGAGGTCTTCCAGTTGGCATACGGCGATCATCTTCTGTGTATTCGCGAGAATGCAGACGATAACGATTGTGATGGCGTGCTGGTGACTTCCGGACAGCTGACTGAATTGCGCCATGGGCGGGCAGTATTACAAAACGCGTATGGTCCCGCCGGTGAACCGTTAGATGTCCCCTTGCAGATTGAGTACTACAACGGCAGTCGTTGGGTAGTAAATCGGGATGACTATGTCACCGATTACGACAGTGATGAGGTTACCGTGGATGATGAGCTGGGTCTTGAGTCTCACTCTGGTATTGTCGAAGCGGGCCGCGCCCCATCGGCCCACGGATTTGTGATACAGGCCTACGCCAATAGTCATGAGTCCCAGGCCGAGTGGGATGTGCCGCAATACCTGGAGTATGACTGGGATGGCGATGGCAGTCATGATAATGATCCCCAGGCTGATGTTCGCTTTGGGCTTTATCGCAGTAATGACCGCATCATCAACTGGCGGGAAGTTCAGGAAGACGAGCAGGGCGAAACCAATTAGTGATGTAGATCGTTAACCCTGACAAAACGGCGCTTTTGGTGGATTTTTAAACCCAGGTTCACCAAGGCGCCGTTTTTATTAACTTTCTATACTCAGGGATGTACTGCTAGCTTGCTGTCACCCCGGCCCGTTGGTAAAGTTACCCCATTTAGCCAAGAACGCTTTTCTTTCAGAAAATTCTGAAAACCAACTGTTTTAAGGACCGGGTCTTTTCATGTTCAAAAAATTGCGCGGAATGTTTTCCAATGACTTATCTATTGACCTGGGGACGGCCAACACGCTGATTTATGTTAAAGATCAGGGCATCGTGCTGAACGAACCCTCTGTGGTTGCTATTCGTCAGGAGCGGGCAGGGGGGCCCAAGAGCGTGGCAGCTGTGGGCTCTGAAGCCAAGCGCATGTTGGGTCGGACGCCGGGTAATATCCGAGCCATCCGTCCTATGAAAGACGGTGTGATTGCCGACTTTTATGTGACCGAAAAAATGCTGCAGCACTTTATTAAGCAGGTACATGACAATAACGTTCTGCGTCCCAGTCCTCGGGTACTGGTATGCGTGCCCTGTGGTTCGACACAGGTAGAGCGGCGGGCTATCCGGGAGTCTGCCCTAGGCGCCGGCGCCCGTGAAGTGTTTTTGATTGACGAGCCCATGGCGGCGGCCATCGGTTCCGGTCTGCCGGTGTCTGAGGCTACCGGCTCCATGGTCGTCGATATCGGTGGAGGGACCACCGAGGTGGCGATCATCTCCCTTAACGGCGTGGTGTATTCCTCGTCCGTACGCATCGGCGGCGATAAGTTCGACGAAGCTATTATCAACTATATTCGTCGTAACTTCGGTTCACTGATCGGGGAAGCCACCGCCGAGCGCATTAAACATGAGATTGGCGCGGCCTACCCAGGTGAGGAAGTCCGCGAGATTGAAGTACGAGGCCGTAATCTGGCGGAAGGTGTACCCCGTAGCTTTACCCTGAACTCCAATGAAATCTTAGAGGCATTGCAAGAGCCGCTGACCGGGATTGTTTCTGCGGTAATGGTGGCGCTCGAGCAATCGCCGCCGGAGCTGGCCTCAGACATTTCTGAACGAGGTATGGTGCTGACCGGTGGTGGTGCCTTATTAAAAGACCTGGATCGGCTGTTAATGGAAGAAACCGGTATCCCCGTAGTGATCGCCGATGATCCGCTCACCTGTGTCGCCCGCGGTGGTGGTAAGGCACTAGAGATGATCGATATGCACGGCGGCGACCTGTTTAGCTACGAATAAAAAAAGGGCGGCGTAAGCCGCCTTTTTTGCCACTATTACCTTTATGAATACCATTTTCGCTCGTGGACCCTCTCTACTCAGTCGCCTGATCCTGGCGTCCGTGCTCTCGGTCACCCTGATGGTGCTGGATCATAAGCTCGACAGCTTCAGTAGCGCCCGCGTGTTTCTGAACTCCTTAGTCAGTCCGTTGCAGTATATGGCCAATATGCCGGGGGAGATGCTCTCCGAGGCTTCCAAGGCACTGACCACTCGCCAGCAGCTACTGGATGAAAATGCCAGATTGACTCAGGCCAATATTTTAATGAGCGAGCAGCTTCAGCGGCTTAACATGCTGAAAAAAGAAAACGACAAGCTGCGTCGTCTTTTGGGATCTCCGGTACGTCAGGATGTGCGCAAGGTGGTGGCCGAACTGATGGCGGTGGATAACAACCCGTATAGCCACCAGATAGTTATCAACAAGGGCGCGCTGCAAGGCGTCTACGAAGGCCAGCCAGTATTGGACGATAAAGGCGTAGTCGGGCAAGTGATGCAGGTGGGCAGCACCAATAGTCGGGTACTGTTGATCGCCGATGTGACCCACGGCGTGCCGGTGCAGGTGATGCGAAATGGTGTGCGCGCGGTGGTGTCCGGGTCGGGCCAAATACATTCGTTAATTCTAAACCATGTGCCCCACAGCACTGATATCCGGGAAGGTGACCTACTGGTCTCTTCAGGGTTGGGAGAGGTGTTCCCGGAAGGCTACCCGGTGGCGAGGGTCAAGCAGGTAATCCGTGACGAGTCCCGTCCTTTTGCCCATATTGAAGCCCAGCCAGTAGCGGAATTGGACCGACTAAAATATTTATTGCTTCTCTGGCCCGCCGATGCGCCAGAGCGGTCCACCGATGAAGAGGAGGCCGCCAATGGTTAGAAGTCCGGCGTCCCGCTATGTGATATGGCTGAGTATTCTGGTGGCGTTGATGCTACAGATTATGCCTATGCCCTTGTGGGCCGATGTTCTGCGACCCGACTGGGTCATCCTGGTGCTGGGATACTGGACCCTGGCCCTGCCGGAGCGAGTTAATGTGGGCGTTGCGTTTTTCACTGGCCTGGTACTGGATATTCTGTTGGGCACCGTGTTGGGCATTCATGCCCTGGCTCTCAGTGTCGTGGTGTTCTCGCTGGCAGCCAATTACCAACGTCTGCGGAATTACTCGGTCTGGCAGCAGGCAGCCTTGGTCGGCTTGTTAGCCGCGCTTTACCACTTGGTGGTGTTCTGGCTGCAGCATTTGCTTACCGATATTTATTTTATCATCGACTATCTGTGGCCAGTGGTTACCACAATGCTGTTCTGGCCCTGGTCTTTCTTGATTCTGCGCAAATTACGACGACAGTTTAGAGTACGTTAAATCATGTTGATACTGGCTTCCCGCTCCCCCCGACGTGCTGACTTTCTGACTCAGCTGGGGGTGGCTTTTCAGCAGCAGGCAGCGGATGTGGATGAAACGCCGTTGCCGAATGAACTGCCCGCAGACTATGTGATACGCGTGGCGGAGCTTAAGGCTACGACTATCGCAGCGCACACGGAGCATCCGGTACTGGGTTCGGATACGGCGGTAGTCATCGACAATGACCCCTTGGGCAAGCCTGAGAATAAAGCCCACTTTCAGTCTATGATGGAACGCTTATCCGGGCGCTGTCATCAGGTGATGACGGCGGTCAGTATTTGTGTTCACGGACAATGCCATAGTCGCCTTGTGACCACGAGCGTCTGGGTAAAGCCGCTCACTGAGCAAGAGATTAACTGGTATTGGGACACAGGAGAGCCACAGGATAAGGCGGGTGGTTACGGCATTCAGGGGTTGGCGGGACGCTTTATTCCCAAGATTGATGGTAGCTACAGTGCCGTGGTGGGATTGCCGTTGTATGAAACCAATGAATTGTTAAGGGAGCTGGACATTTATGAGCGCTGAGTTATTGATCAATGTTACCCCTTCCGAATCCAGAGTTGCGTTGATTGAAAACGGCATCCTGCAAGAGGTGCACGTGGAACGCCATACCAAACGTGGTTTGGTGGGCAATATCTATCGTGGCAAGGTCAGTCGGGTGCTGCCCGGGATGCAGGCTGCTTTCGTGGATATTGGCCTGGAAAAGGCCGCTTTCCTGCATGCATCGGACATTGTGATTCATAATGAGGTGGTCGATGACGTGTCAGAAAGTCACCTGTCCAAGCAGGACATTCGTGATCTGGTGCGTGACGGGCAGGACATTGTGGTACAGGTGGTTAAAGATCCCATCGGTACCAAGGGGGCTCGGCTGACCACAGATATTACCATCCCTTCCCGTTATCTGGTATTTATGCCGAGCGTGTCTCATGTGGGGGTGTCCCAGCGGATCGAAGATGAGCAGGAGCGGGAGCGATTAAAAGAGTTGGTGGGCGGCTTCTGTGACGATCAGGGGGGCTTTATTCTGCGCACGGCCGCTGAAGGCGTGGGCGAGCGAGAGCTGCGTCAGGACGCCGACTTTTTGCGCCGCCTCTGGAACAAGATCCAGTCGCGCATGAAGCGCAAAAAATCCCATGTGCTTTATGAAGACTTGCCGCTGGCGCGCCGGGTATTGCGGGATTTTGTGGGCACCGAGCTGGATCGTATCCGCATTGATTCTAAGCTGGCGTTTCAGGAGCTCAAAAGCTTTACCAAGGAATACGCGCCGGAGTTTAATGACCTGCTGGAACATTATCTGGGCGATCGCCCTATTTTCGATGTCTATGATGCAGAAAACGAGATCCAGCGAGCCCTCAATCGGCGCGTGGACCTAAAGTCTGGCGGCTATCTGATCATCGACCAGACCGAAGCGATGACCACCATCGACATTAATACCGGTGCCTTTGTGGGGCACCGAAACTTAGAAGAAACCATCTTCAACACCAATATCGAGGCGACCCAGGCTATCGCACGCCAGCTGAGGTTGCGTAATCTCGGCGGTATTATCATCATCGATTTTATCGACATGACCGACGCCAATCACCAGCGGCGGGTATTGCACAGTCTGGAAACGGCCACCGGTAAAGACAGAGCCAAGATCAATATTCATGGCTTTACCGCGCTGGGATTGGTGGAGATGACTCGCAAACGAACCCGGGAAAGTCTGGAACATATCCTCTGCGGCGAGTGTCCAGTATGTAAGGGGCGTGGTTCGATTAAGACGGTAGAAACCATCTGTTTCGAGATCATGCGTGAAATTGTCCGGGTCAGCCGTGCCTATGACGCCGATATGTTCGTGGTTTATGCCGCACCGGCGGTAGCGGAAGCGCTGATGGGAGAAGAGTCACATATGCTGGCCGAATTAGAAGTGTTTGTCTCTAAGCAGATTAAAGTTCAGACCGAGCTGCTCTACAGCCAGGATAAGTATGACGTGGTGATGATGTGAGATCACCGCGCTTTTATCTGTCCTGGGGGTTACGCAAGCTATGGGAGTTAAGCGCTGTCCTGTTGGTAACACTGGCTGTGTTACTCAGTGCTTTGCGCCTGGCCCTTCCCCACCTGGACAGTAATAAGCAATTACTGGAAGACTATATCTCTGATACTTATGGTGCTGAACTGAGTATCGGCGCCATCTCTGCCTCATGGACGGGCACTGGGCCTGCCATGGTGCTAAAGGACGTGCGTTTAAACAGCGAGCAGGATGCCCCTATCCGTTTGACTATCGAAGAAACCCAGGTGGAACTGGATTTCTGGGCTAGCGTGTTAAATGGCAATATACAATCCAAGCGCTTCCACCTAAGTGAATTGGCCTTGCTGCTGGATGTGGATCGACTGGAAGCCGGTGAGGATGATAATTACCCGGTAGTGGATGCACTGCAAAGTCTGTTTCTCGAACAGCTACAGCGTTTCTCGGTCACCGACAGCCGTTTGCTGCTCACTAACAGAGGTAAGCAGCAGGTGGTGAACCTGCAAAAGCTCAGTTGGTTGAACCAGGGGCAGCGACACCAAGGCGTAGGCCTGATGCGAGTGTCTGACCTGACTCGTAACTCAGCCAGCTTTATCCTAGATCTGACCGGAGATAGCAGCGCGCTGAGTGGTACCTTCTACGCCAACGCCAGCGAACTGGATATCTCACCCTGGTTGACTCAGTGGAACCCCAGCTCCAGAAATCTGACCGATGCGAGGGTTAACGTTACCTTGTGGGCAGATATTGAGCCTGAGGGGATAAGCGAAACTCAGGCGGTGTTCGGAACCAGTATGCTGAACTGGGAAGACGGCCGTAATATAGAAGTGTCGGGTGGCCGACTGGATGCGGTTCCCGATGGAGATGGCTGGCGCTTTGAAATATCGGAATTGGTGCTGGATGGTCATGGTTTCACCAAACCCGTGCCGATGTCGCTTAATGGGCAATGGTCTGGCGGTGGGCGGCTGCAGTTGCAGTCCAGCCAATTAGAGCTGACCGGCGTGATTGATACTCTGAGTGTCTTTCGCCCTCAACTTGCCGAGTTAGCGCCAAAGGGTCAGCTCAGTCTGTTACAGTTTAGCTCCGATGGCGAGAACCATTTGTTGCGAGCGGATATCGAGGGGTTGGAATTGCCGGAAAGTACTGATTACCCCGGTATTGGCCCCCTCTCGGCGCAGCTGGACTGGCATAACCACTCGGGTTTGGTAACGCTGTCTGGCGGGGCCAGCGTGTTAAACGGGCAGCAGTTACTTGGCTTCGATCTTGAGTATCAAAGCCTGCATGCCCGGGCTTATCTGGATACCTCATCCGGATTTTCAATGTATATCCCCAGGCTCAGTCTGGCCAGTGAACTGGTGACGCTCGAGCATAGCCTGTATTACCGTGGCGATGACCGGCATCTGGCATTGGTTGCCAATATTCAGGATATGGATATTGCTACGGCCAAGCGTTTATTTCCCGGCAACCTGATGGGGCAGAAGACCAGTCAGTACCTTACCCGGGCATTGATCGATGGAGAGGTGAGTCAGGCCCAGGTGATATGGCAGGGGCCTCTAAGCGGCTTTCCGTTTGATGAGCAGGAAGGTGTATTTCAGGCTGGGTTGGCAGTAGATAACGCTGAGTTTAAGTTTGCCCCGGACTGGCCAGCAGTGACCGGACTCGACGCCGATGTGTTGTTTGAAAATAAAGCTATGACCGTCACCGGTCGGCAGGGCCGTATCGCCAGCATTCAGGCCACTCGCTTAAATGGCGAGATAGCAGATTTGACCGAGAACGCGGAACTCAGTCTGGATCTGGCCGCCAAGGCCAGCGGTGAGGCAATAGGCGAATTGATGGACAGCAGCAGCCTGAGAAACTCGGTGGGTGTTGCATTACAAGAGCTTAGGATCGACGGCACTTTGTCGGCGAATGTGGCCATCAATGTGCCATTGACCACTGATAATGTGGTGGCAGAAGGCGTGGTAAGCTTTGATAACAACCAGGTTTTTATCCGCAGTCTGGAGCAGTCATTTACCGAGCTTAACGGGCAGCTCCGTTTTACTAATGAGGTGATCACTGCCGATAACCTGAATGCTAAGTTGTGGCAGCAGCCAATGACTCTGTCACTGGATGGCCAGCAGCTTGACGCCGGTTACCAAACTCAGATCCAGTTAGAGGGAAACTGGGACTTATCTCAACTTCTGCAGCCTGTCGCCGAGGATTTTAGCCGACGATTTGAGGGGAAAACCCAGTGGCAGGGTCAGGTCAGCTTGCTTCTTCCTGAACAAGGCTACCAGTATGAAGCTTCTGTGGAGGCGGATTTATTGGGAATGGAGGTGGGACTGCCTGCTCCATTTGCGAAACAGTCCGGGCAAGCTGGGCAACTGACTGCCAAAGTGAGCGGCGATGCCTTGGTGTCGGAAGTGAATATGAACCTGAATGACGAGGTCACCTTCAACGGCTTGTTGCCTCATAAAGAGATGCGTTTCTCAAGAGCTCACCTTGCCATGGGCAAAACCGATTTTGTCGGCATGGGCTCGGGATTTAGTATTTCCGCTAACCTGCCCAGAGTAAATTTGCTGGCCTGGCAGCAGGCCGTGGCCGATCTTATTGGTGACCAGGACAGTCAGCCAAATAGCCGTTTATTAGCGCAGCCTGAGCGGATATTTCTGTTCGCCGAGCGTCTGGATATGGCCGGATTGGTGCTGAACAACGCCGATGTGAACGTTAAATACAGCGATCTGGCCTGGTTAGCCGATGTAAGTGCCAAGCAAAGTCGGGCTCAGGTAAGACTGTTTCATGACTGGCAACAGCAGGGAGTAGAGATTGAAGCCGACTATCTGCGAATTCCCAGACTGGCCGAAGGTGGCTGGCGTGATGCATTAGGCGCAGAGCAGACTGAACTGCCCCCGATACGCTTTCGTTGTGGCAATTGCCAATATCAGGACTGGGAGTTAGGGCGGGTTGAGTTGACGCTGACCCCCAATGCAGCGGGAGTCGGGATTGAAGAGCTATCCATTAGCCGTAATGGCTCGACACTCGATGCCAGCGGTCAGTGGCTCACCGCAGAGGATACAGCCAGCACTCAGCTTAATGGCCGCCTGACCAGTGATGATATTGGTCGTTTACTGAAGGATCTGAATGTGCATTCCGGAATTCGGGACTCGGGCGCCGATATTCGCTTCGATCTCAACTGGCAGCAGGCACCGCACCAATTCAATGTGGCGAGTCTGGGCGGGGAAGTGCAGTGGCGATTGTCCGATGGTTACCTGGCAGAGGTCAGCGACAAAGGGGCCCGACTGTTCAGTATCCTGAGTCTCGACTCGCTGGTGCGTAAGCTGACTCTGGATTTTCGAGATGTGTTCGCAAAAGGCTTTTTCTACGATGAAATGGAAGGCAGCTTCCAGATAGAACAGGGGCAGGTGAATACCGACGATACGGTTATCGATGGGGCTGCGGGTAAGATGCAATTGGCAGGCTTCACCAACCTGAATACAGAAGAACTTAATTATGATATCGAGTTTACGCCTAAGATTACCTCAAGCCTGCCGGTGATTCTGGCGTGGATGGCGAATCCGGCCACCGCCATTGCCGCCTTTGCTATTGATGAGGTACTGACCTCGGCCAAAGTTATTTCCAATATCAAATACTCATTGACCGGCTCCCTTGATGATCCCATCCTTAAGGAGATGAAACGGGACAGTCGGGAGGTGGAAATTCCGGCGCAGAACCGGCCCAAATCACCACCAACTCAAAACCCAGAAACGAACGATCAGGAAGCCGAGAATGGTTAATTTAATTGCCTTGCAAATGGTGTCCGGCCCGGATCCGGAGACCAATCTGGAACATGTGTCACAACAGTTGGCCCAATTACGACCTCAGCCTCCGGCGCTGGTGGTATTGCCCGAGTGTTTTGCCTGTTTTGGCGCCAGTGACCGTACTCAGCTTGAGCATGCTGAGCCACTGGGAGACGGGCCCATCCAGCATCGTCTGCAGCAACTTGCTAAAGAGTACGGTATTTGGCTGGTGGCGGGGACCATGCCGATCCAGTCGGAGGATGATTCGCACTTTTACGCCACCAGTTTACTGTTTAATCCAAACGGTGAGCGGGTGGCGGCCTATCGTAAGATCCACCTGTTCGATGTGGAGGTAGAAGACAGTACTCGCAGCTATCAGGAGTCTCGCTATACCCATCCTGGTGATGAGGTGGTTGTGGTAGAGACTGAGATTGGTCGGATTGGCTTGTCGGTATGTTATGATGTCCGGTTCCCGGGCCTGTTTCAGGCCATGGGCGAGATCGATATTCTGGTCTTGCCGGCGGCCTTTACCAAAGTGACCGGTGAGGCCCACTGGGAGTCTTTAATACGCGCTCGGGCCATCGAAAAACAATGTTATCTGGTGGCGCCGGGTCAGGGTGGGGTGCATGACAATGGTCGTGAAACCTACGGTCATTCGATGATCGTCTCGCCCTGGGGAGATGTGCTCAAGTCACTGTCCGAGGGCGAGGGTAGCGTATTTACCTCGGTGGATACTAAGAACATCGATAAGCTGCGGGCCAAAATGCCAGTGGGCAAACATAACCGATTCAGGAGTCAATTGATTGAAGCAAGTTGAAGCCAATTTACTCGACAGCGCCGGACTGAGCCAGAACGATCTGGCCCAGTGTCTGGGGCTGATCTATCAGCACGATAACGACTTTGCCGACCTCTATTTTCAGTCCAGCCAGCATGAAAGCTGGGTGTTGGAAGACGGTATTATTAAAGACGGCAGCTATAACATTGAGCGTGGTGTGGGCGTACGTGCGGTCAGCGGAGAGAAAACCGGCTTCGCCTATTCCGATGACATCTCTCCCGAGGCCCTGACTCAGGCTGCTAAGGCAGCGCGTAGCATCAGCCGCAGTGGTGGCAATCACTCGGTTAAAGCCTTTAGCCGTCAGCAACACCAGCCATTGTATGGCCATAAGAATCCGGTGCAGGAACTTACTGAACAGGAAAAAGTGGATCTGCTGCGTCGGATGGATGCCTATGTACGTAAGCAGAAGCCTGATATCAATCAGGTGATCGTGTCGCTGACCTCCACCTATGAAGAAGTTCTGGTAGTCGCCACCGACGGTACCTATAACACCGACATCCGGCCATTGGTCCGGCTTAACTGCTCGGTGTTGATGGAAAAAGACGGCCGTCGTGAACGGGGCGCGTCCGGAATGGGCGGGCGCTATGGCTATCAGAGATTCTTACAAAATAACGCTCAGGGGCAGCCGGTTTATGAACAACTGGCCGACGAGGCGTTGCACATGGCCGACGTTAATATGCAGGCCGTCGATGCACCGGCGGGCATCATGCCTGTGGTACTGGGCAGCGGCTGGCCGGGTGTTCTGTTGCACGAGGCGGTTGGTCATGGACTGGAAGGGGACTTTAATCGAAAAGGCTCTTCTACCTTTAGCGGTCGTATTGGTGAGCAGGTGGCGGCGAAGGGCGTCACTGTTGTGGATGATGGCACCATGCCCAATCGTCGCGGCTCGCTGAGCATGGATGACGAGGGCACGCAAACAGCCCGTAACGTGTTGATCGAAGATGGTGTGTTAAAAGGCTATATGCAGGACAAACTCAATGCCCGCCTGATGGGAGTAGACCCTACGGGCAATGGCCGTCGTGAATCCTACGCTCACCTACCCATGCCGCGGATGACCAACACCTATATGCTAAATGGTGACTATGACGCCGAAGAGATCATCGCTTCCATCGATAAGGGGATCTACGCGCCTAATTTCGGCGGTGGGCAGGTGGATATCACCTCCGGCAAGTTTGTGTTCTCCACCTCCGAAGCCTATCTGATAGAAAAGGGCAAAATCACTGCACCGGTTAAAGGTGCAACCCTCATCGGTAATGGCCCTGAAGTGATGCAGAAAGTGTCCATGATTGGCAATGACATGGATTTGGATAAGGGCGTCGGCGTCTGCGGTAAAGACGGTCAGAGCGTGCCTGTGGGCGTTGGTCAGCCGACCCTGAAGGTGGATGAGCTGACGGTGGGCGGCACGGCCTAAGGAAACGCTATCTGTTTGTGTTAAACGCAGACAGGCTATAAACCCATCCAGAAGGCCCTGTGCACGAACAGGGCCTTCTTATTAATTTAACGCAGTCACCGTCATCTACCCTATTTCTTCCGATTTGGAACATGACTCGGACAGACTATAACGCCGTCTGCTCCTTTAACATCTGGAAGATTTCCCGCGCTGCCTTAGGCGGCTTGTTATTCTGCTGTTCCTTGTGCGCCTGGCGATAGAGCTGGCGAAGTCGCTGACGGTCCAGTTCAGGGTATTCCTCAAGCACTCGGTTAATGGCGTCATCCCCTTTGGAGATGATGTCATCGCGCCACTTCTCTAATTTATGCAGAATGGCCGTGGCTTGATTGTGTTGGTTCTCGATCAAGGCCAGGGCCTGTTGAATGGGCTCTGGGTCGCGGCTGCGCATCAGCTTGCCAATAAACTGCAGCTGACGGCGAAAACCGTCTTTTTTACGATTGATTTTTCTGGCCTGATGAATGGCGTTGGCCAGTTCATCGTCCATGGGGATTTTCTCCAGATTGGCGGGTGTCAGTTCCACCAAGCGGGTACCAAGCTTTTGCAGAGCTTCGGCTTCCCGTTTGATCTGGGTCTTGCTTTTAAATTCAACGTCTTGATCGTCGATTGGGTAATCGCTATCCGTCATTGGCTGGCTTTAATGTTACACTGTGGGTTGAGTTTAACCTTAATACCCATTCGATGAAATAAATGCTTGGCGAATGCGATGGCAAGCATGGATATTGATGGGTACAGTCGGATGGCAATTCTATCATTATGCAAGCACAGCAGACTCTAAGCGAAATTCAGAACGTGGTCAGCGATGTATTAAGTCTCGCCAAACAGAAGGGGGCCACCGCCGCAGAAGCCAGTATGAGCAAGGTTCAGGGCATCTCAGTGGGCTCCAGACTGCGTCAGATTGAAACCCTGGAGTTTACTAACGATGGCGGTTTGGGGATTACCGTGTATGTAGGGCAGCGCAAAGGCAGTGCCTCAACTGCCGACTTGCGTCCTGAAGCCTTGCAGCAGACCGTAGCTAAAGCGGTGGAAATTGCCCGCTATACCAGTGAAGACCCCTGCACAGGGCTGGCCGATAAGGCCATGATCGCCACCGATATTCCCGATCTGAACCTCTATCATCCGCAGGAGCTGGATGCCGAACAGGCAATCGCCCAGGCTATTGCCGCCGAGGAAGCGGCTTTTGCCGCCGATGACCGTATTGTCAATTCAGATGGTGCCGCCTTTAACGCCAATCTCGGGGTTAAGGTATATGGCAACACCCATGGCATTAATGCGGGCTATCCCAGCAGTCGCTACAGTTTAAGCTGTGTGGTGATCGGCAAAGATGGCGATGATATGCAGCGTGACTACAGCTACACACTCAGTCGCAAAGCCGGTGAACTGCTGACGCCGGAACAGATTGGTCAGGAGGCCGCCAGACACACTTTGTCTCGTCTGGGCTCACGTAAGGCTAAGACCGATAAGGTACCGGTGATCTTCCACCATGATCTGGCACCCGCCTTGTTTGGCCATTTCGTGGCCGCCATCAGCGGTGGCAGCCTGTATCGGAACTCGTCGTTCTTGCTGGATCACAAGGGTAAACAGGTACTGCCCTCCTGGCTGAATATCAGTGAACGACCTCACCTCACGGCAGGCCTTGCCAGCAGTCCTTTCGATTATGAAGGGGTGCGTACCCGGGATATGGAAATCGTTACCGACGGGATCCTGCAAGATTATCTGCTGACCAGCTATTCGGCTCGTAAATTAGGATTGCAAACTAATGGGCATGCCGGTGGCATACACAACTGGTTGGTAACGGATACCGGAGACTCGCTGGATGCTTTGGTGAAGAAAATGGGGCGCGGTTTATTGGTAACCGAATTGATGGGGCAGGGCGTGAATATCGTTAATGGCGATTATTCCCGTGGTGCGGCCGGTTTCTGGGTGGAAAACGGCGAGATTCAATATCCCGTTCACGAGGTGACCATCGCCGGAAACTTAAAGCAGATGCTGATGGGTATCCAGGCCATCGGCACGGATACAGAGACCCGCGGTAGCATTGCCACGGGCTCGGTGTTGATTGATCAAATGCAGGTAGCAGGGAATTAATTGCTGTTGTTGCTTCGCTCTGATTAATCCATGAGATTCTAGGTGCGTTTATGATGGCAGCTTTTCAGAGCTGAACTAAAAAAGGCCGGTAAAAACCGGCCTTTTTTATTGTTTGGTTGTGCGCAGCGTTTAACTGTCCACTTCGCCACTGAACCGGTAGCCTTCCCCATGGATAGTGGTGATCAGATCATCACCGTTGGCTTCCGATTCGAAGTGCTTACGGATACGGCGGATGGTCACATCCACGGTGCGGTCATTGGGACGCAGCTCACGACCCGTCATCTCCATAATCAGCTGCTCACGGGTCAGGATTTTACCGGGGTGGCGCAGGAACAGGTGCAGAGCGCGGAATTCGCTGCGAGGCAGGCGGAACTCGTTGCCAGATGGTGAAATCAGACTACGACTGTCGCCATCCAGGGTCCAACCATTAAAGCTGACTTTATTCGGCAAATCATCATCATCGCTGCTATTCATGGTGCGGGAAAGCAGGTTACGGGCTCGGATGGTCAGTTCTCTGGGGTTAAACGGCTTGGTCAGATAGTCGTCGGCACCAATTTCCAGACCCAGGATACGATCCACATCGTTGTCCCGACCGGTGAGGAAAATCAGGCCCACGTTTTTACGGTCACGCACTTCACGCGCCAGAATCAGACCATTACGACCCGGAAGGTTAATATCCATAACGACTAAGTTAATGGTGTTGTTCTCAAACAGGTCGTGCATCTCTTCGCCGTTCTCGGCTTCCAGCACCTGGTAGCCTTCGGCTTCGAATAAACTCTTCAGCGTCGTTCTGGTTACGACTTCATCTTCAACAATCAGAATATTTGGGGTCTGCATCTTGTCCGAACCGTCAGTTGTTAGCTTTTTGTTATTTTATCAGAATCTGTGATAGAAGGCATAAGTATGTCTTTATAATGAAAAAACAAGGTGTAGCAGTAATTTAATATCAGGGATCTGAACCAGAAAACCTGTGTTACATGTCGGTTTTGGGGGTAACCGGGAAGCGGATTACAAACTCGACGCCTTCCCCTTCTTCGCTACTAACTGAGATAGAGCCGTTCAACGCCTGGGTGATCAGGTTGTACACCAAATGTAATCCTAGCCCGCTGCCGCCCTGTCCGCGTTTGGTGGTGACAAAGGGATCGAAGATGCGTTTACACATTTCTTCGGGAATGCCCTTGCCGTTATCTTTGTAGACGATAGTCAGTTGATTGCCTTTGTCGAGGCTGACGTCGATGTCGATCTGACCATGGTCGATAAACTCAAATCCGTGTATCAATGAGTTCATAATCAGATTAATCATCACCTGATTAATGGGACCCGCCTTGGATTCGATGGTCAGGTTGTCATCGCAATGCAGGTTGATGTCGTGCTTAACCTTTTTAAGCTTAGGCCGCATGGACATGAGGATCTCATCCATCAGCTGGGTAAAGCGGAACACACGAGTATTTTCACTGGTTTGATCCACTGCAACCTGCTTGAAGCTGGAGATCAGTTCGGCAGCGCGATTCAGGTTCCGATAGATGATGTTCAGGTTCTCTTCGCCTTCCTGGATAAATTTGGCAAGGCTGCTGGCTTTCAGTTGTTTGGCGTTAAAGTCTTTCTCTAGCTGACTCAGTCTGTCCAGCATCATGGTTGACGCGGTAACGCCCAAGCCGATGGGGGTGTTTACCTCATGGGCAACGCCGGCCACCATATCGCCCAGAGACGCCATTTTTTCGTTTTGTACGATCTGTCGCTGAAACTGATGCAGTTTTTCCAGAGTCTCAATGAGCTCTTTGTTGGCTTCTTTTAAGGCGGTAGTCCTGCTGCTGACTTTTTCTTCCAGAGACAGGTTCAGACGGCGGTATTCGTCTTCGGCTTCTTCCTGTGCCTTAATATGCTGTTGAATGCGCTCCAGCATCTGGTTAAACGCCTTGGCGAGTATGTCCAGCTCTTTCAGTGACGAATGGTCCGCTCTTAGCCGGTAATCCTTCTGACCGGCGACGTGCTGAACGATACTGACCAGATCCTGAATGGGGTCAGTCACCGAGCGCTGCATCCGTAAGGTGAGGGCGAGACTGAGTAACAGTGCTACCAACAGCACGCTCACGGCAATCAGAACGGTGTTGATGATCAGAGAGTTTAGTGACTCGGTGGAGGCCCGCACATAGGTGTAGCCGATAAGATCCTGCTGGCGATAAATCGGGGTGATGATTTCCAGGATGTCTTCAGAAAATTTTGGCTTAGACAATTCTTCCAGACGATGGGTCATAGAGGGGATAGGGGCCTGCCCCGTTTTATTATAACTGGCAAAAAAGGCCAGCTCTCCGTCCAGATTCTGCTTATAGATGTGTAGGTTTTGTACAAAACTGGCCGCTTCCAGCGTACTTAGCGCCTGTTCCTCGCGTATATTGTCGTCCTGAAGCAGCATTTCACCTGAGCTATTGCCCACCAATTCGGCGAGCGTTTTTACTTCGCTGACGATGTTCTCTTTGTAGGTAGTGATCTGGGAATACAGGGTGATGCCGGTCGACAGCAACAGCGCCACAGTAGTGATACACATCACCACTGTGATCAACAAGCTTTTCAGTGAAAGGGCCCGATTGTTTTCACCCATGGGCGATTTTTATTCCTGTTCGCTATTGAGTCTTTGTAAGCCTAGTTTCATATTGAAGCAAATGTCTGAAATTTCCAATAGTTTATCTGGTTCGATGAGCGATTACCTTCAACAATATGATACGCAACTATGGGCGCTCTACCGGCAAACCCTGTTTGAGATTAGCCCGGAGTTTTATATACCCTCGTCTGGCGCCGTTATTACGGCCTGTAATCCCGAGGGCCATATCCTCAGCCAGGGCGCCAATCAGCAACGCATGGCTGAACTTAAACAGCAGCTCAGGGAACGGGATCTTACCTACCAGTCGTTGGTGGGTATGAGTCCCGACCAACAGCACCAGGAGCCCAGCTTGCTCATTGAATGCAATAGAGATCAGGCGCTTAAACTGTGTCAGCAATACCGTCAGAACGCCTACTTCTGGTTATCAAAGGGGCAGTTGTGGCTAGTGCCTGCGTTACACCCCGGCCCAAAAGTAGCGATGGGCTCTCTACGGCAACGATTAGTAACGAGCCAGCTCGAGTAGCCTATCGGCTTCAATGTTGTACAGGGCTTCCATCTGTTGCAACTGCATCTCCTGATTGATGCGCTCCTGCTCCGATTCGGGTTGCTTCAGGAGCGGCTTAAAGTCGGTCAGACACAGACAGATAATGCCCTTATCATCGGCGAGCCCGGTGCTGATCTCATCGACGCGCTTATAAATGAGGTTCGGGCAAGGCTCTGACCGTGAGGGCCCCTCAATGCACTGGTCGGGCAGTGCGCTTGCCGTTGTGCTGGCTAACAGGTTAATACTTGCGATCAGGGCAATGCTTTGGGGCCTCAAGAGCCTGCTGATATAACGCAACATAATGTTCGGCTGCCTCCTGCCAGGTAAAACGGGTCTGCATGGCGCGTTTTTGCACCTGCCTGAATCGATCGGGGTACTCATAATAAAACAACAGAGCCCGCCGAATACAGTGCAGCAGTGCTGAACTGTCAGGAGACTGGAACACAAAGCCGGTGGCCGATTCCGGAGCCGCGCTGACGTCGATAACGGTATCGGCCAAGCCGCCCACAGCCCGAACGATAGGCAGCGTGCCATAGGCCAGACTGTACATTTGATTAAGACCACAGGGTTCGAACAAAGAGGGCATCAGGAAAAAGTCACTGGCGGCTTCTACATTATGCGCCAGCGTATTACTGAAGTCGTTGCAGTAGACAAATTGTGCCGGATTTCGGTGTTGGACCCGGGTCAGTTCATCACTGATGCCAGGGTCTCCGGTGCCGACAATAATCAGCTGTACCCGGTGTTGTAATACCTGCTCCAGAATGGGCAGCAGAAAGCCAAAGCCCTTCTGTTCTGTCAGCCGACACAACATGCCAATCAGTGGAATGTCTGGAGCTGGCTCCAGACCAAACTGCTGTTGTAAGGCCCGCTTACAGTCGGTTTTACCGCTGATTTCCTCGGGGCCAAAATGGGCTGGCAGGAGAGGGTCGGTGGCCGGGTCCCACTGGCTGTAATCACAGCCGTTAAGGATTCCGGAGACATCCTGGCGACGCTGGAAAAATGACTGGTAGAGGTGATGGGATCCGAGCGGGGTTAACAGCTCACTGGCGTAATTGGGGCTGACCGCATTGATCTTACTGGCGTACTGAACCCCCAAACGCAGGAAGTTAATTTCGCCGTATTCGTTGGTCTGGCTGATAAGCTTGGGATCGTGTTGTAGGCAGGGGATCTCTCTTAAGGGGTAGGCCCCCTGAAAGGCACCATTATGAATGGTCAACAGCGTGCGAGTGTCTTTGAAAAAGCCGCTGTTGTCACGCTCGGCGAAATAAGGGCATAGTGCCGTGTGCCAGTCGTTGCACTGAATAATATCAGGGTGAAAGTCTATCGCCTTAGCGGTTTCAAGCGCCGCCATCGAGAAAAACGCAAAGCGCTCGCCATTATCATCGAAGGGTTGATACCCGTCCGAGTACAGACCGGCCCGGTGAAAATAGTCCGGGTAGTCAACGCAATACACGGGCACTCTCTCTAGCTCCAGACGTTTAATATGAAAGCGGTACTGCCGGCCACCGGCATTGAGACACTGCTCTTCCGTCTCATTAACGAGCTGATATTTGTGGGCCATATCGCGATAGTAGGGTTTGACGATACGGACATCGTGGCCCATCGCTTTTAAGGCCAGAGGCAGAGCTTTGCCCACATCGGCCAGACCGCCGGTTTTGGCCAGATCCTCAACTTCTGAAATTACAAACAGAATATTCATCTAATTACCTACGTAAGCCCCTTTGGACAGCACGACTAAGCCTTCGTCGGTGACCGTTAAGCCGCGATCCCGGTCCTCGGCATTGTCGATACCGATACGGGTGCCCGGTGCAATGGTAACGCCTTTATCGGCGACTACCCGATTGAGCTCACAGCCAGCGCCAATAGTGCTGGTGCCCAAAAATATGCTTTCTTTAAGACTGGCTCCCGCACCCACATCGATCTTATAACCCAGTACGGAGCGCTCCACATTGGCGCCGACGATGGTACAGCCGGCGGCGATCATAGAATCGCTGATGGCCGACTGGGTGCCGTCATTATCCCCTAAAATTCGTGCCGGGGCGACGGGAGGGTGGTAAGAACGCAGCGGCCATTTGGGATTGGTCAAATCCAGCGGTGGGCTGCAGCTCAACAAATCCATATGGGCTTCCCAGAACGAATACAGAGTACCTACATCACGCCAGTAATGGCTGCGACCTTCCTCGCCGGGGATCTGGTTCAGGGTAAAGTCATACACATAGACCGAACCCTTGGGGTAAAGCTTGGGGATGATGTCGTTGCCAAAGTCATGGCTGGATAATTTATCTTCGGCATCTTTATGCAGGGTGTCGAACAGTACCTGGGTGTCGAAAATATAATTGCCCATGGAGACCAGCGCCGAATTGGGATCATCCGGCAGTGGCTTGGGGTTGGCTGGCTTCTCTTCAAAGCCGATCATGCGAAAGTTCTCATCCACCTCAATGACCCCGAAGCGGCTGGCCTCAGCCAGAGGAACCCGTGTGGCACAGACGGTCAGGTCAGCCTGTTTCTTTTCGTGGTAGCGTACTGCCTGGCGTACTTCCATCTTATAGATATGGTCTGAGCCGAAGATACACACATTGTCTGGCTCATGGATTTCGATCAAACGCAGGTTCTGGTAAATGGCGTCGGCTGTTCCCTCGTACCAGCGCTTACCCATGCGCATCTGTGCTGGAATGGCGTCGATGAAATTGCCGGTCAGTCCTGACAGGTACCAGGCTTGCCGTAGATGAATGTTCAACGACTGAGATTTAAACTGGGTGAGCACATAGATCTTGAGCAGGTCGGAATTGACGAAGTTGTTCAGCACAAAGTCGATCAATCGAAGGCCGCCAGCAAAGGGCACGGCGGGTTTGGTGCGGGTCTGGGTGAGCGGATAGAGGCGTGTTCCTGCCCCTCCGGCCATGATCATCGCAAGGGTTCTGGACATATAGGCGGCTCCCGTTGTTGGTCCATCATTTGGCTGGTACAACTCAGTGTAGACAGTCAGTGTAGTGCCCAAATGGATCGTTGCGCAATCACAAATGGAGCTGGCTTGATCCCAGTCACGCGACCTGCGAAGCAGCCAGGCTCAAGTTCTCTAGTTGCCACTGAATCTCCCGGATCTGATGAGTGAGACTATCGCGTTCTAATTCGTATTGATAACGAAACTCGGGTTCATCCTTCATCAACTGCTCGTATTGTGTAAGCAGCGGTTGAAGTTCCTGAATTCGTTGTTGAAGTGTTTTTTGGGTCTGATGGTAACCAAACTGAATAACTGAAACGTTCAACTGAGACATAACGATACCCTTTCTCAACCAGATATATTGGTAAAGAAATCAAGATTAGTGCCAATTTATTTATCTGGCTGAAGGAAGACTCTGACAATTGGGAAACCAAGGTACAGAGCGGCTATGACAACTGGGTGACGCTAGGGTGACACTTTGGTGAAGCTCTGTTCTGGTGCAGCTAAAGCACCAAAACAGGGCTTAGTGTTTTCTTCGATATTCGCTTTCTGTTGAGAGCGATAAACACGCTCTAAGCCCGCTTCTCGGCGACATAGACTCGGAACTTGCTCGTCTCGGCGACGATGCTGAGGCGACTTAAATGCGCCTGCATAGTGGGGGCATACTTTAAAAAGCTATTGGCCACCAGTTGTAATTTGGCTCTTGGTGTCATTAGTGTTGGAATTCGGGCAAGAAACTGCTCGGTGATGTCATAGTCGGTCTTAAGGCCGGTATGAAAGGGCGGGTTGGTGAGCACGGCATCGAACTGACCGCTGATACTGCTCAACCCGTCGGAGGCCAACACTTCGCCTTCCAGGCCATTGAGCGCTAGCGAGTGCTCGGAACTATACAGCGCCAGTGCGCTGACGTCACTCAGTGTTAACTCGAGTCTGGGATTGGTTTTGCCCAGATAACAGGCCACCACACCACAGCCGCAGGCAAAATCCAGTACCTTGCCCCTGGCCGGAACATCGGCGTTTTCCAGTAGCAGTTTGGTGCCGGGATCCAGCTCGCCCGCACTGAAGACACCGGGTAAATAGGCCACCTGAAACTTCTGTCCCGCCACCGACACATCCAGAGTCTTAAGCCATTGTTCAGGGGTAAAGTCTTGCGCGGGCGTCTGCAAAGGTGCCGCGTACAGTGAGCAGCGGCGCGCCGAATCCAGCTTGTTGCAAATATCGCTGTAAGGCGCGAGCAGCTTAGGCGCACTTTTAACACCGCCCTTGTTATCGCCGATCAACACCAGAGTGCCGCCGGGTTTGATACAGCGGCTGAGATTGGCCAGCAGCATCTGAGCCAGCGCCTTGGCCTTAGGCATATAGAGCACGGCGCCGTCGTACAACTTGTCCGGCGCTACCTCAAGGCTGACACCAAAATGATGCTGCCCGGGGCCTTTTGCCTGCTGATACAGGCGGTAGTCCAGATGGAAGCCATCGGCTTTAACCTCGGAAAAGATGGCGGCATCTTCCGGATTGGCGATTAACCAGCGACCTTCTTCATACAGGTCGGCATGGCGCAACAATAACTGACTGGGGTTGGATAACATTAGTTAACTCGCTCGAACAGCAAATCCCACACACCGTGGCCTAATCTCTGGCCGCGGCGTTCGAATTTGGTTTCGGGGCGGTAGTCAGGCTTAGGCACATAATCACTGCTGTCGGACAGGTTTTGATAGCCCTCGGCATCCTGCATCACCTCCAGCATATGCTCGGCATAGTTTTCCCAGTCCGTTGCCAGATGTAAGTGACCGCCTACTTTCAGCTTCTTGCGCAAGGTTTGGACGAAGGCAGGCTGAACGATACGGCGTTTATGGTGGCGCTTCTTGTGCCAGGGATCGGGGAAATAAATCTGTACCCGACTCAGGCTCGCATCGGGAATGCAGTTTTCCAGCACTTCCACCGCATCGTGTTGATAGATTCGCAAATTGGAGACGTCCTGGCGCTCGGCCTCCATCAGGCAGGCACCGACACCGGGGCGGTGTACTTCGATACCAATAAAGTTGGTATCTGGCGCATCGGCGGCCATCTGCACCAGCGAATGCCCCATACCAAACCCGATTTCCAGTACCACAGGGCCTTCCTGGTCAAAGGCCTGAGTCAGATCCTGCATCCCCTGAGCGTATTCCAGGCCCATGGTGGGCCAGTAGGTTTCAAGCGCCTTGGCCTGGCCTTTAGTCAGGCGGCCTTCGCGGGTGACAAAGCTGCGAATTTTGCGTTTGTAAATTGGCTGCTCGTTACTGGTTTCGGATTGACTCATGCTTTACTTACCCATTGCTGTCAGCGGATTGGTTGCGATGGTGACACCATATTGAGCGGCCGGGCCACTGTGGAAAATATCACCATCCGCCGGTGAGCGCGTATTATGCCCACCCCGCGGCACAATACAAGCGCTAGCTGGCTTTGTTATCATAGCCACAGTTTTGTTAGCGGAACCTCGATGTGAACGCCAATCTTAGCTTCGCCAACCGTATCCTGAGCTGGTTTGATGACCATGGTCGCAAGACTCTGCCCTGGCAGCAGAGTAAAACGCCGTACTCGGTGTGGATCTCCGAGATTATGCTGCAGCAAACCCAGGTGACCACGGTCATTCCCTATTATCAGGCCTTTATGGCGCGCTTCCCCACCGTGCAGGCACTGGCTGAAGCACCGCAGGATGATGTGCTGCACCACTGGACCGGCCTTGGCTATTATGCCCGGGCGCGCAATCTGCACAAGGCGGCCAAGGTGATTGTGGCGGAGTTTGACGGTCAGTTTCCCAAGACGCTGGAAGAGGTACAAAGTCTGCCCGGCATTGGCCGTTCTACTGCGGGCGCCATCCTGTCGCTGGCCTGTGGCCAGCATCATGCGATCCTGGATGGCAATGTGAAGCGGGTGCTGGCAAGGCACCAGGCGGTGGAAGGCTGGCCGGGTAAGAAGGCGGTGGAAAATCGCCTGTGGCAACTGGCCGAGCAGCGCACCCCGACCGAGCGGGTGGCCGATTATAATCAGGCCATGATGGATCTGGGCGCCAGCTTGTGCAGCCGCACCAGACCGGGCTGCGAAGATTGCCCGGTTAATCAGGACTGCATCGCCTATGCCGAGGGGCGACAGGCTGAATTTCCCGGTAAAAAGCCCAAGACGGCCAAGCCGGTTAAGCAAACCATTATGCTGCTGCCCGTTTGGCAGCAACAGGTGCTGTTATACAAGCGCCCCCCGTCCGGCATTTGGGGCGGGCTCTGGGGCTTTTATGAGGCAACCTCTGATAACGATATGAAGGAACAGGCGCACCTTTTAGGGTTAAAGGACTACCAGACTGAAACGCTGGCAGGCTTTCGTCATACCTTCAGTCATTTTCATCTGGATATTACCCCGGTGTTGTTAAAGCTCAACCAGCCCCCACAACTTGCGGTGCGCGAAGAGGGACAGTGCTGGTATGATCTAAACGCACCGGAGAACTTGGGGCTGGCCGCGCCAACCAAGACACTTTTTAGTACACTCAAGGGCAATCTCGCCTAAAGGAGCCATTATGAGCCGAATGATTTATTGTCAGTACCTGAAAAAAGACGCCGAAGGGCTCGACTTTCAACTCTACCCCGGTGACCTGGGCAAACGGATTTTCGACAATATCTCCAAGGAAGCCTGGGCCGAGTGGCAGAAGAAGCAGACCATGCTGATTAATGAGAAGAAGCTCAATATGATGGACCCGCAGGACAGGGCGTTTTTAGAGAAAGAGATGGAAGCCTTTCTGTTCGAAGGCAAAGAGGTACAAATCGACGGTTATGTGCCGCCGGAGAGCTGAATTTGGTGACCAATTGGCAGTAAAACGCACCAAATTGGCTAAAGCTTGCGCAAAGAGTCACAAAGTCTTAAAAATGGGTTGACTCCGAGGGCCAGAAACCGTTTAATACGCACCCACAGCGCAACGCGCTCACAAAATTTCGCCCGGATAGCTCAGTCGGTAGAGCAGAGGATTGAAAATCCTCGTGTCGGTGGTTCGATTCCGCCTCCGGGCACCATTCTTACATCAAGCCCTGCAAGCATTTGCGGGGTTTTTTGTATCTGGTCGCCGGTCCCGACTTTCCAAATAAATCCAGTTTTTCCAAAAAACTACTTTGACGGCTTCACTCTCGTGGGCAGCAGCCTGTAGTTTCGCAAAGTTGTTTTAACACTTTCATGCCCTAAGAGCAATTTGGCGTGTTCCAGGTCTATCTCGCTGGCGGTCTTCTTGCGAATGTCTCTTTCTTGAAAGCGCTCTTCAAGCACACCTTCTTCCAGTGCTTTGACCATCCATCGATGCCAGATACTACGAAAGCCATCCGCCGTGTAAGGTTGACCTTGACGAGTTGAGAACAGATAAAGACTTTTGACTTTGCCAGATTGCCCACGAATTTTATCCACGGTGGCCTTAAATTGATCTGACCATTCAAACAGGAATTTTTTACCCGTTCTTTTTTCTGTCTTGCTCATGCCTGTCAGCAGACCTTCCTCGATAAATGAATCAAAGCGAAGCGCGAGCATGTCAGTCTGTCTCAGCCCCGTCAGGCATTTTAAATCGATATACAGTGACAGCCACTGGGGAATGAAGCTCTTAAAGGCGGCCAACTCCTCGTCTGACACGTACCGTTGCCGTGGACGCTCAGGGTTCTTCTTCACGTCACGACAAGGATTGGCCTCTAGAGCGCCCCAGCGAATACCTTTTGTGAAGATGGAGCTGAGCAGTGATATCTCGCGGTTTACTCTCACAGGCGCTGTCTGGCTCCGATAGTCGATGTATTCGTAAATGGTCACGGGTGTAACATCTCGTGGGTCCATTTCATTGAATGCCGCTCTAAGTAGCTTCGCGGCCGCTATTTCACTCTTGTATGTTGTCGGTGCATTATTGGGTGACACCTCGACCATGTATCGGTCGATCAGCTCTCCCATAGTGCGAATCGCTCGTTGTGATGGCACAAGCTTGTGATATTTGGCCATCGCCTTGGGGAGTGATTTGCCTAAGTTGGTCCATTTGTTGTCTTTGTCTACTAGGTAGTAGGTTCCTTTGTGGTGATACATGCGCTCCGGCAAGTGACCACCACTTTTTCGCTTTCTGCCCATATTTACCTCGCTTTTGCTTCGTGAAGAGATTTTAGGTTGATGGAGTGAGTGCGCCGCTTTGGCGATTTAGAAATCGATAGGGCGTCTTCAACACTTGAACGAAGTACAATGGGCGCTCCCAGTCGATTGACTTCAAATGGAATGCCAAAGTCTTGCAACTGCTGAACTTGCAGCGATTTCTTCTTATAGCCTGTAAGCTCTTGTAGCTCATCTCTTGATATGAACACAGCCGTTACCCTCTTCACCAAACAGCGACAAAGGGATTGTGACGAACGGCAAAATAAAATTCTCAGAAAAGCCCCCCTAAGTGAGTCGGGGTTTTTTATTTATACTTTGTTGAGTTTATGTTTCTGATTTATATGGATATTGAAGTCCTGCGCTTTTATTTGGTTAGCAACAGGCATACTTAACCAAGCATATATTTGGACGATTGATGCTCTGAATCGGCTAGATCCAGACTTTGGTAGGCTAATCGTTCACCGAAGTTCGTTCTGCTCTTCTGATTGAGCTCGGTGGAATAGAACAGCAAAAAATACCACTGTTCCCAATATCAATGTGCAGCCAGCAAATACAGGGGCCATAGTCATATTCTCCCTTCTCTAATTGCTTCAAAAAGATCATGTTTGAGCCTGTCGTAACGGCGGCTAGATCGAATGGCTAAAACCATCAATACCCACATTTGAAACCAATCGTATGGAGTCATCGTTACGCCTCTAAAAGCAGTATAGCCGGTACGCGGGGAGGAGAGTGCTAGCCACAAACCGCCAATCCCAATTTGGCATGCCAAATTGGGCTTAGTAGTAGGTGTCGTACAACTCACCTCTGGCTTGAGCATCCTCTGCTTCAGAACGGCTCATATGCTCACCATCGGCAATGATATTGCCCATACCATCATCCATCTGATCAAGTTGATCACTCTTTTCTGATGACTGGCCATCATCGGAAAACAAGCTCAATAACACGAAGACCGCCCCCACCACTACACACACAAACGTTTCCAGCATCAGCATTTCCTCTGCTTCAATTTGGCATGCCAAATTGAAAGCTAAGTATTCCTTAGTATCTAGGCTTTATTAAAGCTAAGAAAATCTTAGTTTTCAATAGCGGATGTCTTACACCACTTGAAAACTAATGATGGTTCGCCGTTTCCCATACGGCTAAAGCAAGCACGAACGAGACTTGGTCTGTCCCAAAAGCGACTAGGCATACTGGCGGGGATGGATAAGTTTGTTGCGTCTGCACGCATGAACCAGTACGAACGTGGTGTTCATACCCCAGACTTTAAAATGGTAGTGGCGCTCAGTGAGGTGCTCGAAGTGCCAACCGCCTTCTTGTTCTGTGTCGAAGACGACTTGGCAGAGAAGATATTGGATTGGTCGTCGCAACGTGTATAAGACGGAAGCTGTTCACTCATCACCCGACAGACTTCTTACTCGGATTAACACTTGGTACTGACGGTCAACAAACAGCAGACATTGGACTTTCTGACCTGAGAGGGTAATCTAGCTTTTAAGGAAGCTGACCTTGCACGGTTGGGATAAGATGCTTTTAAGCGGAAAATTTGGTGCTGTCGTCTAGTGGCCTAAGACGCCCGCCGATTATGTCGGTTTGTGAAAGCGGGAAACTGAGGTTCGAACCCTCACGGCACCACCATTACATGAGTAAGTTATGGAAAGTGAAGGTCTCAAGCAATTCTTAGAAGTTGTTGGCGATGCTGTCCATTCAGTTAACACAATATGTGTTGGCTTGGCTGCTGTGCGAACAGGGACCGTCACAAAACCTGATGATCTGACAATTGGCTGGAAAAGTTCTAATCCTGAGACCTCTGCCTCAAAAGCAAGAATATTTTCCCTTCGAGCGTCGCTGGTTTTTGTTGAAGAGGCGCTTCTCAAGTACCTGGACTTCCTCAAAGATTGTTCAACTGAGGACGAGATTCTATATACAGCACTATCTACCGAGGGAGCAGCAGACAGAGTTGTTGAAGTGTCAAAATGTCTTTCAGATGCTAAGCCTTACTGGTGGCCGATGGTTGTTCTGCTAGTGCGATGGCGGAATCGGGTCGTTCATAGCGCGAAAAATGGATTGACTCCGCGTCAGAGGAAACTTCTCCTTGAACACGAGCAGGTTATTAAGCAAAGGCACGCGGGTATTGACATACAGCAAACCTTAGACAATTTCGACTCTAGCCAGATAACTCTGAAGGACTTCACGACCCTCATTGCAATTACAGTCCGCTATGTGCGAGCACTAGATGAACAACTTGAGCCTCAGCTACACACGATGCAGGGCTTCATTTCACGGTTGGAGCAGCGGGGTTTAGTGGAGGTTTTTGATAACGTGATGAAAGCTAACGGAGAATCTACGCGGAGACGTAAGCTACGATCTTTTTTAGATACTGAGTTTTCAAAAATACCGGATACTTTTTTTGAGGACATTTTCCATCATGGGCCAATCCGCCAAGATAATGCTTAACAATCGGCTGCACAGCGACCGATTTTCCGCCGCTGCGCGGCTCCAAAACAGTGCATGTCCTGAGCTTTAAATTTCACAAGGAGAGGTAGTGGCAAAGCAAATAGAAGAAGGGGAGTTGGCCCTTTATAAATACAACAAGATTCGATACTCCTTTGTTTCGCTTGATGCTGGTGACCAGCAAATTTTAACTAGCGATCCTTGGTCGTTTCTCAGCTCAGACCTACAGCTTCGGCTAAATAATACTCGCGGTAATAATAGGAAAAAAATCGAGCGTGCTATGTATTATGCGGGGCTAGCGGAGGACTTCTATAAAGCCGCTGGAGTTAGTCCGCTGCCTGCGAAAGGTGCTTTGCTCTACTACGGTATGCTGGACCTTGTTAAATGTTTCTTGAGTCTAAATGATGTCCCTTTAGAGTCGACCCATGAGCATCATGGACTGGTGTTGCCGGTTGCCAAAGAACAGACGGTGGAAGTCAAAGGTAAAATGCGGGAAGCGGTAAATATTTTTTATGAATTCACCCGTTTGTTGGGCAAGCCGGTCAGGTTAGTGCATGAGGTAAGGCTAGAGCAAGCTATGTCTCACATACCAGAAGTGCACAGCATCTATACTAGTTTAGGACATCGCTCGAAAAGAAAGCTTCTGCCTGTAGATATCGAATTTCAAGTAAATAAAGCGAGAGACAAACTCTTTACTGAGGTGATCTACCAAAAAGAACAAGAAGCTAAAGTAGAAGTAGATAAGTTTCTAAAGGGCGAACGTAAAAAATACTTCAAGGAAGGTTACCCGCGAGATAAGAAGGTTGTGTTTAGAGCGGCTAAACGTAAATCCTTCAGCCAAGAAAATATTCACCGAATATACAAAAATATTCTGGCTGATTATCAGAAACTGGATATCGTTCCCATTTTAACGAATAAGGGTTATCGGTACTACGTTGATCTGCGTCCTGGGGATCTTCCTCAGCTCTCCTATAGCTTACTTGCAATGTTTTATTTAGGGAGTGCTGCGAGGTACCGGCCTTCGGAAATTAAATCGCTATTCGAAGGTGCGTTGCGGCCTTTGGTTAGTGAGTTTGTTAGTCTCGCACCAAAGCAGTTTCTCTATCAAATGGTATCGATCACTACAAAAAACGAATGTGTTATCCCGTTCGCAGCAATCTGACAGCTAACAAGTCACAGCTGCGGACAAGCCGCTTAATGCAGCGTTATCTTTTTCGGAGGGACTATGACCGCTAAAAAGTGTTTATCGATTGGACCAAGCGACGATTTGAGCAAGCCAAGAGAGGTATTGCGGGAGTCTCAATCTTTAGAAGCCTTGAAGAGTAAAGGTTTTGAGCATGCTGAGTCTCATGGACTGGAAAATCCGGAGTGGGAAGATGTTTCATATCCAGTCATGGGCGATGACAAGCTAAGCAGTGCCGTTTTGCGTTATACCATGAACTTGGAAGATGGAAATTGTTTGCTTATTGAGTAAAAACTACAATCCACTGGACTCTGGCCACATACGGCTATGCTTGCTTTTGTATATCGTAATTGCCAAATGACTTGTACCTAGGGCATGTCTTGTAGAAGACAAGTCAGCGAAGAGATGACCGAGCTAAGGAATTTAATACATATAAGGAGATTGCATGACTCCAATCGAACAAATAGAAAAATGGATCAAGGACAAGCCTGTTTGGTGGAGACAGAGCGTTCGGCTTGCACTGGAAAATGGAGGCCTGGATGATGAGTTACTCCATGAGGTTTATGAACTGGCACTAATTGAACATGAGCTGGCTGATGTAACTGATGAGTTCGATAATGCGACCCAACCGATAGATTTTTCAGGGCACACTAGCGAAGAAGAAGTCGTTAATATCAGATCACTGGGCAATGTATTGGGTGTTGGCGCTTTAGCTAGGAATCAGACTATTGACTTTAACCAGTCTGGACTCTTCGTTGTCTACGGAGACAATGGGGCAGGTAAGTCCAGCTACGCAAATATTCTAAAGAGTGCTTGTTTAACGCGAGGTAGCGATCCGAAAATTCTAGGTAATGTGTTCGAAGCAAACAATCCCCCTCCTAGTGCTGAGATATCTTTCACTGTGGGTTCTAAAGATAACGAACATTCTTGGACTTTGGACGAACCGAGTACAGGTGCACTCAAAGCAATTAGGGTCTTTGACACGAGCTCTGCACACCACTATGTCAACAAAGAGGATGCGCTGGGCTTCAAGCCGTCTGGGCTGAACTTGTTAGATGAACTTACTGCTGCGGTTAACTACGTTAAAGACATTGTTGATGAGGAGATAATGCCGGGTAACGGTTTCGAGCATGTCAGTACTCTCAACTCATCAAGCGATATTGCTAAAGTTGTAAACAGTCTATCGTACAAACACAAAGAAAGTGATATTGAGAAGCATCGAGCCACCGCAAAAGAAGTGGCGCGGATTGAGCCACTACGACAAGAAATCGCACATGATAAGTTGCAAACACCAGAAACCTTGAAAAAGAAGCTGAGGCAGCAGAGAGAACTGCTAAAGCCACTGGGGAATATGACGATATCAGCACTTAAGTGCTTGGGTGATAAATCAATTGAGCAGCTC
This sequence comes from Saliniradius amylolyticus, assembly GCF_003143555.1. Taxonomy (NCBI): domain Bacteria; kingdom Pseudomonadati; phylum Pseudomonadota; class Gammaproteobacteria; order Alteromonadales; family Alteromonadaceae; genus Saliniradius; species Saliniradius amylolyticus. The sequence goes on from NZ_CP029347.1 coordinate 320,718, forward strand.
AGGAAGTTACAACAGGATTACAAGCAAAAGAAACAACAAGCAGAAGCGATAAAGAAAGCAACTTTAGATGGACTGCCCTTGGATACAGTCACTGGAATCCAATGGCAAGAAGTTTGGAAATCGGCGAAGCAATTTGTTGAACAGGAACCTCATTCCAATCATTTCCCCCCCGAAACAGGGGATAACTGTCCATTGTGTTTGCAAGTTATCTCTGAGGAGAGTGGCAACAGATTAGCTGCTCTTCATAAGTTTTTGTCCGATAACGCCGCTACCGAAGCAAATAAAGCTTATGAATCACTGCGAAACGTAGAGGAGCTGATTCGATCTCAAGACTTGAGAATTCATGAGCATAAAACGGCTCTTGATGAGTTAGAGAGTATTGAGCCTGGTTTGTCAGAAAAGTTTATGGTTTTGTTTGAAAAGCTTTCTGAGAGAAAGATGAAGCTTATCGAAGACTCTGAACTGCCTTCAGAGGATGAAATTCTTGATATATCGGCGGTACAATCTATCAGACAGATCTCACAGAGCATTTCTGAACAAATTAAAGCGGTACAATCGGATGAAGATTTAGTCAAGCTGATTGAAAAGAAAGAGCTGGAGCTACAACGTCTGGAGGATAAAAAATTTGTTCTGGATAACTTTCAAGCGTTAATAAATAACCTTCAAAGACATAAAGTTGTTAAGAAGTTAGAGGGGCTAAAAAAGCAGTGTAATCCCCTGAAAATTTCTATTCTATCATCCAACATCTACAAACAAGGTGTAATTAAGCCATTAGAG